>JAHHHE010000075.1 GCA_019359535.1 Gloeocapsa sp. UFS-A4-WI-NPMV-4B04
TGCTTTACAAGGGCAACTCGATCCAGACCCAGCTTTCGCTTCAAAAAAGCAGTTACAAAACCAGTTGCAGCGTGAATTTATAGTCAGATCCTACAGCTTTGTCCCTTGAGTTTTGTCAGTCAACCAGCCAGCGCACACTAATCCACACGCCACGAGTGACAGTAGCTTTTTGAATGAGGCTGCTTTCAACAGACTTAGAAGTTGGCTTAGATGCTTCCTAATAATATTGAGTTAATCTGCTGTCGCCGTCAAAAGACAAGCTGTCAAACTTCCGCGTATCCACCTGATAACCCAATTTCCAGGGCTAACCTGGCTCAGAAAGCTCAAACTCGCGCCAATTTAAAATGTTATGACGACCTTTTTACCGTCCTAAACAACTTCATCCTCAAGCAACGTTTGGAAGTTGGATTGACATCCAGCAATTCGATTTGAATAAAGCTAAATCCCAGATTATTCAGTAGCAAGACTAATTTTTCTGAATCAGGTGATAAGCGAATGGCACGCTCGTTAAGGCGAAACCCAAACGTTACAATAGTTATGTTCCAAAAAGTATAAGAACAAATTATTAAGGGTAAGCGCAATAGGGCGGCATTTATCCAGCTTTCTAAGTTAACAAAGTTTTAGCTAATGAATCTGTTTGTTAATTGCAGTTATTTAAATGACTGCAATACAAATATAGTTAAGCTTTTAAACTAGACGATACACTTTGAATTAGTGCCATTTAAATTTAGGTTTTCAAAGTTTATTGATATCGAAGCAAAACAGTTTTATTAGGAAAAAATACTTCACTTAACGTAAGGCAATAAATTTGTTAACTCTTGTACCTATAAAGGATGCTTGGTGTATTAGTCAAACCAAGTAACTTAGTGGATAGGCTGAATTAAACTTAAAATGCCATATTGCGTAATCGGCGTATGGTTGACCAGAAAACACTATTCAGCGCTTACACAACGTAACCACTAGCTAGCTGAAGAAAACCACGATATCGCTAAGGCTATGTTGAAAAAGTAGGGATAATTAAATTAGGAAAAGAAGATATGCAGGGCAATATTATTGCTGAGTTTAGAAATAGCTTAAATAGCCTTATTGGTCAGATCTGCTGGGGTGTTGTTGCAGGTAAGGGTACTGGTTCTGTAATCAGTTTAAATTTTGGTAATAAGATCCCATTACCACAACCTATTAATAACCCACATCTTAGTGAGGAACAGCAAAAGTATGAAGGCGAAATGATACTTTTTTTCAAATGTGTTTGGCGGATTGATTCAGAAGTTGAAGTGATATGTGGCTGTTGGGAAGACAACACGAAAGATGGCTCAATGCTTAAAGGTCTGCAAAATATCGTTGATCAAAAGGTAGAGTCTATCGAGCTATGTTTACCTGCTTGGGATTTGGCAATACATTTTAGTAATTTAATGGTTCTGCGAATTTTTTGTGACCAAACAGACTTGAGCGACACAGTAGATAACTATAACTTGTTTTTGCCAGAAATAATTTATACTGTTAGCCCAAAAGGTAAACTCGAACAAGAAATTCGGGAACCTTGGTAATAGTTTTTTTTGAAATAACTATCAATATCGCTGGCTAATAGGCTCAAATTGTGAACTATGTCAGTGCGGAAAAATTTATCAGAGTTGGTACTATACTTTCCCCGCAATTCATTGTATTATTTATTTTATAATGGGAATATTAGCTTTAATAAAATTTTGAGACAGATTTCTATTATAAAATTTAGTCTATCAAAACAATTAAACAATTTTAAGTTTTTTAGGGTGGGAAAATATTAAATTTAATAACTTAGTTTGATAAGTTCTGCGTAAATTACTGTAATATGTTGAAGAATAAAAATTCTGCACAGATTTCCATTATAAAATTAACTATATCAAAATCTGCGCCTATTTTCAAGCACTTCTGCAATTAAAATCATTGTTTAATTAAACCTTTAGCTTGCAAAAATTCGCGGACAACTTCTTTGATATCACGCAATTCACCTTCAACTTGATAGTTTAAAGAGCGCATTTCGTCTTCTGTAATGAGTCCGCCTAGCTGCGCGATCGCAGAACGTAATTCTGGGTGTTGTTTTAAGGTTGCTTGACGCACAATCGGCGTGGCTTCATAAGGCGGGAAATAATGCAAATCATCCTTTAACACCGTTAAATCTAACCGAGCAATTTGTCCATCAGTTGAGTTACCCGCAGTTAAATCAATTTGGTTTTGAATTAAAGCACGATAAATTAAACCTAAATCCATAACACGGGGAGATTTAGCAAACTGTAGCCCGTAGGTTTTAGATAATCCTGAAAATCCATCTTCGCGCTCAGTAAATTCATAGCCAAAACCAGCTTGCCATTGGGGTGTATATTGGGCAGCTTGTGACAAAGTTTGAATATTGAGCGCCCTAGCATCTGCACCACGTACAATAATAGCGAAGGTATTTTCAAAGCCCAAAGGTTGAGTTACTTCCAACCCAAATTGTTTATTATAAGCGGTTTTAACTTGTTGAAAAACTGCTTTAGGATCGCTAATTGGCTTTTGTTTAAGAATAGCAGTAAAAGCTGTTCCCGTATATTCAATATAAGCGTCAATTTGACCTGCGGTGATTGCTTGATGGCAAACAAATGAGCCGCCGAGGTGAAGACGACGGTCAACTTTTAGCGTTGTTGATGATTCGATATGCTGTGCTAGTAATTCACCTAAAATATCTTGCTCAGTGAAATCTTTTGAGCCGATGACAATATCACCGCCGCTAGTTGAATTAGAGTTAGGATTGCAGCTTGCGATCGCAAAAATTAAACCAAAAGTAAGCAAGCATAAAACAAAAAACTTTTTCATGAGTGAGTAGTCAGTAGTTGAAGATTTAATTTTCTATCTTTCCTAGTCCCCTAGTCCCCTAGTCCCCTAGTCCTCTTCTCCCTCTCTGCGTCAGCCGACGTTCTAGCCAGCCAATCGCCACATCTGCCAACACTGCTATTACTGCTGCGGGAATTGCGCCTGCAAGAATTAATTGATTATTTACTACCGCAATACCGCGAAAAATAAATACTCCAAGTCCACCAGCGCCAATGGCGGCGGCAATTGTCGCAATACCGATAGCAATTACAGTTGCCACCCGTACTCCTGCTAAAATAACTCCCAACGCTAGGGGAATTTCAACTTGAAACAACAACTGTTGATCGGTCATTCCCATGCCTTTTCCAGCTTCACGAATAGCTGGATCAACCCCAGTAATTCCAGTGTAAGTATTACGAATAATCGGCAAAAGTGAATACAAAGTTAGAGCGATAATCGCTGGGGTACTGCCAATTCCGCCTATTATTGGTACGGGAATGAGTAAGCCAAATAGCGCCAGACTGGGAATTGTTTGGAGAACATTTGCAATACCTAGAATGAGTTGACGAAGGTTAGTTTTGCGAGTTATTAATATTCCTAAAGGAATGCCTATGAGGATAGCGATCGCAATTGCAATTCCAACTAAAAATAAGTGTTCGCCTGTACGCTGCAAAATTTCTGCACCATATCGCACGAGAAAGAAATCACTCAACATAATTTGTCTCCAGTTGTTTCTAGAGAACGCAGACATCGCAGAAAAGCTTGTGCTTCTGGTTGCGGCGAAACCAAAAATTCCTCCGGTGTCCCCAACATTACCATCTGTCCTTGCTGCATTAGCCCGATTCGTGAAGCTAAAACGAACGCTTCTTGAATATCGTGGGTGACAAAGATTACTGTTTTACCCAATTCTTGTTGTAAACGGCGAAACTCTTGTTGAATTTCTAGACGAGTAATCGGATCAAGTGCGCCAAACGGTTCATCCATTAACAACACTGGCGGATCAGCTGCTAACGCCCTTGCTACCCCGACTCGTTGCCGTTGTCCTCCCGAAAGTTCATGGGGATAGCGTTGGGCAAATTGTTTTGGTTCCAAATTAACTAGCTGTAAAAGTTCATAGACTCGCGTTTTAATTTGTTTAGGTTTCCAACCCTCAAGATGAGGAACTAAGCCAACATTACGCTCAATTGTGAAGTGAGGAAACAAGCCAATTTCTTGAATTACATAACCAATTTTTCGCCGTAATTTAATTTCATCCCAGGCAGTTGTAGAAATACCATCAAATATCACTTCGCCTTCTGTCGGTGTAAACAAACGATTGATTAATTTCATCGTCGTTGTTTTACCACTGCCACTGCGTCCGAGTAATACCAGTGCTTCGCCACGACGAATGCTAAACTTTAAATTAGATACCAAAGGTTGATGATTGCGGCTAAAAGTGACATCACAGAATTCAACAGCAATTTCATTATTTTGGGACATGGCTAACTTCTAGTAAAAACTGGCTTGAGATAATCATCTGTTGCTAGCGTAGGGCTTTGCCCGATCCTACGGTATCGCTTGTACTTAAAAAGCTAAAAGTTACAGTAGTTTTTCTAGGAATTAGAGTATTGCTCAAGTTAGATAAACTGGAAACAACTACTTATACCCCAATTGCTACAATTTGGGCTATGCAATATGGTACACAGTCAACCTGATGCCCCAATTTTTCCACCTAGCGACTTGTGGAGTGATGAGCCACCCTTGGAAAGTTACCGCCATTTAAAACAACTTATCCTACTATTGACTTGCTTAGAGCGGTTGTGGCAAGACCGCCAAGATTTCTTTGTCGGGGCTAATATGAGCATATATTACAGCACCCGTCAAATTAAATCTGAAGATGTGAAAGGTCCAGACTTTTTTGTAGTTTTAAATACAGAACGTCGGGAGCGCAAAAGTTGGGTGGTTTGGGCAGAAGACGGCAAATATCCCAACTTAATTTTGGAGGTTCTTTCAGACTCAACAGCTAAAAATGATCGAGGTTTGAAGAAGCAATTATACCAAGATGTTTTCCGCACCCCAAATTATTTTTGGTTTGATCCCTACACCTTAGAATTTGCTGGATTTAAACTCACTTACCGTCGTTATGAAGAAATAATCCCGAACGAACAGGGATGGCTTTGGAGTGACGAATTACAGCTATATTTGGGGATTTTAGGAGAACAATTGCGGTTTTTTACATCTGAAGGAGAACTTGTTCTCACGCCAGAGGAAGCAGAGGCTGTAAGTAATCAAAGGGCGCAACAGGCAGAAGTAAGGGCAGAAGCGGAACGCCAACGGGCAGACAATCTGCTGCAAAGACTGAAAGAATTAGGCGTTGAGCCGGATGATTTGAGTCAACCGTAGAAGTGAAGTTAGTGTTGACGAGTCTGTACTCTATCCCTCTTTCGTCAAACTAGGTTGAAATATTGATTTTTTGTGGGCTGAAACGACACAAATCTGTCAAATTTTCTCGGAGTGAGGAAAGGGGGCTATATTAAGTACATTCAGCAATGTGTTAAAGCAATTCTCAGGGATCAACCTATTATGGTTCTTCGAGCAACATCTCTAACGTGATGACCAATTCTTTGATAAAAAATGACTTCAAAAACAGAGAGGAAGAAAAACTCATACCATGTTGTTTCTTCTGATGAGACATTAGCCAATGCAAGCAGGATAGAAAAAATAATGATAGTAATTGTACCAATCAATAGCAAGCGTAATGTAACAACCCAACTAATAGCAAAGTAGCGCTGCAAAAAATACTGTCCATCTACACCACCATTTTGTCTGTATATGTAGATAGTTCCAACTACTGCTAAAAAAGCGCTAAAAATCGCAGATAAAGTGTCCCAGATATTTGTAAAAGTGTAGGGTACAAAAGAAAAAATAGTTGTGCAAGTTATATACACAATTAAATATGGCAAAGTCTCAGATTCAGATAACGGGCAAATTGCCATCTCACGTTTTAACCTTTCGATTCGCCAGAAATACATAAAGCGATCTCAATTACTTGGATAACAGCTTAATTTAGCTCATTGATAGCAGATTAAATATTTTTTAGTCATCAATTCAACTGTTGCAAAATTTGAACTTTAGGTATTTTCATTGCGTCCAGTGAGGCTGGCAACTACGGCAGCTAGTTCAGCTGGATCAACTGGCTTAGAAATGTGCTGCTGAAAACCTGCGAGTAATGCCTGTGTACGATCTTCAGCCCTAGCATAAGCTGTAAGTGCCACAGCTGGAATCCGCCCTCCTTGGTGGGCATCAAGCGCCCTCACATTGCGAATAAGTGCATAGCCATCTTCTTCGGGCATTCCAATATCGCTTACCAAAACGTTTGGCTGTAGTTGTTTAATTGCTTTTAGAGCTGCGTCTGCTGTTGCTACAGCTATAACTTGCGCTTTGTACTCTTCAAGAACTGTGGTAATTAACTCGCGGGCATCAGGCTCATCATCTACAACTAGCACCCGCACACCTTCAAGTGATCGCAAATTACTAATGTATGGTACTTCTCCAATCAATTTAGCTTGCTTTGGCTGACTCGTTGCCAAGCGTACCGCTCTCAACGGCAAATTCACAATAAACGTCGCCCCAAGTCCTGCTCCTGCACTCTCTACGCCAACAGTACCGCCGTGCAATTCTACCAAGTGCCGCACAATAGCCAATCCTAGCCCAAGTCCGCCATAGGATCTTGTTGTTGTACTATCAGCTTGGCGGAAGCGCTCAAATACATAGGGCAGAAATTCAGGAGCGATACCAAGTCCTGTGTCTTTTACGCGAACTTGCACACGAGAGTCGATCATTTCAAGCTCAATTTCAATGCGCCCTCCCTTGGGTGTGAATTTAACTGCATTAGAGAGTAGATTCCAGAAGACTTGCTGTAAACGGTTGACATCACCAAAAACTGAACCAGCTGCGGCTGCTAAAATCAACTCAATTTGAATATGTTTAGCATCAGCAGCTGGATGTACCGTTTCAATCGCTGCCTCAATTACTGGTACAAGTTCTACGTGAGACATATTCAGCCGTAGCTTACCCGTAATAATCCGCGACACATCCAAAACATCTTCGATTAGTTGCGCCAGCGACTTTGTGTTGCGATCAATTGTCTCTAAAGCACGAGCCGTAGTTTTTTCGTCAAACTTGCGGGTACGCAGTAGCTGAGTCCACCCCGCCATTGCGTTTAACGGGGTGCGCAACTCATGGGAAAGTGTAGCTAAAAACTCATCTTTCATCCGATTTGCTGCTTCCGCCTCGGCACGTGCTTCTTGCTCACGCGCTAGTAGTTGTTCGCGTTCTTGCTCTGCTTGCTTACGCTCAGTAAAGTCGCGCATTATTTTCGCGAAGCCTTGCAGCTGACCGCTTTCATTCCGTAAAGCGGTCATCATACCACTTGCCCAGAAACGGCTGCCATTCTTACGCACGTGCCAGCGTTCGTCCTCAGCCTTACCTTCAGCTACTGCCTGGTTCAGTTCTTCCTTGTCTGCGCCGCGCTCAAGGTCTTCAGGAGTAAAAATTATCGAGCCTGATTGACCCAGAATCTCTGCTTCCTGATAGCCTAAAATATTCACTGCCCCCACGCCCCAACGAACGACACGGGCGTTAATGTCAAGGAGGAAAATTGCGTAATCCTGCACATTGTCCAGCAACATCCGAAACCGAGCTTCGCTGAAGCGCAGTTCCGCCTCTGCTTTCTTGCGCTCGGTAATATCCATCATTGAGCCGATCATGCGTACTGGTTTTGCCTGCTCGTCATAGGCGACAAATCCCCGATCAATCACCAAGGCATAAGACTTATCAGCGCGTAGAAAGCGGTATTCATCCGTCCAGATTTGTCCACCGCTATCAATTACTTCATGAATACCAGAGACGATTCTTTCTCTATCGTCTGGGTGAATATGTTCGTACCACCAATTACTACCAGAACTTACATCTGTTGCCCAATAGCCAAAGAGTGTCTCAACGCCTTCATTCCACTCCACCGTATTTGTGATTAAGTCCCAATCCCAGATCGCATCATTAGTAGCTCGTGCGACTAGCCGATAGCGTGTTTCTCGCTCTCTCAGTTCCGCCTCAATTTGCTTGCGCTCGGTGATGTCAATCGTAATTCCTACCATGCCCGTAATTTCACCACTTTGATTACGGTAGGGAGTTTTGTAGGTTGTAACCCACATCGTCTTACCATCAGCGCTCGTTAAACGTTCTTCAATATTCCATTTGCGATCGCCCAAATCGATGACTTCTCTGTCATCTTTGCGAAATGCTGCTGCTTGCTCTGTTGGGAAAAAGTCAAAATCAGTTTTGCCAGGGATTTTATCAATAGGTGTATTAATGATTTCTGCAAATGTTTGATTAACAGCAATGTATTTTGAAGCCAAATCTTTGTAATAAACTAGCGCTGGAATTGAATTCAGTAAGACTTCTCGTTCGACTGATTTTTGTTTTAAAGCATCCTCAAGCTGCTTGCGCTGGGTAATATCAAGTTGAGTTCCCCAAGCTCTTACTAAAACGCCATTTTCAACGATTCCCACCAGACTATTCAAGAAATATTTTGCTCCTCCGTGCTGATCAACCTCATGCGATTCTGCGGCATTTAGTCGGTATCCAGAACGGATAAAAGAGCGCAGATATTCGATATTATTTGGATCTGAGTCAATCAGCAGGTCTTTTAGCCTTACTCCTACAATTTCTTCAGAGCGGGAATAGCCATACATCTGCGCCATAACATCATTACATTCAATTAGATAGCCATACTGATAACAATGATCAATTTGCTGCTCTACTGAAAGCTTTGTTGACAAAGGTTGCTCAAGTTCAAAGCACCAAATACCTTCTGAACTTTGCTCAATAAAAGCGCGATAGCGTTCCTCACTTTGACGCAGTGCTTGTTCTGAAGAGTACAAGTCTGCCACTGCTTGCTCTGCTGCATCTTTCGCCCTAGCTTGCGATCGCGTGACACCAAACAGCACCATGCTAACCACTACGCCACTGAAAAAAATGTAAGGCACTAAATTTTCTTCTAAAGTCCGGTCAAATTCCGGTTGAGAAGCAAAAGCAATTTTCCAAGTGCGTCCTGCAATATCAATAGTTGTTGTAGTTCTAAACCTCGGTTGGTAAGATGCTTCATTTACCTGAGTATCAGAAATGGAACTATGCAGCAAATTTTCTGGGGTAACAGTTGAGTCATAAATCTGAAAATTTATGGTTGGCTTCTCTGTACCCAAGATTCCTGCCATCAGGTCATCAGCACGAAAAGGACTGAAAGCAAAGCCTATTAACGTTGCCTTACGCTCAACTATCGTGTCTGGTATTGCACCGTTACGATAAATCGGAACATAGATCAAAAAGCCAGCCTGCTTTTGCTTGTCAATTTCCTGTACTAGAGTAACTTTACCGGAGGCTGCGGGTGCGCCAGTATCGCGGGCGCGTTCCATTGCGGCGCGGCGTAATGACTCTGTAAACATATCAAAACCGATCGCTGCCTGATTGCGTCGATCCAATGGTTCTAGATAAATGATCGAGTGATACTCGTTACGCTGAAATTCTGGGCGAATGGTAAAGTTTTCTATACCCTGTGTTTGCATATTCGCAACTAGGGCATTTACTTCTTGGGGCGTTACTCGTACAGAATAACCAATTCCCTGAATTCCTGGATAGCGATCTTGTAATCTGAGGCGGTTGACAAAAGCACGAAATTGAGCGCGGCTAACATCATTGGCAGCAAATAACCCACTTGTTGCCCGCAGCAGAGTGATGTAAGTATCTAAACGATTTTCAATTTTTTCGTGTGTACTTTGGACTGCTTTCTCGAAGCGTAATTCTTCTTTAGCTTTAGCCGTCCTTGCCACGTAGTACGTAGCGAACGTTGTCAGCAGGAGGGTAACTAATAGAACAAAATAAGGAATCCAAGTGCGATTGCGGTGTGAACATTGCAAAGATAAGTGCTGTTTCATGCGACGCTAGGAGTCAATATCATCAGCCAAAGTGGGGAGCAAAAAAGGAGCAGAGAAACGACACAGAAAAATTACCGTCTAGATTTGGGGTATAGACCTTCTCGACCTCAGAATAAAGATGTCGCTTACGAAAGGCAAACTTCTACCGAAGATACTCGATACTTAAACGTTAGCTTTCCCGTAGGTAGCAACTCAAAGAGATCGCTCAACCTATTATTTTTGCTCACTCAGATAAGTTGTCAGCAAAGCCGTAGTGTAAATCTATCCAAAGTAGTAGGGCTAATTACTGACTAAGCGATGAGCAAGTGATAGAGAAATTTGCCTTTGTTTCCTTGTCTAGCTTTCAGTTTGACCACAACTTATCATCAGGAGGTATAAAAATTTGAAAATTAACTTCACCTCACCCTTAAGTCCTTTTCTCAGTAGAAAAAAGCCCCCTTGTACCCTTGTTAAGAACTGCCCTTTGCACTATGGCTCGTACACCTACACTAACTTTTGATCGTGGCACTTTAATTGTGCATCCACCGCCTAGAGGTAAAGCATGGGTGAATTATGCTACTTGGGACGATCGCATCGAAAAATTCCGCATTCCAGCCATAGACTACAGATCGCTTGTCGAAGCATTACAAGCCGAAGGAGCAAGTTTTGTAGATCAAGCAAAAGCATTTGATCCCTTAGAACTTGTCCCTATCTTGGAGATGGAACCGTACCTACATCAAACTGAGGCGTTAACAGCTTGGAAGCAAGCGGGGCGTAAAGGTGTAGTTGTATTACCTACAGCAGCTGGTAAGACTTATCTGGCACAACTAGCTATGCAATCTACGCCCCGCAGTACGTTAATTGTTGTGCCAACTTTGGATTTGATGCACCAGTGGTATGCTCAACTGAAGACAACTTTTCCCGATGCAGAGATAGGGTTGTTGGGGGGTGGTTCACGCGATCGCACTTCTATTCTTGTCGCTACTTACGATAGTGCTGCTATCCATGCCGAGTCATTAGGCAACCGCTATGCGTTGTTGATCTTTGATGAATGCCACCACTTGCCTACAGATTTTAATCGCGTCATTGCAGAGTATGCGATCGCTCCCTACCGACTCGGACTCACGGCAACACCGGAACGCACAGATGGTAAACACGCTGACTTAAATATTTTAATTGGTGCAGAAGTATATCGCAAAACTGCTGAGGAACTGGCTGGCAATGCGCTTGCAAAACATGAAGTTGTCCAAATTAAGGTGAAATTATCGCAACAAGAACGCCTGCGCTATAACCAATTAATTCAACTGCGTAACGGTTTTTTACGAGAATCAAAGATTTCTCTGGGTAGTCTTAAAGGTTGGCAGATGTTTGTGCAAGCAAGTGCGCGATCGCAAGCAGGACGTAGAGCAATGCTAGCGCACCGTGAAGCGAAAGAAATCGCTTTAGGTACAGACGGTAAACTCCGAATTCTGGCTAATTTGATTGCTGAACACTATCCAGAACGTACTTTAATTTTTACTGCTGATAATGCCACTGTTTACCGCATTTCTCAAGAGTTGCTGATTCCCGCAATTACTCATCAAACTCCTGTTAAAGAACGCCACGAAATTTTAACTAAGTTTCGAGAGGGTGAATATAAATCTCTTGTAGCTTCTCATGTCCTAAATGAAGGTGTTGATGTGCCTGCTGCAAGTGTGGCAATTATTTTATCTGGTACTGGTTCGGCGCGGGAGTATATTCAACGATTAGGGCGGATTCTGCGTAAAGGGAAAGATAAGGATAAGTTTGCTTTGTTGTATGAGGTGGTTGCGGAAGATACGAGTGAGGAAGGGACATCGTTAAGGCGGCGAGGAGAGCAGGGGAGCAGGGGAGCAGAGGAGCAGAGGAGCAGAGGGGCAGAGGGAAAAGCGCGGCAGTTGGAGATTGTGCCGTCTACAACTATTTATGGAGTGAGTGGGAATGTTACCAAGCGAGTTGCTGATGCACCGGGTGAGTGGGGAAGCGATAATTCCGAAGAGACTGAAGATTGATGAAAATAATTTAAGTATTGCAACTGAGTTAATTACCTGCTTTGAAGAGGCGCGGGGTTGTACTCAAGGTGAACTAAATCGCCAGTTACAGGAGTTGGAAGGTGATACGCCTGATTATCGGCTGAAACGGGGTTTGGCACATTTACTTAAAAGTATGTGTGAGTTTGAAATAGTTAGTCCGTTGGAACCCCAGTTGTTAAGAGAACGGGTTTTTGCTTTGTCTGCACAGTCTATTCCTAGCAGTCATCAGAGTAATCAAACACTTCATACTTTGGCGTTGCAGATGAGCCAGGAACTTGCTCAAGAAGTTTTAGCGGAGCAAATTCGCTCTGGGCTTTATGCAGATTTAGCAGAAAATCGGATTATGACGCAGTTTGATGTGCCAACGCCGGAAAATTTGCTGCATCGATATAATTTATCGCAAGTGCAGGGTGTGTTTTATCGGGCGAGTCACCTTACTTTGAATGCCCATCGTAATGTTCCGGGTGAGTATAAGCTGTTGTTTCGCTATCTAAAATTATTTCAATTAATGGCTTATATCGAGGGGGATGCAGATCACGGGTTTACGATTACGGTTGATGGCCCTACGAGTTTATTTAATCCGAGTACGCGATATGGACTTGCGATCGCTAAACTGATTCCAGCTTTACTGCACGTCACTAAATGGAGTCTCAGCGCAACTTTGCAAACTCGCGACTTTTACACAAATAACTGGAAAACAGGACGATTTAGTCTTGATTCTGATTGTGGCTTAGTGTCTCATTACCCACCAGGTAAGCCTTATGACTCTATGTTAGAGGCTGCGTTTGCCGATCGCTGGGATTCACTAAAAACTGACTGGGTGTTAGAGCGAGAAGTCGATTTAATCCCGATTCCTGGTAGTGTGATGATTCCAGATTTTCGCCTAGTGCATCCTGATGGGCGCACATTCTTACTAGAAATTGTCGGCTATTGGCGGCCAGAATACTTGCAAAAGAAATTTGCCCAAGTGCGCCGTGCTGAACGGAATGATTTGATTTTGGCAATTTCAGAGCGACTCAATTTAGAAAAAGCAGGGGTAAAGCTAACTGATGTACCTGCAAAAATAATTTGGTTTAAAGATAAATTGTTGCCTAAAGCTGTGTTAGCAGCGCTCGATTAAGCTGTAGCATTATCGTCCAAATATCTGTTGTCGCCTAGCACTTAAATAAGCCTGAACTGGAAATTCATAAAACTCAATTACTAGCCAAAGGACAATTCCTAGATGCAATAAAAAAGCTAGTCCAGTCCAAACAGTTGGCAACCACGATAACAAGCTACCAGAAACAGGAGGTCTAACGTAAGCCGTTAATCCCAGTAAAGTAGTCGGGAAGATAACAAAAGCGATCGCTCCTACCCAATAAGCCCAACCCAGTTCTACTCCTTCTAGGTGTGCTTCTGTCCACCTTCTGCCATTCCAGCGCCAAATCAAGGGCGGCTGTCTATCCGCCATCTTAATCTGTTGTTTTTCTATTTCAGTAGTGAAAATATGGCGACAAGAGTTACAAGCCATAGCATCCATCAGTGACAGAGGGGAAATTTCACCATAACGGCAAATTGGGCAAGGGTAAACCTCGTGTTCACTGAAATAGGTAGCTGAGTTGTTGTAACTATACATGAACTTAGCAATCTCAAAACAAATTTCCTGCTATCTGTGCAGTTTTAGTAAATGAAGCAAGGTTTGATTGCCTCTCTTCTTATCCTATACAAAGAAAATACTTGTGAACTACCCAACACTAATTGGAGTACCAATATAGTGTGGGCTTCCAGCTTCACGGACAGATGCCTCTACGGAGGTCTTGCGACCCCGTTTTGGTCTTACACTCTCTCCACTGACAGTAGCGCTAGTCCCTAACGCTAATACTTGTACTGAGCTTTGTCGAAGTAAACGTAAGCCTTCATCGCGAATGTTTTTGGCAGCGTTTATATCTCTATCGTGCTTAGTTTGACAAGCTTTACAAGTCCAGCTTCGCACTTCTAGAGGAAGGCTACCGATCTGATTTAGGCAGACGTGACAAGTCTTACTTGAAGGGAAAAAGCGTCCTATTTCTAAGTAGATTTTTCCTTCTTTTTCTGACTTGTATTTTAACTGCCTGGTAAATTCTGACCAACCACAATCACTAATTGCCTTAGCTAAATTGTGATTCTTTACCATGTTTTTGACGGCTAGATTCTCAACAATGATGACTTGGTTTTCGTTCACCAGTTTGCGAGACAGTTTATGTTGAAAGTCTTTGCGAGTATTGATTATGCGTTCGTGTACTCGTGCAACTATTTTTCTTGCTTTGGCATGACTTACCGAGCCTTTAACTTTACGCGATAGTTTTTGTTGCTTGCGTTTTAGGTTTTTCTCACGCTTCAATAGGTGTTTAGGATTATCAAACTTTGAGCCGTCACTGGTAATTGCAAAATGAGTCAAACCTAGATCTATGCCTAGGGCTTTTCCGTTGGTGGATGCTGTTTCAATCGGTAATCCATCATCAAACAGCAAGGCAGCATAATACTTGCCTGTGCAAGTCATGCTAACTGTCACTGTCTTCAAAACTCCGTCAAAAGTGCGATGAAGTTTTGCTTCTACTTCACCTATTTTTGGCAGCTTAATTACTCTATTCAATAGCTTGACCGATTGGGGATATTGAATAGACTGCTTGCCATGCTTGCTTTTGAAATTAGGGTATTTTGCCCTACCTTCAAAGAAGTTGATGAACGCCCTAGATAGATTCAGGCTAACAGACTGCAACACTTGCGAATAACAATTTTTTAGCCAAGGAAACTCTTGCTTGAGTGCGGGTAAAAGGTCGTTGTATCCCTGTCTAGACAAGCCTTTCCCTGTTGCTTTATAAGTTTCGTTGTTTAGATTCAATGCACGATTCCACCACCATCTAGCACAACCAAAAGCTTGCAATAATGCTTCTTTTTGGGCTGTAGTTGGATAAATTCGGACTTTGACAACGTTTCTCATAAATTAATTATATCACAAATCTTGTTCGTGGTAAAATCAATAAATATAGATATGGTAACTCCCTATAGGTCGTCACCTGCCTATCAATTCCCAAGCTCACCGGAGCAGTAGAGCGCGGGACTTCCGGCAAAGAAGTTAAAGTAAAAACCCCAGCACCGGAGATGATCTGGGGTGTATCATCACTTACTTAATGCAGAGGTGTACAAACTCTTAAATGAAAGAACAAAACATTTTAGGAAACAATTTCAGTAGTTTGCTGTGATGCATCATTGGTATTTTCGTTAGCTGATGCAGTGTTGGTGTTTCCGTCACCATTACCCGCTTCAATAGACGCTGTTGCAGCTTGGGATTGACCTAAATTTACCTTGAATACTTTGTTCTGTTCTTGTTGTAGCTTAGGTAAAGTCAGAGTAAAAATCCCATCTTTTAAGTCTGCTTTGACTTGTTGATTTTGTACTTTAGTTGGCAGAGGAATTACTCTTTGGAAGCTGCCATAACGGAATTCAGAGCGAATGTTACCATTGGATTCAGACTTTTTCTCGTAACGATGTTCGCCAGCGATTGAAACTGCGTCTTGAGTTACTTGAATATCTAGGTCTTTACCCTCTACACCCGGAATCTCGGCTCTTAACAATAAGTCAGAACCGTTTTCATAAAGTTCAACAGCAGGAACCCAATCTGTTTGTGCTGATTGAGAAATATCTGAACTGCCGCGGTTAGCTTCTGCTAAATCGTAAAATAGTTGATTCATTTGACGGCGCAGCATTTCTACTTCTCGGAATGGTTCCCAACGCATAAGTGCCATATCTCAATACTCTCCTTAACTTTCTTAGAAATTTTTTGTGTTGAGTAAATTTGCAGAAAGTCGTTTAGAGGTTTTGGGCATATACCCATTTATAGAACCTCTAATCTTTTTTAGAGAGAAGCTTATATACTTTGTTTGCTCTCTCTATTAAGTAATTTAATTAAAAACAACTATCAAAGTGGTAGGGCAAACCGTAAAAATATTAGTTGTATTTGCCGTATTGAAATGCTGTAAAGTTATTAAGTTTAATAAACGCGATTTTAGTCAGAGTAGGCATTAGTAGAGATACTCACTAAAGTAGAAAGATTATGATAGCGATCGCCTATATTGTTCTAGTATGTGTGGGATATAGAAGAGTAAGGACATCCATGTCTGCTGCAATACCTTGTTAAGTTTCACGCAACAGTAAGTAGCACAAATTCTTTATCACTCGCAATACTAGCAGCAGTCTTAAACGTATAGAAAAGGGTGATTTAGCGAACACTCTACTCCTGCCCTAGAGCACATAAAAGCCTCCAAAAATATGTTTTCTGGAGGCTTTTGCTTTCATTCAAGGTAATTCTTTTGGCAGCTTATACGGACAAAACATTTTCACGAACTTCTTTCATGGATATGCTTGCTTCATCTGACCAGTTTTCTATCCAGTCACCGTCTACATCTGTAATATGGTGGCAAATTCCATCTACACCAAAGTCTCGCCTGGTGCGTCTTAAATCTCTAGCTCTTTCAAGAGCTTTTCTAGCTGTATCGAGCTTTTTCGCTCTTAGGATTTCCAATTGAGCGGTCATGATGACCTCACAAATCTATAGTTAATATATGATAGCACCCCTTAACTGGCAATTGGTCACTATTCCTAACTACACATTCACCAATCTTTGATAATACCTGGGCTTGGCTCGGATTAAAACTCACAAACAGTCCGCGCTTTATCTGCCAATATTTTAAAGTTGACTCCCAATCACGCTGTTTGTTAGAGCCTAGACCATCTCGTACAGTAGTTAGTTGAACGCACAGCACAAGCCCCTTTATTCCACAAGCGATCAAGTCCGTAGCCATCGACAGATCCGCAATATAAGGATTCAAAGTATTTCCACCGCAGTTCTCTATCTCCAAGCAAACTCTTTTAATGAAAGCGGCATCTTGCCCCTCAAACTCATCTGCCATCAGCTTCTTCTTCCAATTTCTCAACTTTGGGTCTTCTTCGTTAAACCAAGCTGGAAATAATTCTTTATACCAATATTGTTCTGCTTGTGGTAGCAGAGCAAACTCAGCTTCTCTATCTTCTGCCGATAGTGATTGAACTGCGATCCAGAAAGTTGCATCTGCCACTAGCTCGGCAAGCAATTGCATAACATACCTTTTTCGTCTCAAGAGACCAGGCTTTTTTTGCCCAATCCAGCGCTTCATTTCATCTAATCGTTTAGACAGCTTAGGAGCAACATTTTGGGCTTCCCAAATCAAGTTATTTAACTCAAACTTGATTTCTTCTGGAGTTTGCACACCTTTACTTCCCTATTTAAGATGGCAATCGTCTTTTATGCTCACGTTTAAGTGTGGTCATTAGCTAACCCTTCTAATCTATGCGTTAATTCAGAGGCTTGTTAGTGGTATTAGTAGCGGTGATTGATTAGTGCAAAACCCGGTGTCAACGACGAACATCCTGCTCAACACACTTTTCTCCGCTTACATACAGAGCAATATTATTAGCAAAGTCCTCTGGAGCATCAATCTTAATGGTTTTGAGTTTTGACATAAAGCTTTGTTTTTTATTGTGTTGTATAAGTATCATGATAGCGATCGCCTATATTCTTCTAGTAGTTCTGGAATATAGTCGTAGCCATCTACACCGATTACTTTAATAATTTGGTGGCGATATTGTTTCAGTACATTCAGGATCGCTTCAGATCCCATTTGTCC
Organism: Gloeocapsa sp. UFS-A4-WI-NPMV-4B04; assembly: GCA_019359535.1. GTDB lineage: Bacteria > Cyanobacteriota > Cyanobacteriia > Cyanobacteriales > Chroococcidiopsidaceae > JAHHHE01. Next base: position 17,509 of record JAHHHE010000075.1, read on the forward strand.
CAGCAAAATTGTTAGTAATCCTGCTGCTTGTCGCCACTGGGAAGAAGCAATTTGCTGCAAAAGATACATACCCAAGCTACCAGTATAGATAGCTTTTTCGATATTTTGCTGACCATAGTAAGCTTCTGCTAGGGATGCGAGGTTTACTCCTTGGAGATATAAGTCACCTGAAAATTGAGCCGCTTGTAAGCCAAATTCTAGATAAGGAATTGCGGATTCCGGTTGAGCGAGAACTAAATAAGCAATCCCCAGACTACTGCAACACAAAGCTTTACTTTGGTTATCTCCTAGTCGTTCACACAACTGTAGCCCTTGTTGGAGATAATTAATTGCTGTTTCATATACCTCTGGTTCATTTTGTTCTAGTTGTTGCGCTTGGAATACTTCACTGTAGCCAAGATTAGCTAGGGCATTAGCTTCGCCTAAGCGATCGCCAGATTGACGCGCTAAAATTAACGCGCGTTGGCTGTAACTAATCGCTGTTTCATAGTCTTTCTGAGCGACACAAGCACGACTCAGATGATTTAAATTGGCAATTTCGCAAGTGCGATCGCCTGCTGCACGGGCAATCTCCAACGCTTGCTCTTGAAACGCTTTCGCTACTTCTAACTGTCCCAATGCCCGTAAAGAATAGCCCAGTAAAGTTAAAATCCGCGCTTTCTCTTGAGTACCTTCGGCTGTTCGCAGTGGTTCATCTAAGTAATTGAGGGCAGAACGTAAAGAATCTCCACTAAATGAGGCAAAAATTCCTCCGTACAGAGGAAAATACTTTTGCTGGGCAAAACTTCTCAATATCTGCAACGTGATTTGAAAACAGCCATCGGTTAAGGAGTTATCACTAGAAGTTGTTGATCTAAAGCCATTGGCTAATTCTGACCAAATTACCGCAAAAGTCAGAAAGGTTGAAATTGATAGTTTTGCTCCAGCTTTGGGATCGTAAGCTTGTTTGTCAAACCAACTCACCAGCCCTTGCTTTAGCAATTGCATGACTACGGCTATTTCAACCCACTCACTCAAGGTAAGCTGACGCTGACTCGCCCAGTGAGCTATCGGCTGATTTAACGCCAGAGTCTGAAACAGCGCTTGGAGTGAGGGACTATTTACCTGAGTTGCCCAAACCGCCCAAGGGCCGCGTTGTCCGGGTACGCCCTCAAAACCTAGTGGCCCTTGGCTTTGGTCATACATCCAGCTGATTAAATAATCTTGTAGGCGCTGCCAAGATGCTAAACCTGAAGTTAAGCCTGTTGCGAACTGTTGTAAGTCTTTGTCGTTGGGATCAGAACTTGATTGTTGTAAATTTTTAGCGAGTTGCCCAAGTTGATCTAATGTTAGAGCAGGTGTGCGGTTGGGGTCGATCACTCGTAACAAAGCTTTAAGGCGATCCCTGCTCTCTACTGTTGCAATTGTCTGTAAAGCTGTACTAAGTGCGCTAGATGCTTGATTTTGCTTTTGTACCCTTTCCCACTCTGACTGAATTGTTTGCAAAGCGCGGAAACTACGTATAGCTTTTGCTTGCTTTAATTCGTCAGTTTGAGTATCTTTCTGCTGCTGCGTTGTTTCTATTCTTTCTGTTAAACAGCGCTCAAATATTTCTCCCTCACCAGGCGTGACTTGTAATAGAAGTTGATAAACCTGCTCTTTAGAGCGGATTTGTCCTTTAAGAGTGGTTTGGACAATATCGTCAATTAAGGCAAGGTAGCGATCGCGTAGTGAGTCAAACATGAAACCTCAATGGGGAGATGGGGAGCAGGGGAGCAGGGGAGCAGGGGAGCAGGTATTATATTAATTGTCTGGACTCTTGCCTCTTGCCTGTCTTCTCTTTCCTAATGTCACTTATCTCGGCTCAGGTATGATTTGCTGCAATGCTTGAGCCATAACTTGACGTTGTTCAGCATCATAATCCCAGCGTTCTAGAAAGGTTTTGTACTCGCCTTCTCCCGTAGTAGCACTCTCCATTAGTTTCTGGGCGCGATCGTAGACAGCGCTCAGATCAACCAGTTGAATTAAACGCTCTGTACGCTGACGCACTCGCTCTGAATCCTCCGCCATATCTTCTTTATGATTCCGCCTGTGGTACATTGCTTGTGTTGCTGACATTGCCAGATTTTTCACTAATAGTTCTGCTACAACGTCTGGGCTTGATTGCAATGCTTGGACAACAGATGTTGGGGGATTGTCTGCTATTGATACATCTGATATCAGATAAGTAACGAAAAAGCCTCTAGCGCCGTTTTCAGTTTTGACTAAATGAGCGATCGCATCTGCTGTTTCTGAGTCTGATATTGCACTTGCGTCTATTTGGGAGAGTAAAGATTCTGTCAGAGCGATCGCTTGCTGAAATGTTACTGTTTCTGGAATTTTTATAGACATAAACGTAGCTAAATATTTAGCAATTACATACTTTAACAGTTACACATTAGTAATTTAGAAAGGCGAACGTGCTTTTTGGCGTTGCCAATACTCAGCCACTCGTCCAACCCAATGCTGCCAGTAATCTTGCATTGCTGCTGGCTCAAATAAGAACACTTCAGCAGGTAAGTCTGGAATTGCTACAACGAGTAAGCCATGATCTACTTTAACGCCGTAATCTTGGTAATACTGATTTACTGCTCCCAGGTACGCTGTTAATTGTAGAGGATACTCATACAAGCGTTCAATTGAGCCTTTAGGCTTATCTGCCGTTTTCCACTCACAAACGCAAGGAATACCCTTGTAACTAGCAACGCAATCCACTACACCTGCATAACTCATATCGTAGTGAAAAACAGAACCTTCAATCAGGCGCACAGTGTCGATATCTTGCAAAACTGGTTCTATGCTTTCCCAATATGGACGACTGTTTTCAGGACACGGAGAGTCTAACCCTTGTAAGTAACGCTGAATTTGCTTGTGGATTTGGGTTCCGCGACGGCTAGCAGTTCCTGAAATCTTATTTGCTTCATCTGCGCCAACTCTTTGCCGCCAGTTAAATAGCCGATCTCGCTCTGCTTGCGGTTTGGTGGCGTTAAGGATCGTTGTCACACTAGGAAGGCGATCGCCTTTGTCATTAACATAGTATTGGCTGGTGTTATCACGCACAGATTTTGCTTTGAGGCTGGGAAGTAATTGGATATCAAAAGGCATTAGGAGAAGATTCAAGAAATAGAATTGAATATTCAAAGTGAGTAGTGACAACGTGACAACGTAAACCCACGTTTAAAAGCGTGGGATTGGAGCAAGGACGCTTTGTACCTCGTACTTCGTATGGAGGTACAATTCTTTTTCTTAGTGGGCTTTAAACCCACAACTGAAGTTTTTTTGTACATCACTACTCACTCTCCACTACTCACGTTGTCACTTACTTTGTAAACTTATCATCTCTTACCTTTTGCCTTTTGAAGTTTAATCTGTCTTGGCTGACATCTGGTACTATTCTCAGTCAACCGCAAATCTCGCCCAGAACTTAAGTTCGCAGGCTTTTAGTTTAAGTCTATTGAAATCGTCTGAAATCTTGGATAGTCATCTTTAGATGACTTTCGTTATCAGCCTGGGATTTGAATCCCAGGCGGCTGAGTCGACAGGTGCAAGATATGAGATGCGCGATCGCCAAGAACGCAACTTTGCCAAATCCAAATTCGTCATTTCATTCAGACGAACTGCAAAAGTGTTCACTGCTTAGATTGATTAAACTGAGCAATGAGGCTGCAAGTGCAGTTTTTCTACAGTCACAATAACAAATTAGAAGTAGTTTTAATTATGCGTCATGTCAGTGCCTTTTGTATAGTTTTATTGCTTCAGGGCTTGCCAAGAATTGCTCAAGCGCAAGCACCACAAATACAACCAGCATCCGATCCAATAGAACAAGTGGTTACTGCCGGATTAATGTCTAATCTTCCAGATGGACAGTTTCACCCAGAAAGTTTTATCAATCGTGCAGAATTAGCATCAATTTTAGTTAAAGCTTTTAGGCTAGACAAAAGAGCAGCTGCTAATCAAGAAAATTTAATTGAAGTTAAAGATGTACCAAACAATAATCCAGCTTTTAATGATATTCAAACAGTTCTAAAAACTGGCATTATGAAGGGCTATCGGGACAATATGTTTTTTCCTAATCAAAAAGTGACAAGGGCAGAAGCCTTTGCTATTTTTGCTCAAGCTTATGGCGTATTTCAGTTTCCCGATAATACTATCGAAGCAATTTTAGCTAATTACCCTGATGTAGCCTCTATTCCGTCTTGGGCTAGAAAGTCTTTAGCCACTGCACTAAATGAAGGATTTGTCAATACTGATGCCCAAAATAAGATTAATCCTCTACAGCCGATGACGAGGGGAGATATGGCTTATGCATTAAGTAGATATTTAGAACGACAACAAGCACGTTAAGTAAAGTTGATTAATTTTATTTATTAGCAAGAGATGAGTGGCGATCGCGCCTTATCCTCTATTTTTATTAATATATCGTATAAAGTCTTAGCTATTTTTTTATTATTCGTAAGTTCAGGAAGTTCATCTAGTATCTTTACAGTCAAAATCAAGGAACAATGGTTTCTAATAATTGATAATTGATTAGTCAATAGTTTTGTGAGCGTAATTAGTTTCATTTGTGATTCAGATAAAACAAAATTTAATTTTTTAAAAATTGACATGAATAAAACTATCCCTACCTTTTTAGCATTAACTTGGGCAATTACTTCTGCAACTGTGGCTGATGCACGTCCTGCTAGTATGCAGACATCAATACCAATTAACCAACAAGTACAAGAAGTAGTGTCACATCTAGTTGGTGCGATGGACACTTCCGCACAAGCAAAGGCTAATTCCAATGCACCCAACGTCCGGATGACCACTTGTAAAGTCACAGTACAGGATGCTGGAGCGTTAAATCGTCCCGGATCTGTTTTTCTTTACCAGGAACAAGCTCTTTCTGAACGGCTTTCCAGTCCTTATAGACAGCGCTTTCTGCGGATTGCACCTACTACAGACAACCTGAAAGTTGAATCAGCTGCCTTTAAACCCCCAACCCCAGCAGCTTGGATTGGATTATGCGGTAAACCAGAAGCAGAGCGAATCGTGCAGCGTAAGGATATTGGTGAAACTAGCTGTAGTGTATTTTTGCAACCTAGAGGTGAGAACTACATAGGTGAAACATCTGCTGCTGGTTGTCCCAGTAAGTATAAAGGTGCAGTGAGAATAACGAATCGAATTGTATTACATCAAGCAGGCATGGATACATTGGATCGCGGCTTTGATGCTGCTGGTAATCAAATATGGGGAGCAAAAGAGGAACCTTATCAATTTCGTTGGATTGAAAAAGGTAAGCGGTAAGGTAATTTTGGTTATGAAAGGCGATCGTCTAAATTACGAACTTGTAAGTGGTTATGCAAAATCAATTACATAGTTATCTCCAAATTCTCTCAGCACTTTTTCCACATAATCAACTAAGCTTTGCCAGCTAGAGTAAGCGCTCAATTCAATCCACTCGTACTTCATGAACC
>JAHHHE010000076.1 GCA_019359535.1 Gloeocapsa sp. UFS-A4-WI-NPMV-4B04
TGAACCCTCTTGTTGGTTATGCGCATCAATAATTTTTTGCCGCAGGTCTACGGAGTATGCCCTTCCCATTTAGCTCTGTTCAAGTTTGCTGCTTAATTGTATCTTGCTCAATCAAGAACTGCTGTATATCCTGAAGAGCGCAGCTGAGGTTGTACAATAAAACCAGCGTTGAAATATGGCTACATTGTCTTTGAAAATTGGGTTTCCGATAAAAAGCGTCCAAGACTTCCGTAGCTCAATTATTGCGTTTCAATGTCTTCAATTGCTTGAATTACAAATACGCCATGACTCAGGCAACAAGCAGCAACTTATACCTTAGACAGAAGTTATTTTTGAAGATAAATTCTGCCTTTGGTAATTATCTTATTCGGTGATGTTCTCACTGAATTTTATTCTTAAGAATGTATCTAATCTAGTTTTATTATGAGGCTGTTCTTTAATACTTGACGAAGAGTAGAGTCATTTTATTACCTGAAAAGTATTAAGTTATAGTAATCCGCTCTGAGTAGTGAAAACTATTGATTAAACTTATACGCTGCATCGGTAGCCTGCGGCAAGCCGATGCAGCGTCACCTAGATGCACGGCTTCTCGAAGAGTAGAGCGCCAAAAAAGAAAAAGAGGATTTTATAAATGTTTTAGGATTGCTATATTAGATTATTTGTATCGTTTGGCTTAAGCAATAAATGTTTATTTTAGGCTAACGCTTTACTAAAATATATTAAAATCAATACTGAGATAGTGGACATACATAATCATATAAATTCAATATTTTGTTTTAAAATAATTCCAATTATAAAAATATTTTAGTAAAAAACTGAGTAATTTAAAATGGCAATTATACATGGTAATTGGTTAATACAGTCTCAAGGTAGTTGTTTATTTATTTGGGGAGAAAATTGGCGTTCTTTGTTAGCGACTTCTGAGGCTCCTTCCTTAGTAGATGTGCCTGGGTATCCATTAGCAATGACGCAGGATGAATTAGTAGAGTGGTTTAGTTCACAAAAGGCAATTACAAAGTCACTGCAACTATTTGAAACAGCTACTGTGCTAAGTGGACAGACCCGTAAAAGTAGAACTGCGTCCCAAGCAATGCAAGATGGCAAGGACTCAGATACTAAAACTTCGCGAATCTCCTTTGGAGACGCTGCGAAAACGCATTCCCAAATAATTGCCTTACCGGCTCATATTTCAGACAGCGAAACAGGAACAGCAATTTATCCTGTACATTCTGCCTTATTAACATCAGAAGAGCAATATCTACTCCAACCCTGGCAAGTTGAGGGCTTTTGTCTACAACCCCTAGAAGCAATGAAATTTCTGACTTCTCTACCACTGGGTGCTGCCAACGAAGAGAATGCCTTTTTAGGGGGAGATTTACGCTTTTGGTCGCAAATTGCGCGTTGGAGTTTGGATCTGCTAAGTCGAGCTAAGTTTTTGCCAATACTGGAGCGCCAAACAGATAATACAGTTATTGCTAGCTGGCGATCACTACTAGATAGCGCCGTAGACAGTTCACGGCTAGAAAAATTTGCCGCCTTGATGCCTGCTGCTTGTCGTACTTATAGGCAGGAGATAGAAGCGAAAACTCATCAAACATTATTGGCCGTTGATTTGCCGCCGCAACCGCAAGAATTATTACTGGGATTTCTAAATAGTACGATTGACGCACAGGTACGAGCGGCGATCAGCAATAATAACTTACCAATACAATCTCCGGTTCGAGAGTGGCTGGAAGCGCTTTCGACTGGCTCAAATACAGTTGAAGCACCTAGTGGTGTAGAACGCCTAGAATCAGCGCTCAGTTCATGGATTGCACCTTTGCAACATCAACTGAATGGACAAAGCATTTTTCACGCCTGCTTTTACCTTACTCCTCCCGCACCAGAAAAAAGCGATTGGACTTTGGCGTATTTTTTACAAGCAGCTAACGATCCAGAGTTTTTAGTCGATGCAGCAACGATTTGGAACCATCCAGTTGAACGCTGGACTTATCGAAATCGGACAATTGAGCAGCCACAGGAAACTTTACTAAGAGGTTTAGGGTTAGCTTCTAGAATTTATCCCGCGATCGCTCCTAGCCTAGAAACCCAGTATCCCCAATCCTGTAATCTTACGCCATTACAAGCGTATGAGTTTTTAAAGTCAATTGCGCCACGCTTTGAAGATAGTGGTTTAGGAGTAGTTTTACCTCCTAGTTTGGCGAATCGTGAAGGATGGGCGAACCGCTTGGGCTTAAAAATCAGCGCCCAGGCACCAGCACAAAAACAAGGGCGTTTGGGTTTGCAGAGTTTGTTGAACTTTGAGTGGAAATTAGCAATCGGTGGACAAACGCTATCAAAAGCTCAGTTTGATCGCTTGGTGAAGCTAAATAGCCCCTTAGTAGAAATTAATGGCGAATGGGTGGAACTACGATCGCAGGACATAAAAACAGCGCAAGCGTTCTTTGCTGCGCGTAAAGACAAGCTGAATCTTTCTTTAGAAGATGCCTTGCGGTTGGCTATGGGAGATACTCAGGTTATTGAAAAACTGCCAGTGGTTAGCTTTGAGGCAACAGGAGCGCTTCAGGAGTTGATGGCAAACTTGACGAATCACCAAGCGATCGCAGCCTTGCCTACGCCAGCCACTTTCCAGGGGCAGCTACGACCTTATCAGGCGCGGGGAGTAGCTTGGCTATTATTTTTAGAGCGTTGGGGTTTAGGAGCGTGTCTAGCGGACGATATGGGACTGGGAAAAACAATTCAGTTTATTGCCTTTTTACTACACCTCAAAGAGCAAGACGCTTTGTCACAGCCAACCCTGCTGGTTTGTCCAACTTCTGTATTGGGTAATTGGGAGCGAGAAGTCAAAAAATTTGGTCCGACGCTGAAAGTTTTGATGCATCACGGCGATAAACGCCCCAAAGGTAAGGAGTTTATGCAAGCAGTTAAAGGTCATGATTTGGTGATTACAAGTTACGCTCTGGTTCACAGAGATGTCAAGTCACTTCAAAGCGTTGTTTGGCAAACAATAGTGTTGGATGAAGCCCAAAATGTTAAAAATTCAGAAGCGAAGCAGTCAAAGGCGGTACGCGAACTAGAAGCTTCATTTCGCGTGGCGATGACTGGGACACCAGTAGAAAACAGGCTACAAGAACTGTGGTCTATTTTGGATTTTCTGAATCGAGGGTATTTAGGATCGCGCCAATTTTTTCAGCGTCGGTTTGCAATGCCGATTGAGAAATATGGAGATGCGGCTTCGTTACAGACATTGCGATCGCTTGTTCAGCCTTTTATTCTGCGTCGTGTCAAAACTGACCGTGAAATTATTCAAGACTTGCCAGAAAAGCAGGAAATGACAGTATTTTGCGGACTTTCAGCTACACAGGCGGCGCTTTACCAGCGAGTGGTTGAAGAGTCTCTAGCTGAGATTGAATTATCTGAAGGGCTGCAACGTCGTGGGATGATTTTGGCCCTACTTGTCCAGTTAAAACAAATCTGTAATCATCCAGACCTTGGAGGCAAAAGGCAAGAAGCAAGAGGCAAGAGGCAAGCAGAATTACCACTCGATACTTTTAGTAGCCAATCTGGTAAGGTACAGCGTTTAGAAGAAATGTTGGAGGAAGTTTTAGCAGAAGGCGATCGCGCTTTAATTTTCACTCAGTTCGCCGAATGGGGCAAACTCCTCAAGCCTCATTTAGAACAATATTTCAGTCGCGAAATTTTGTTTTTATATGGTAGCAGCAGTAGAAAACAACGCGAGGAAATGATTGATCGTTTTCAACATGATCCTCAAGGGCCACCAATCATGATTCTTTCCCTCAAAGCTGGTGGCGTAGGACTTAATTTGACACGGGCTAACCATGTTTTTCACTTTGATCGTTGGTGGAATCCAGCCGTAGAAAATCAAGCTACTGATCGCGTCTTTCGGATTGGTCAAACCCGCAATGTCCAGGTGCATAAATTTGTCTGCACTGGAACTTTAGAAGAAAAAATTCACGAAATGATTGAAAGTAAAAAAGCTCTAGCTGAACAAGTCGTGGGTGGAGGTGAAGAGTGGTTGACTGAATTAGACACAGATCAACTCCGTAACTTACTAATACTTGACCGTAATGCTGTAATTGAAGAGGATGATTAAATAACAAAAGATATTCAGGCAAGTCAAGAATGGTAGGCGCAACGCTGCTTAATTTGCTAGATTTCTATTGATTTAAAAACACTAATTAATAGAAATTCACCTTACGTTTATCTACAATTTTTTGCTGATCATGTTCAGTGCGAGATTAGAAGCCAGTCAGTGAGAAATCACTATGCTATGGAAATTACTAACGCTGATTTCACTTGACGGCTCACTAAGCCAAGATAGCAATATCCGCACAGAAAAAATTACCACAATTGACCATCGAATTCGCTACAAAGTTGGTAGCCTCAAACCAGAAAGAATGAAGGAAGTGATTAGAAAAACTGTAGAGATTATCCACTACTTTAAGTATCAAGATTCCCTGACCCCTTGCTTAAGTATCTCTCGATTAGGAGAATAGCAACAATATCATCTATTGGTCGTGGTGGTTGTCGCAGACTTTGGGGTAGTAACTTTGAGACACCTTTGGGGGGGTACATTTGCCAATAGCGATCGCGTGCTTCTAAAGAACTGTAGCGTTCATCTACCATGACAATAGATAACGTTGGTAATTCCTGGCTTAGTTGTTCTTTCCAGCGCTTGGCTGTAGTTTGATCGCCTATTACTAATAGCGAAATAGAAAACTTCTGACACAATGCTTGGATAGTTGCGATCGCCTTGGATGCTGGCACGACTTGGTGATAATGCAATTGATTCAACTCCATAACTGCTAACCCACACTTATCTCGACCAGGATCAAAACCCAAGATTATTCGTTGAGTCGGCGAAAAGTTGGCAGCAGAAGTCATATCGTTTACAACAGTCAAAGATTAGGAGTTATAGAAGGCTGTGGCGAGGCTGGAGTAACAAGGGGTTCCGGCTCAGGATTAGGGGAAGTGGGACTGGGTGTTGGTTTAAAAGTGCCTGTTGGATTAACTCTTCTAGTGTCAAAAACAACTCTCCCGTTTTGAACTGCCACCAGTTCTACTTTAAGCAGACTAGCTGTATATGTGACCTCAGCAGCAACAGCTTGAATTTCGACTGGCTGATTATACTGATTCAGTTGAGATATGAAGCTAATCCAGGTTTCAATTCGATTATCTCCGATTTGGATTGTATCTCCTAAAATGCCAGCGCGTTGAGCGCGAAAGCTAGCAGCGCTTAACAACAGTTCGAGCCGTTGGCGAACTTCTTCGGCGCTCATCGTCGTTGAGTCAGCAGAAATAGCAGCTAATACCTCACCTGGACGAAAGACTACTTGATTTAGAGTCGCATCAGCAAAAGCTCGGACACTCTTTTCACCCAAGACGTAGTTATTAGCAGAGATAATTCGCACCACATAGTCCCGACCATCATCAATTTGGTTAATTAGTTGGTCAACTTGCGTTTGGGAAATGTTAACCACTCGTGCATTCATTTGATTGATTCCCGGCTGAGTAGCAGAGATCGCCGTCTGATTGGCTTCGCGGAGAAGTTGCTCGACTGCTTGGCGTGCTGCCTTGGGTTCGACAATCCGCACCACACGACCAGCAAGAACTTGACCACGCAATAAAGCAACGTTGCCTCGACGCAATGCTTGTAGATTTCGCTCTAGCCTCGCTACGTCTTGTTCGAGATAGTTTTGTTGTGTTTCCAATTCTTTGAGCCGAGTTTCCCGTTGAGCAATCACTTTATCTCTTACGGCAATATTGCGATCGCGTTGCTCAATATTTTTGTCTAATCTGGCGATTTCCGCGTCCCGTTGTCCAATTTGAGCTTGAACGGCGTTGCGCTGCTCGATCAGCGATTGTCTTTCAACTTGCAACTGGTTAATTTCCGCTCGGAGCGAATTTGCCTGTCCAGAAACAGTTTTTAGCAAAGCTTGAGCTTTTTGAAATTGGGATGTTATTTGACTCAACTGACCTTGGGTGCGATTAAGTCGAGCCTGGGTTTGAGCTTGTCTTGTTTGAGTGCTATTCAGGCGAGCTTGAGTTTGGGCTTGTTTAGTGATTACAGCTTGTAAAGAGCGGTTAATTTCGTTTAAGCGTTTTTTAGCTTCTGCTTGCCGTCTTTGGGCTTCTCGTTGTTGGAATTTTTGTTCTGTTTTGACTTGAGCTAATTCCCTTTGGGCTTGGTTTTTCTGCTTACTCGTTGCTTCTAGCTGCTGACGGGTGCTTTCTAATTGCTGGCGTTCACTGCGCAGGTTGTTCTCAATTTCTTCCAATTCAAAAACTCCTGTCCGCAGTCGTTCGTCAGCTGCAAACAAAATTGCCAGTGTTGAGGCAGAAATAATGCTACCTGTGATGATCGTCACGACAACGGCTGTTTTGCGGGGGCGAAGATTAAATAAGCTCAGACGTGCCTTGCCAACTCGCGTGCCAATGCGATCGCCCACCGTTGCGATCACGCCCCCTAAAATTAAAATTGCTGCAATTAGGATGTACGCGGTGGTCATCTTCAGCTTTCCGTTACCTGTTCAGATACAGCCTACTTCAACCACCTATAGTTTGGTTACTTTCCCAGGCACAACTTAAGAAGAAGCCTACTAAGAGAGCTTCTAGAAGCTTTCGCGCAGATCAATTTCCTAATTTACGTAAACTGCTGACTTAAGGCTACTGGATTGTGAACAGTAATCTTCTTTTTGTGAATAGAAATCATTTTTTCATCCCGCAAGTCTCCCAATAGCCGAGTGACGGTAACACGAGTAGAGCCAATTGCTTCGGCGATCGCTTGGTGAGAAAGCTTTAAATCAATCGTAATTCCCTCAGCACCAGGAACTCCAAAATCCCGACAGAGAATTAGTAAAAAGCTTACCAATCGAGAACCCATATCTCGATGCGCTAAAGTTTCGATCATCATCTCTGTCTGCAAAATCCGCGAAGAAAGCCCCCGCAGCATTAACATCGACAATTCCGGCTTTTCCTTTAACGCTTGCTCTACCTGTTCAATCGGTGCTGACAGCAACTCCACTGGCGTAAAAGCTACTGCATGATAAAACCGATCTGAGCGGTGTCCAGTAAGTAGCGATAAAACTCCGAAAACACTATTTTCTCGCAGCAGCGCTACAGTAATTTCTTCTCCAGCTTCATAAACTCTGGACAATTTAACAGCGCCTTTAAGTAAAAAATAAACGCGCTCCGCCGGATCCCCGGGAAAAAAGATCGTCTTGCCTCGTTCAAACATTTCCACAACTGGTGGAAACGACCCTGCTCCTAACTGACGGAACACAGATGCTAGCGGTCTATCTTGCGTCACGACCATATCCCTTGTCTAACCGATGCCCGAAACAATACACCAGAGTAACGTACCAATAAACACTACAAATACAAATTAAAATTTTCCGTTAAGTGCTTTTAGACTTTACAATACTTAAACCAACTTTTGTTTGTGTTTTGTAGTATACGATACATAATTATTTAGAGGACAAATCAGCTAATACTTGATCAGGGGTTTTCACTGTCTGAGAAAGTTATGATCAGCGGAAGTTTTTGGGGAGAAGAATTCTTCCCAAAATACTTCCATAGTTGGCATATCTTGTTTAAGATCTTAAGAGAGAGAATGTAGCTTGATGTTAGAAGGCAATCAAGTAGTTGTAAAAGAGAGCGCAAAATGCCTCAACTTTTGGCAGAACAAACGTATTGTAATATCGCATGGTCTACTGAGCCAGAAACGGCTGGGGATAGTTCAGATTTATCGCTGTCTTCAACTGAACTGATAACTTCACCATCAATCTGTTGTAATCAATATTTGCAATTAGCTGAGTGAGATGCTTTAGGTGAAAAACCATCAATATCAGACAATATCAGAAACTACTCGTTGTAAATATACCCAGAACCAAGCAATATTATTTTGGTAGCGCAATATTTCCTTGTAGCCAATTAGGTTTAGCCCAATACACTGTATGTTGAATTAAAAACGTCGCTACAATGCAGGCTACGCTTAACTTGATAAATTTCAATTTTTAGAAGCTCACAACCGGGCTAATATTTGAGTTGTAGTTGTGGTGGTAAAATTTTGAGAACCGAGTTAGTACGGAAAACGAACCTTGGTTCGTGCAATTTGGCTCTTGGATGGGACATCCAGGAGGCTACCTACGAAGTTTATCATTCGTTGCCATGACCATTTTGGGATTGTCGCATCAAGTATTCCCAAATTTGGCGAGTTTCTGCCCTAAATTCGGCGTTGCGGAAAGGGTAATGATTTAAGTAAGAAGTGGTACAGTTTTAAATCGTAGATAGTGCAACAAAAGCCGGATGGAACACTCAATCATTTCTACTGACTTGGAGTAACAGAGGGTCTTACGGTGTAACCGTGCTAGATAGTGTCGCAGTCGTGTGTTTTCTCCTTCCACCCGCGTCATGTAAGTTTTACTGACTACGTGTTGAGAACCGTCGATGAACTGTGGATACACAGCATAACCATCAGTAACGTACCAAAAGCTCTGCCAGCATTTGACAACAACCCACAACAATTGGAATGTAAAAGAACTATGGTCACCGATTGTCCAGGCAATGATGCCAGATCGCCAATGATTTACCGCAGTCCATAACCAAATCTTGTGTCGCTTGCTGCCTACAAATGTAAGGAATTCATCTAGATCAGTAATCGATGGTTCCTCTTCTAGCTCGGGCACATCAGGCAACTTTAATCCCGCTTTTCTCACCCAACCCATGATTGTAGTGTGGTGAATGTCTGTTACCCGTTCAATACCTCTTAGTCCCATACCGTTTAAGTACATTTTGAGGCATAGTTGTTTTACATCATTTGAGTATTTCCAAGGGCGATACGATTCCAGAAACTGACGACCGCACTGCTTGCACTTGTAGCACTGTCTGCCTTTCCGTTGTCCGTTTTTGACTGTCTGATTAGAGTTACAGTTGAGACATTTCATTAATCAATTCTAGCAAAACTATCATTACCCTTTCTGCAACGCCCTAAATTCCGCCATTTCTACGCGATTGTTTGCTGCCATCAAGCTAATTGTCTGGAAAGCAGTTTCAACATCTTCGCTCAAGCGATTCAATCGTTCGTCTGTTTTTCTAGACAGCTCGGCAACTTCTTCATTCGTTTTTGTAATGCGCTCATCGGCTGCTTCGGCACGACGGGCAGTGGCAAGCAGAATTTCTTTGACTGTTTCAAGGTCGGCTTCAATTCGGTCTAAGCGATCACTGTTGTATGTCATTTGTTAAACCGCAACTAATTCTTCTAGGGGAACCAGAAAAGAAAGCAGGTCTAGCTTTGCCATACCCTGATTGATGCTTACAATTTGAAACGGCTCCCACTGAGTTATGTAGGCTTGCATCGGTTGATATCCTGTCCACCGAACGCGATCGCCCAAACTTGGAGTAGTAGTAACAATAGAAACCAGATCAGCAATCAAATTAGCCAACTCCTTATTGATCGCAATCCAAGCGCTTGTCAGCCGTAAGTCTAGCTTCTTGCCCAATATTTTAAGGTACTTCTTGATCTCGGCTGTATCTCTACATCCAGAACGCTTCAATGCCCAACTTTTCGCATCTTTAAGCCGGATTCGCTGCTTGTCGTTATATTTAGCTTTTCGTTGCGGAGTTTGAACTTGGGCGATCGCTTTCTCGCAAAATTGGGTAGAATTCATCTATACACCTGTTGTGGGTGATGCCAGAGGTGTGAAGCTGTCAACCTTATTCCTCTGGCTTTTAATTACATTTATTATATCAAACTCCTATGTATACACAGCTAAAAAATTACAAAGGAAAAGAAGTTTCTCGCTTTGCCTCGCCTTATGAACAGCAAATGGCAGAAAAACCAATTAGTGTTCGTCTTTCTGCCGAAATAGACGAAAAAGTGCGATCGCTTCCTAACCGAACAGAGTGGCTTAGAGAAGCGATTGCCGAAAAACTAGAACGCGAACAAAATAATAATTGCGCCTAGTTGCGAGAGTTTCGGGGTAGATACTCTGTCCCGAAATCTCTCATCGGTTTATACGAGGTTTTGATTCGGTTAACCGTACAAAACTAACGGCTCAGTTTAGGGATGTCTGCGCCTACCTGAGAGAGTTTGCGGGCAGATACTCTGTTTTGAAATCTCTCATCGACAGACGGGCAGTCCGCTTCGCGGCTGCTATCACTCCTGCCTGACGAACGACCTGCCCCACGGCAACCTGCACTAGCTCGGCAGTTTTTTGAGCAACAGCGCGATCGCCATTTTCTTGAGTATTAACACTGATTGGGCTGACTAAATTAATTGTTGCGCCGCCAGTCCCAGAGAGGAGTAATTTTGTTAGTTTGTTTATGCCTTCAATGAACAAGCTACCAGAAGCGGCAATTAAAGCACCAAGCTGGTTTAAATCTAGAGGTTGTAGACCTTTTGTTTCTGGTGGTAGTACCAGGGAGTAAACTTGAGGTGGCAAATTGTCCTGGTGGATCACCAAATTTGCGTCTAATAATGTTTTACTACCTCGTAACTCAACGCTGTGGTCATACCGAATAAAAAATTCTCGAATCAACTACTATGCTAGATTTAACTGGAAAAAATGCCCTTGTTACTGGCATTGCCAACAATCGCTCAATTGCCTGGGGCATCGCTCAACAATTGCATAAAGCTGGGGCTAATCTCGGCATTACTTACCTGCCTGATGAGCGAGGCAAAATGGAGAAAAAAGTCGCCGAATTGGTAGAACCGCTCACCCCCAGCTTGTTTGTTCCCTGTAACGTCCAAAATGATCAGCAAATTCAATCTACTTTCGAGCTGATCCGTGATAAGTGGGACAAGTTAGATATCCTGATTCATTGCCTTGCTTTTGCTAATAAAGAGGACTTGACTGGCGACTTTAGCAAAACTTCACGTTCAGGCTTCAACCAAGCTTTAGAAATCAGCACTTACTCTTTAATACAAATTAGTGGGGCAGCTAAACCGTTGATGACACAAGGAGGTAGTATCGTGACACTTACCTATTTAGGCGGCGTAAGGGTAGTTCCCAACTACAATGTCATGGGAGTTGCCAAAGCAGCATTAGAAATGAGTGTGCGTTATCTAGCCACTGAACTTGGTCCTCAAAATATTCGCGTTAATGCCATTTCAGCTGGTCCAATCCGCACTTTAGCGTCTTCCGCAGTTGGGGGAATTTTAGATATGATTCATCATGTCGAAGAAGTTGCACCCCTGCGGCGGACAGTAACTCAGTTAGAAGTAGGAAATACTGCTGCTTTCTTGTGTAGTGATTTGGCTAGCGGGATTACGGGGCAAACTTTGTATGTAGATGCTGGCTACGAAATTATGGGAATGTAGAACACCAAAACAGGCAAGGCGGGAGCGCACTTTAACTAACCGGTAGGATTGAATAATAAAACTAATCAATTAATGCCATGCAGACAAGCGATGCCGAAGGCAAGGGTAAAGCCCTACGCCAAGTTCCAAATTCTCTTAATTTATTACCTCTTGAACGGACTGCCTTTATCCGCCGCACCACTGGGGAAACAGATGTCCAAGTTAATCTAAATCTTGATGGTACGGGTAAATGCACAGCTACAACTGGTGTACCGTTTTTAGACCATATGTTGCACCAGATCGCGTCTCATGGACTAATTGACTTAGAAGTGCAGGCTACGGGGGATATAGAAATTGATGACCACCACACAAATGAAGATGTCGGAATTACATTAGGGCAAGCGTTGGGGAAAGCACTAGGCGATCGCAAAGGTATTGTTCGCTTTGGTAATTTCCTTGCCCCTTTAGATGAAGCGTTGATTCAAGTGGCACTAGATTTTTCTGGTCGTCCTCATCTCAGTTATGGTTTACAGATTCCTACTCAGCGCGTCGGTACTTATGACACTCAGCTAGTACGAGAGTTTTTTGTTGCTGTTGTAAATCACAGTCAGATGACGTTACACATTCGCCAATTAGATGGAATTAACTCTCATCACATTATCGAAGCGACATTCAAGGCGTTTGCGCGAAGTCTACGTATGGCAATAGAAATCGATCCGCGCCGTGCTGGTAAAATTCCTAGTTCCAAGGGCGTTTTGTAAAGCATGGGCAAGAATAAGTTTTCTCAAAGCACAGCTACCCGCGATGTGTTCTAATGCGATCGCTTTACTCCCTTAACTGCTGCGGCATTTACTAGTCCACTACTAAAAAAATATTTTTTAGGTGTAATTGAGTTAGACAACCGAGTTTTCTTAGCAATAGAATTGTAGAACTCTATCTCTTCCTTTGAGACATTAAGCTCTTTGTCGCTGGCTGTTGTTTTAAGAATAGCAATTAGGCGATCGCGGTTTAATTGCCGCTTCGGGTCTTCCCCTTTCATCAATGCTACCACTCCCGCAACTGCTGGCGATGCAAACGAAGTTCCGTTTGTCCAAATATATCTACCTTGTGGGTCTAGCGCCCCACCCCAGAAATAATCTGGTACAGAAATTCCCTGCCAAAAGCCATCTACCCAAGTGGCGCCAGTAGTTAAAATTCCTCCTATAGCTCCCAGCTCTTGGTTAGCCACATCGCCACCAGGAGCTACAAAATCTACACCAGTACCAAAGTTACTATCAGGCGCACGTTTTCCATTTAAGTCAGTCGCTCCTACGGAAACAACGCCAAGCATAGTTGCTGGCAACGATACTTCATTGAAATTTTCATTGCCAGCAGCAGCAAGAAAAACTATCTTAGGGTTTTTAGTTTGTACTTCCAAAATCGCATCTGCTAAATCTTCATTTGGTACATAATCTACTGAACCGCCAAAGCTCATATTAATCACATCAGCACCCCTCGCTGCTGCGTAACCGATTCCTTCTACTACGACGGCTACTGGATCGAAGCTTTGTTTAGCTACAGTTACTGGTAAGATTTTGGCGTTAGGAGCAACCCCAACTAATCCCTGTCCGTTCTGCGGACGCGCCGCAATTACCCCCGAAACCATAGTTCCATGAAATCAAGCTGTAATCTGGCTTTGAATGTAGTTACGCAACACACTAGCAATTTCCTCATCTGAATAACTTGGATTAGCTTGTTTTATTGCCTGTGCTAGTTCGGGGTACTTGCGGAGTAGTTTCGTTTCAGACAAGACAAACAGTATCTTGAAATAAGGGG
This sequence comes from Gloeocapsa sp. UFS-A4-WI-NPMV-4B04, assembly GCA_019359535.1. GTDB lineage: Bacteria > Cyanobacteriota > Cyanobacteriia > Cyanobacteriales > Chroococcidiopsidaceae > JAHHHE01. The sequence goes on from JAHHHE010000076.1 coordinate 13,136, forward strand.
CGGTAGATAGTAAGTTCATCTAATGCGAGTATCTGGGGCATTATCAACAAAATCCCATCCACTCACTTCACCGGGTAACTTATTCGCTTTACCTGCTGCATAAACACTTTTGGCTAAGTCAGGATGATCCCACTGAATCAGACTATCTACTACTACTAGCAACTCCTTGACCAGCATTACTTTGCTGCCAAGCTTCTTTAGCGCGTAAGTCAGTTCGGGTTAGCACTGCTGATTTCGGATTATTTCTAGTTTATTAGTCTTGAGAATATCTTGTATTTGGCTGTTAGAAAGCTCATCAAAGCTAACAATAATCTCATTGGGGAGGACAATGAGTTCATGGCGATCGCTACGCTTTACTACTGGTACTGTACTTTGTACATAAGATTGCTGCTCAATTCACTTTTGCAGAGCGCGGGTACTAGCACCACGAGTTTGAAATAAAAGCTTGACTAAAGCATAGCGTTGACTTAAGGGACTGACTACGTATTCCGCAGTAGCAGATCTCGTGTTAGTGCTTTGCAAATCTTGTTGTAGTTGCAAATAAGCTGGTGTACTAGAACCACCCTTGGATGTTGCTTGGGGTTTAAATTCAACTGCGATCGCATCTGCACGTACTTGTAAAAAAATTTTTTGCTCGTAGTAGGTATAAAATAATTCACTATCTTTAGTTTGAGCCGTAGCAGTATTTAGCCAAACAATAAAAATGCCTGCACTCGCCAACATACCACTCCCTAGAAGCAGATTGAAAAAGCAACGCTTCATTTTCTTAACTCCTCAAGATTAAATACTTTGACAAAGCAACAGAAACGGCAATGATGGCATTACCTAAAGCTAGAATTATTCATCTTGCTACACACGGCATTTTGGATGAAGAGCAGGGATTATCTAGTGCGATCGCTCTTGCTCCTTCCAAAACAGACGACGGTTTAATTACTGCTTCAGAAATCCTTAACAAGCTCAACCTAAATGCTGAATTGGCAGTTTTGAGTGCTTGCGATACGGGACGAGGCAAAATTACAGGCGATAGTCCAATTACACCATCGCGTTTTTTAATTAGCGCTGGTGTACCTAGTGTAATTGTGTCTTTATGGGCAGTACCAGATGCACCTACTACATTAATGATGGGCAGCTTTTACGCTTATTGGTGAGGCGGAATAAGCTAAGAAAGTAGAGGCGAAAGGTAAGTAGAAATTGGCAAGCGATGACAGGAGACAGGAGACAGAAGTACCCCATGTTTAAAAACAGGGATTTCAACAAAGCAGGAGAGACGTTAGATCTAACATCTCTCCTGCTGTCAATATCCGTTGATTGCGATCGCTCTTTAGGCAGTCGTTTTTGACTAGGGCATATATGATATAAAAGTCGATAATTCTTAACTATTATTTATCAAATGCTGATTTCACCCTCTGGCTTGTCCAAGGTCAAAGACTCAGTTAAAGAAAAAATTTTCTTCGGTCACGAACCGAGTACAGAGTTAATTGCTATATTAACTGTCTACTTCGTCCAAGGGATCTTGGGATTGGCTCGTCTAGCCGTCAGTTTTTTTCTCAAAGATGAACTGGGTTTGAGTCCAGCTGAAGTATCTGGCTTGTTTGGCATTGTTGCTCTGCCTTGGATTATCAAACCAATATTTGGTTTTATTTCCGATGGATTGCCAATATTTGGCTATCGGCGGCGACCATACCTAATATTATCAGGGCTTTTAGGCACAATTTCCTGGATAAGTTTAGCAACAGTAGTACACACGCCTCTACAAGCTACAGCAGCGATCGCACTTGGTTCACTCTCCGTTGCCATTAGTGATGTAATCGTTGACTCGCTCGTTGTCGAAAGGGCAAGAGCAGAATCTCAGGGCGCAGCAGGTTCACTACAATCACTTTGCTGGGGTGCTTCATCCCTGGGTAGCTTGATAACTGCTTACCTTAGCGGTTTGCTGCTACAGCACTTTAGTACCCACACTGTATTTGGAATTACGGCATCTTTCCCGTTAATTGTTTCAGGAGTTGCGTGGTTAATTGCCGAATCGCCAGTGAGCGAAGGTAGCAATTTATCAATAGTCAAAAATCAAATCAAACAATTACGCAAGGCGATCGCTCAAAAATCTATTTGGCTACCCACTGCGTTTATATTCATACTACAAGCTACCCCAAGCGCTGATGCGGCTTTCTTCTTTTTCACTACCAACGAACTAGGATTTGAACCAGAGTTTTTGGGACGAGTACGCTTAGTAACAAGTTTCGCCTCCTTAGTCGGTGTCTGGCTATTCCAACGCTTTCTCAAAACCGTTCCCTTTCGAGTCATTTTTGGTTGGAGTACAGTTATTTCAGCTATTTTAGGAATGACGATGTTGCTACTGGTTACTCATACCAACCGCGCTTTGGGTATTGATGACCACTGGTTTAGCATAGGTGACAGCCTTGTCTTAACTGTAATGGGGCAAATAGCTTATATGCCGATCTTGGTACTAGCAGCGCGGCTTTGCCCACCTGGAGTAGAAGCAACTTTATTTGCTCTGTTGATGTCTGTCACAAATCTGGCAAATATACTTTCCTATCAATTAGGAGCAGTATTAATGCATTTGCTCGGCATTACCCAAAATAACTTTGATTCTCTATGGCTTTTGGTTGTAATCGCCAACGTTAGCACACTATTACCATTGCCATTCCTTAGTTGGTTGCCATCAGCACCAACTGAAACAGCAAACTTGTACCCCACTGTTGAAGCTGATCCTAATGCTTCAAATCAGGTTGGACAAACGTTCTTGCCAGAATTAATATCTGAGTTTGTCCCCCAGATAGGGCGAGAAGCAGAAATAGAAGCAGCAGAGTAGACTTTTAACTTTTTTTGAGTTGGGGTAAGTTTGCCCCTAATACCTAATCCCTAGCCGATATTATGCAGAGTTTTCAACTTCACGAACGCGCTTCCACAGTTCCAGCTGATTCTTACCAGCGCGAAGACTGGCAAAAAGGATACGAATCTGTAAAACACGAGTCTGATTACTGGATTGATGATGTAGAAGGACAAATCCCTGCTGAATTACACGGTACTTTGTTTCGCAATGGACCTGGTTTGCTGGATGTAAAAGGTCATCATATTCACCATCCGTTTGATGGCGATGGAATGATTAGTGCGATCGCCTTTCGTGATGGCCGTGCTTACTTCCGCAACCGCTTTATCCGCACTACTGCCTACCAGGAAGAACAGCAAGCAGGTAGAATCCTCTATCGCGGCGTTTTTGGCACTCAAAAGCCTGGTGGCTGGCTAGCTAATGCCTTTGACCTCAGACTCAAAAATATTGCCAACACTAACGTCATTTACTGGGGTGGTAAACTCTTAGCACTGTGGGAAGCAGCAGACCCCCATCGGCTGGATCCTCACACACTAGAAACGCTTGGTAAAGATTCCCTCAATGGCGTTTTAGCAGACGGTGAAGCCTTTGCCGCCCACCCCCGCCTTGATCACAGTTGTAACTTAGATAATGGCGCTCCTTGCCTAGTAAACTTCTCGATCAAGCCTGGTTTATCTAGCACAATTACGATCTTCGAGCTAAACACAGATGGCGAGGTAGTAAGGAAACACGCTCACTCTGTTCCTGGCTTTGCTTTTATCCACGATTTTGTAATCACGCCAAACTACTGCATATTTTTTCAAAATCCAATTGCTTTCAATCCGATACCTTTTGTACTAGGTTTGCGAGGTGCTGGTGAATGTATCAAGTTTCAGCCTCATCAGCCGACTCGGATTATCGTAATTCCACGTACGCCCCCACAAACTCCCCTTAGCAAGAGGAAAGACGGGGAAATCAAAATTCTAGAAACTCAATCTGGCTTTGTCTTCCACCACGCCAACGCTTTTGAGCAAGGTGATGATATTTTCATTGATTCAATTTGTTACGAGTCATTCCCAGAAGTTGAGCCACAAAGCGATTTTCGGCAAGTAGATTTTGATGCTTTAAAACCTGGGCAGCTATGGCGGTTTCACCTTAATTTGCGGGAAAACACTGTATCACGAGAGTTAATTGAAAGTCGATGCTGTGAGTTTCCGAGTATTCACAGAGAAAGAGTAGGACGACCTTATCGGTATCTGTATATGGGTGCGGCTCATGGTGATAATGGTAATGCTCCGTTGCAAGCAATTCTCAAAATTGATTTGGAGTCGGGAGTTCGGCAACTGTGGAGTGCTGCGCCGCGTGGTTTCATCAGTGAACCTATTTTTGTTGAGCGCCCGAATGCGACAGATGAAGATGACGGGTGGATACTAACTTTAGTTTACGATGCTGCTCACCATCGTTCAGATGTAGTGATTTTAGATGCCCGCGATCTCACTCAAGGTGCGATCGCTCGTCTGCATTTACAGCAGCATATTCCTTATGGACTGCATGGTAGCTTTACACCCGAATCTTTTGCACCTAGTCTTTGATCACACTCTGGCTGCAAATTTAATGTTTATATCGGGCTGGTATCACTTTCTACATAGTAGGTAGTCCATAAAAACACTCATGAGTGATCGCTTAATGTTTTATCCAGCACAGAAAACTTTTTAGCGATCATTCATTTCTTCCTTTTTGCATTAATCTTTGAAATAAACTATACAAACCTCATAATTATACTCAGCTTAAATATGTTCTACTTACTAAATAGTTGTATATAAAATCAGCTATTTATATACGTATTATTTGAGTTTTTAGTAGTTTAAGATTTGAAAACTAACTTGTTTGCTAGATATTTTAATATATGTTTCAAAATCGGAATATACACTGGTTGCCCTTATAAAATTAGCAACGAAGCTCAATATAACAGACATTTTTATTATGTGATATAAATTACATAATAAAAATGGTTTAAAATCAAATGTATCTAAAGTTGTAAACATATTACTAATTTATAGTTAGAAGTAGTTTTGTAGATAAGAATAGGAAAAAATAGCTAACCGACTCCTCGATTGAGGATAAAACATATGAACAAGCCTGAAGAAGAATACATTACTTATGTAGTGGTGGATCAAGCTAACCCTAATCAAACAGAAAATCAAAAAAGAGTAAAAGTCATGAATACTCCTGAAGAAGAACGGATAACTTATATTGCAGTAGAACCAGCGAAAGCAGGTCAAGTTCCAAGTATAAATAATTCACAGCTTGCTAATAACGATTTAGGAGGAAGTGGAAATTTAGATAAAGTTAGAGACCTTCTGTTTGGTAATCAAGTAAGAGACTTTGAAAAAAGGTTTAACCGCTTAGAAGAACGTTTAGTCAAAGAATCTTCTACATTACGAGATGACCTAAAAAAACGTTTAGACTCTCTTGAACGTATGTAATGCAAGAAATTGAGTCTTTAAATGAAAATATAAAAGCAGAACAGACGGAACGAGATGAAGCGGTAAAAGAAATTGAGCAAAATTATAAAGATACAACCAAATCTTTGGAGAAAAAGATTACTCAGCTAGATGAACAAAGTAATGAAAAACAACGAGAACTTCGTCAGCAGATTCTAGATCAATCTAAGAGCTTAGATGACGAGATGCGCCAGAAATACGCAGCAATTTTGTCTGTTATTGAGCGAGAAACTCAGGAAATCCGTAACGACAAAACAAACCGCTCTACCCTTGCAGCGCTGTTTACACAAATGGCTATGCAACTGAATAACGAATACGATATGTCCCGCAATCAATAATTAGGAGACAAGAAGAATCTTTGCTATTGAAGCCTGATTTATAGTTTTGGGCTTCAACTGCGATTTTAGTTAATAGCTTTAGTTTCTCATAAAGTAGCTATGAAATTCAATTCAATTGAGATATTTGGGCAATGACTGACTCTTCTACGTCTGATATCTTCAATGGAGCTTCAAATAACAATCATCTACCAACCCAAGAGGAGGATGTATTGGCTGCACTTCGCACTCTGCTATTCAATCCTGAGCAGATAGAAACAAGCGAACAGCAAACAGGGGAAAAAAATACTTCTCCAAATCTAGAGGAGGATGTTTTAGAGCAACTCCGCACTCTAATATTTAGTCCTGATGATGCTCAAGTTGACAATGTGCAACAGCAGTCCTCTCAGAAAAATCCTGCGGCTAATCCTGATGAGGATGTGTTAGGTGAACTCCGCTCTTTGCTAGTGGGAGATGATTATCAAAAACTGACTAAACTACAAGAGCGTTTAGACGATCCTAAACTTTATGCAGCAGATTTAAGCCAAGTGCTTGCAGAAGCAATTATTTTGCGATCGCTTCAAGATCAACAGCTTGCTAAAGCCCTAGTTCCTAGCATTGAAGAAGCGATTAAAGTTTCGGTTAGAAAAGACTTTAAGATTCTCGCGAATGCCCTTTTTCCCGTAATGGGGCCAGCTATCCGCAAAGCGATCGCGTCGGCCCTCAATGTGATGATGCAATCGCTGAATCAAACCCTTAATCATAGCTTTTCCCCCCAGAGCTTTAAGTGGAGGCTAGAAGCCCGTCAGACAGGAAAATCATTTGCTGAAGTTGTCCTCCTGCGTACCCTACTTTATCGAGTTGAACAAGTTTTTCTGATTCATAAAGAAACTGGATTACTGCTTCAGCACGTAGTAGCAAAAGCAGTAACCACACAAGATGGCGATTTAGTTTCAGCCATGTTGACAGCTATTAAAGATTTTGTGCATGACTCTTTCCATGTCCACCAGAGTGATACCCTCGAAACCTTACATTTTGGTGAACTTACCATTTGGATTGAGGAAGGGCCACAAGCGATATTAGCAGGTGTGATTCGCGGTAACGCTCCCCAAGAAGTCAGAGCGGTTTTCCACGATGCCATAGAGAGCATTCACCTAGAGCAAAGTAATATCCTTCACTCTTTTGATGGAAATACTACTCCTTTTGAAGCCTGTAGACCTTATCTTGAAGGCTGCCTTTTAGTTCAGTTTGAAGTTAAAGAACCTAAACCTAAAAATCAAAAACTTATTATCGGTTCAGTTTTAGGAGCAATCCTGATTGCTGTGGGACCTTGGCTATTTTTATACATCCGCGATCAACAGCGTTGGGCAAATTACCTAGAAAAACTGAATGCTGAACGTGGGATTGTCGTTGTTAGTGCTGATAAACGTCACGGAAAATTTTTTATTTCTGGGCTGCGAGATCCACTAGCGGCAGATCCATTAATGCTGATTTCATCAGCAAACCTGAGTCCCGCTCAAGTTACTAGCAGATGGGAAAATTACCTTTCAGAAGCTCCAAAATTTGTTGAAACTAGAACCAAGCAAGTGCTTCAACCACCCCAATCCGTATCATTAAAAGTTGACAACAACGCTATTTTGTATGCTACAGGTTATGCTTCTGCTGAATGGATTGCAGAAAGTAAGAAACTGGTACAACTTATTCCCGGCGTTAATAAAGTTTATTTGAATATTGTTGATACAGATTTAAGAGAACTTGAGTCAGCCAAAAAGAAAATTGAAAATTACGAAGTCCATTTTTTAAATGGAACTCAACTTTTACCGAGTCAAGATAGTAAAATTCAGAGTTTGGTTAAAGAAATCCAGAAACTCTCTAATTCTGCACAAAGTATAAATAAGGGTATCCGAATTCAAATTGTAGGACATACAGACGCAGGCGGTTCGGAAAACGCTAACATAACACTCAGTCAAGCACGCGCCCAGAAAGTCTTATCTATGTTCGTTTCCCAAGGTTTAAAAGCAACTAATTTTACTACACAGGGGGTAGGCTCTAGAGAACCTTTACCAGATAATCTCAGTAAACAAGGTAAGATTTTTAACCGCAGGGTATCATTCAAGGTATTCTTGACAGATACCCTTAATCGAAAATCTGATCAGCGATGATTCAGAAAAAAATCTGTATGGTGGGAGCTTTTGCTACCGGAAAAACCAGCCTTGTAGAGCGGTTTGTTAAAAGCATTTATTCCAATATTTATCATACCACTGTAGGTGTAAAAATTGATAAGAAATTAGTCAAATTTGGAGAACAAGAATTAAATTTGATCTTGTGGGACATTCATGGGGAAGATGAATTTCAAAAAGTTCGGATGTCCTACTTACGAGGTTCATCCGGTTATTTTTTAGTAGTAGATGGCAGCCGTCGCTATACTTTAGAAACAGCTTTTTCTCTTCAACAAAGAGTGGAAGATGCAATTGGGGAAGTTCCATTCATTCTGATTCTTAATAAAGCGGATTTGATTGATGAATCGGAAATTGATGATGCTGCAATGGCAGAATTATCACAAAAGAATTGGACTGTTATTAAAGGTAGCGCCAAAACAGGTTTAGGTGTGGAAGAAGCCTTTGGAACTCTTGCTAAGAAAATGTTGGAAGCATAATGCTTAACCTCCCTATTCCAGTACGTGATTACATTGATAACCTAACCGTTGACACTCTTTCTCCAGCCTATTTATTAGCTAAAAAGGATGGACGTTTATCAAATTGGGGTGGTAAATGGTCAGTGTATGGAATTACAAACCTACAACAAGAAAAATACGTAGCTGAACAGTTATTTTTTCTAGAAGGACTTTTACCTTTAGATGAAGTTCCCATATTTCTCCCCTGCATTAAAATTAAGGATGAAATTTTTGCAGATGTACATCTTTTTTCTGGAGATGAAGGTGACTGGGTATTACTGTTGGATGCAACTTTAGAAGAAAAACAACGTAGCTTGATGCAACAAAAAGGTAATGATTTGAGCCTGCTACGAAAAAAACAAGCTAAGGTTTTGAATCAATACTTCAGTAAGAATGATCCTGAAGATTTAGCTAAAGATATGCTTGACCTTGAGTTAAAAGGGGAACGTAAAGATATAACTATTCTTTTCGCAGATATTCGAGGATTCACTGCCTATAGCGAAAATAATCCTCCTGATATAGTTTTTAAAACATTAAACTTGTATCTCCTAACTATAATTCAACCAATTCTTGAAGAAGCTGGAATGGTGGATAAAATTATTGGAGATGCAGTAATGGGTTTGTTCGGTGTTCTGGCTTCAACTGGTTCTGCGCAAACTCATGCGGTTAAGGCGGCGTTAAAGATGATTGAGGCTATCAAAAACATTAATACGCAGCAATCAAACAACTCATCGGCGCTAGATATTGGAATTGGCATAGCTTCAGGCCCAGTAGCTTTAGGTATAATTGATAGTAAAAATGGTAAAACCTTTAGTGCAATCGGCTACCATGTCAACTTCGCTGTTAGTCTGGAAAATCAAGCAAGTTCCAGTGAGATTATTATTGATGTGAATACATTTAATAAAATTGATAATATGCAAGAATATTTTTTACCAACTACTTTTTTGGATGAAGGAACGCAAGAACCTAAAAAAATATATTCTTACTTAGTAAAATAATGAATGAATCTATTTCCTCTGCTCTTTTAGTTGCTCTAAATATTGTCGTCATGGAAAAAATTGATGACGGCTTGTTTAAAATAATTGGTAATATACCAAATTGGTTTTTGGGCTTTTACCCTGATGCAGCTTTGCAGCGAGAGGGATTAAGTAGGTAGACATAATTAATTACACAAAGTAGGGAGAAATTAGCTAAACTAGCTAAGTTGTTGATTGGAGATGGTGATGCGATTCACCAGAGAAATTTTTCCTGAAACTCAAGGATTACTGCAA
>JAHHHE010000077.1 GCA_019359535.1 Gloeocapsa sp. UFS-A4-WI-NPMV-4B04
ATTGCAATTCATAGTAGGAACTCCTAGCAGCTTGGGTTTTACCCAAATATCAAGCTATGGCATCCTACTTTTTTTTGTGCTTTTCACGCTACTCTGCCTGATCCCACTTTTTCGCGTTGCACCCCAATAGGTTTTACCACCACCAGAACGTTGATAGACATGGCGAAGAACCACGACTTCCCCGTAGGGAGTCTGATAGGCTTTGGGCTGTTTGCCTTTGGTACGCATCACTTCGCCCGCGATTTCTATCGCTGAACCATCTGTATCCAAATATTGCAGGGCAGCTTCAGTGGCAAGACGACCAGTATGGTTGAGGCTTTGCTGAATGTTTTCTTCACTCGTGAGCATCGAACGGCTCAGGTCTATCGTCCCTTCGATCTTCACTTGCAACCCTTCAATACTCAGCAATTGAGCACTCATACTTACCCTTTTAATTGGCACTCCTGAACAATATCATTATTTGCTCCCTACATCAAGTGGAGGTCGCGCCCGTAATAATGGCAAAAAATATCCTGGGTGCGCGTCCTTATGTGAGGCAGGTGATCGCTGACTAAATTGCGTCAGTTAAGCGGGTAGTCGGGCGACTTTGATACATATCTTGAAAAACTTGCACAGCACATACAAAAGCAACAAGTGCAATTACTGCAAGAGGCAATAAACCTCTGCCAAGAATAGCGATTATCAGCAAGACAGCCGCCGCTCCACTACGATACTTGGTACGGATTTTGCAATACCGGATGACTCCAGTCCGGTGCAGAATTCCTAAAGCAATGAAGCACAGTGCTACTGAACCACAGATCAGCCAACGATAGTTATCGGGTAGTGCTACACCAGCCTCGCTGGCGACAACGTGTTCTACACCAACTCCACTAGCGGCAATACCAATAACCAGTGGTAGATGGGTGTAAAGCCAAGTATTCATCAAAGAAACCCGTCCGTCGGCGCGTGCATTCCGAATTGGAGCGCCACCAACATTGTCAAAGTAAATCCACCACAGGCTAAAAGCAATACCTAAACCAAATACAGCAGCGATCGCACTCTCGATATCCCATTTCTGCTCCGCAACACCGTCAACTACAGCAATAATTGCTTCACCTAAAACAATTATCGTAAATAGTCCAAACCGCTCCGGTAAATGTCCCGCGTGGGGAAGTAGTCCGATAACTAATTTATTGGCTGTAAGTGGAGTAGCAAAATCAACTATTAGTCCCAAAGTCCAAAAACCAAAACGCCACTCAATAGGAACAAATGCCGAGATTAGCCAAAGAGTAGCAGCGATCCCATAACCTTGGGCATATCGAATTGCCAACGGACGTGCTGCCTTAATGTGCTTGGCTGCCCGGAGGTATTCAATTACAAGTAAAATCCTGCCAGCAGCATAAGCGAGGGCAAAACCAGCTGAACTTTCACTTAAGCCGTCATGTACGTTTACTGCCAAAGCAGCGATTGCTAACATCTGCATTCCCAGTAGCAGCCGATGTCCTATATCGTCGCTGTCAAACCGATTGGCATAGAATGTAGTGCCAATCCATGCCCACCAAATGGGGATGAACAGAACTATAAAGCCGAAAAATCCTGACAGCGAGACATGATCGTGAAGATTGTGAGCGAGTTGAGAAATCGCTACAACAAACACCAAGTCATAAAAAAGTTCTAGCCAAGTAGCATGGCGGTGTTCTTCGCTGCCTTCACCGATTCGCAGCCGGGGAGGTTGTAACCAGCTTTTCATCTGCGTATTACCTCAGAGTTTTATTTAAGTAATGTACCTTGAAATCGCGCTATGCTAGGGGACGCTTTTAAGGTTGTTACAAATTGGACAAATTTAAAGAGTAGAAAAATGTGATATTCTAGGTCAAGTAGAGTTCATATCTCAAATTTTTGAAGTTGCAGCGTAAGATGATTGATAGAGAAGCTCTCCCCTTAAAAAGTTTTTGCAACACAACCCCTTTTTACAGCTTCGAGAACAATAGATTTAATCCCTCAGTCATCGTGGGATGAGTCAACACACTATCTCGTAGAACGGTATAAGGCATCCTCACTTGCATCACCATCTGCACCGTCGAAATCACTTCACCCGCTTCATGACACAACAGTGAACAACCGAGAATTCTACCTGTCTCGGTATCCACGATCGCCTTCAGCAGTCCATCAGTTTGCCCCAATGTTCGCGCTCTGGGAATCGCTGAAGCATCCAGTTTTGCCACGCGAGGGGCATAGCCTTGTTGCCGTGCTTCGGTTTCGGTCAGACCCACATGAGCTAATTCTGGATCGATAAAAAGACACGATGGAATCAAGCGATCGCGCATACTACGGTTGCCACCATCAATCAGATTTGCTTTGACGATGCGGTAATCATCGAGCGATACATGGGTATATTGTGGTCCTCCATTGATATCGCCTAATGCCCAAATTCCCGGTATGTTGGTTTCCAGACGATCATTGACTAGAATAAATCCACGGGCATCGGTTGCTACACCAGCAGTGGCTAGATTTAGAGTATCAGTGGTAGGCACACGCCCAACAGCGACGAGCAGATGTGAACCCTGGAGAGTTATTTTATGATCAGCAACTTGAATTTGTAGCTCAGTCGTATTACCAGCGCGATCGACTCTTAACACCTTTGTCTTTAATAAGAATTCAATACCCTCTCGTTCTAAAAGTGCTTGAACGGTGAGCGCAATATCGGGGTCTTGCTGTGAGAGGATTTGCTCACTTTGTCCAATGACGGTGACGCGAGAGCCAAAGCGTCGGAACATTTGAGCAAATTCCAGCCCAATGTAGCCGCTACCGAGTACAATCAAATGTTCTGGCAAGTGTTCTAGCTCCATGATTGACTCATTGGTCAAAAATTCAACTTCTTTGAGTCCTGGTACCGATGGAATTGACGGTCTTGTACCTGTATTAATAAACAACCGCTCTGCTGTGAGGTGCCGAGTCTTACCTTCAGCGGTTGTCACTTTAATGGTTTTGGGAGCAACGAATCGTCCTGTTCCAATGATCAGGTTGTGACCTAAAGCAGTTTCTAGATTGTGCAAATTCAAGTCATGCATGGATTGCACAACTGTTCGTTTACGTTGAATCACTGCTGCTAAATCAACAATGGGTGCATTGGCGTTAACTCCATAAGCGGCACTATTTCGCACTGTATTCGCAACATAAGCACTCGCAACCATCGTTTTGGTGGGAATACAGGCGAGATTGATGCACCCGCCACCAATCATGGTTAAGCTGCGTTCAAGCAGTGCTGTTTTTCGTCCGTCAGCAACTAGGGCTGGTGCAAGTGTTTTACCTGCTTTACCGCCGCCAATAATAATATCATCGTAGTATTCAATGTCCATACTTATATTACCTAACGTGAGTGATCATAAAGTGACGGATATATTTACCCCATCTTGATTAAGGGGAGAAGGCGGAATATTATTGCACGGTATGTTGGGCGGTAGGTTCAGGTTACACATTGGTAGCAAAGCGAGTTCGCATAAAGGCAATATATTCGTTCTCAGAGGTTTCTCGCCGCGCCTTCACCATCGGTTTAATATCCTCTGTTGCCACGTAGCGTAAACGATCTGTGCCATCGGTTGCTGCCTGATAAATTACCTTCGCAACGTCCTCCTCTGTGGCTTGGCGCACGTCGCGGAGACTTTCAAAGACAGCGTTGGTGTGAGCGGCAAAGCGATCATAGTCAGGAATTGTACTATTCTCTACAGCCTCGCTGCCAATACGTTGCTCGAACTTCGTGTTTACGATGCCACCAGGCTCAATGATCTTCACGACAATATTTTGCGAGGTCAGCTCGTAGAAAAGGGCTTCGCTGAAGCCTTCGAGAGCGAATTTGCTAGCGCAATATAGAGAAAGCATCGGCAGCGTGAATATGCCCGCTCCTGAGCTTATATTGAGGATTAAGCCAGCTTTGTTTCGCCGGAAATGTGGCAAAACCGCACGGATAGTATCCATGACTCCAAAGACGTTGACGTTAAATTGCTCCACTACTTTTTCGGGCGGTGTTGCCTCGAACAACCCGAAAAGCCCAAAGCCGGCATTGTTGATCAAAGCGTCGATCTGACCAAAGCGAGTGATCGCCGCCTCAATTGCTGTGGTGATACTCACGCGCTCTTGAACGTCTAACCGCGTGACAAGCACGTTGGGGAGTTGGACAAGTTCTTGCTCTTTCTCCGGTTGCCGCATTGTAGCCACAACATTCCAGCCTTCGTAGGCAAAAAGGCGTGCAGTGGCTTTGCCCAGTCCAGAGGAGGTTCCGGTAATCAGAATGGTTTTTGGCATATTTGCTTCAAATGCTTCTCTTTAGCAACGATGGTTACTATTAAGTGTTTAGGGATTAGATTTCGTACTTCTATCCGATCTATGCGCCTGAGTTTGGGGCTACTGCATGGCTTTTACAATTTCATCTGTAGACAGAACTGCGTTGGCGATATACCCAAAGTTGATCAATGCCGCCTTGTAGCCGTCGCCTAGTTCTGGATGCTGAGGGGCAGCGGTTGCGTCTTTGACGACGAGCACCTCAAATCCTTGTTCGATCAAATCACGCAAGTGAGCTTCAACACAGATGTTGGCTAGCATCCCAAGGAGAATTACTTTGCTGAAGTTACGCTTACGCAGTTGCAAAATGAGGTCATTGCTCTGCGGTCCATACACCTTGTGAGGACTGACGACGATCGTTTTTCCATCCTCTATGAAGGGCTTGTAGCGCTCAAGCCAGTCCGCACCAGACCCTAAGAAACCGTCAAGGCTCAACGCACCCTTACGATTGAACTCTCTGGACTCCAACATCATTCGCTCTACGGTTCCGCCAAAGTTCCAACCATAGTCGGTGGGATAGTAATAGTGGGGGGAGATGAAAACCTCAAAGCCAATCTGCTTCGCAGTTTTGAAGACTCGCTCGATATTCTCGACGGTCTTGTTTTCCCTAACACTGTCGCTCACTAAACTCCAAGAGGCTCCTGTTTCGTTCAAAACATCATTTTGTGGATCGATAACGACTACTGCGGTGTCATTCTTATTGATGTTCATTGTTTTTCTTATCTGTTAATGTTCACGCTACAGTTGCAAAAAGACAAGTTTGATACACCCGCGATGTGTTTATGCTTCTCTAGTTATTGGCTGCGGCATGCTCAATAACTTCGGCAACGGCATCTGGATGGGAAATCATAACTACATGTGACGCGCCATTCACGACGATCGTCTCCTTTGATCCAGCACGCTTCGCCATAAAAGACTGCACCGCTGCTGGAATGTTCAAGTCGCGGCTACCATAGATGAACCAGGACGGGATGGACTTCCATCCAGGCGCGCCGGAGGCCTCGTTCAGTGCAGCTTCTGTGATCGGTCGCTGAGTGCTAGCCATCAGCTTTGTGTCTGCGGCGGACACATCCGCAGCAAACTGCGCGTGGAACTTATCCTGCTGGATATAGAGGTCTTTGCCACCATCGGGCAGTTCGACTGGCGGCGCGAGTGTCGGGCCGAGTGTGCTACCTGGATAGCGTCCTGAGAGTTCGGCGGCAGTCTCGCCCGTATCAGGAGCGAAACCGGCAACGTAGACTAGTGCCTTCACGTTCCTGTTGTCATTGACCGCATTGGTGATCACCGCGCCTCCGTAGGAGTGGCCAACTAACACAATGGGACCCTCGATGCCATTGAGCACGCTGGACACATACTCTGCGTCGCTCTCGACTCCGCGCAAGGGATTGGCTACGGCAATCGTTGGATAACCTTTCGCGATCAGATCGGTCAAGACGCCGTTCCAACTGGAAGACTCAGCGAATGCGCCGTGGACGAGGACGACGGTAGGCTTGCTGTCTTGTGCGCTAGCAGTATTCATGATGGCTCCTAGAGAAGTAATTGTAATGGTTCCTAAAAAGAGTGCGACGATCAGAAGCAAGCGGATGCCATTTTTAAAGGCGAATGTGTTCATATTGTGATTTCCTTTGTGTTTGTTTATCTCATTGGATGGCGAAAAGACAGTTTACACACTGATTCAATTGGACACAATGCTCTTCGTCCAACAGTCATTCTGTTGGATCGTCAGGAGTGATACTGGTTTAAATCTCTTGATTGAAGTAGAGAAACCTTTCTCTACTTGAGGTGCAACTTGAAGAAGTCGGCGGTTCGACTATTAGACAGGGCAGATGCATCCTTGTCGTAGTGGATGCCACGGTGACGGGCGAAAGCGTGTTTGCAACCTGGGTAGGTAAACACCTGAGCAGTTGCATTGTCCTTTAGCGCTTCGATGATGGAATTTTGCGCTTCCTTGGAGATGTATTCATCCTCCTCACCTAGATGAACCAGAAGCGGATTCTCGATGTTGTTTGCTTCATCCAGGTGCTTTTCCATGCTGCCACCGTAGTAAACGACAGAGGCATCGACACTCTTGCGAGCTGTTGTGATAAAGGTCATTAGACCGCCAAGACAGTAGCCCATCAATCCAACTTTTCCATTGGCATCGGGCAGTGATCGCGCCATTTTTATCGTTGAAGCGATATCTGCAACACCAGCGTCATAGTCAAAGGACTTGTAGAGGGCAAAGCCCTTTTTCCATTCGGACTCAGATTGATCCGACATATCAACGCCCGGCTCCATCCGCCAGAACAAGTCTGGACTAACTGCTATATATCCCTGCAAAGTGAGTTCGCCACAAGTATCTCGGATATCAGCGTTGACACCAAAAATTTCCTGGAGGACGACGATGGCTGGTGCTGGTAGGACATCTGGGCGTGCCATGTAGGACTGAAAACTTCCGTCATGGGTATCCACTGTCATGTATTTGCTCATGCGTTTTACCTAATGAGGATATTTCTCGTATCGACCGAACTGCCTCAAAAGCAGACTGAGCTAAGTTAACGAAGACCACCGGTGATGTACAGCGTTTCGCCGGTGATCCAGGCTGAATCGGAAGACGCGAAGAAGACAGCGGCAGGGGCGATGTCCTGCGGCTGTCCGATGCGGCCCAGCGGAGTTTGCGCTTCAACCTGTTGGCGGAAATTGCCAAGAGAGATTCCCGCTGTGTGCGTGCCTTCCGTTTCCACCACGCCAGGATTGATCGAATTGACACGGATATTGCATGGACCTAGCTCTTTAGCTAACGACTTCGTTACGGCATCGACAGCCGCTTTGGTCGCACTATAGACCGAGCTGGTAGCAGGCGCGAGGGTACTGACGAGCGAACTAATATTGATAATGCTGCCGCCCTCCGAACCGAAGTACTTTATACTTTGTTGGGAAGTAAGAATCAATCCCAGTACATTGAGATCAAAGTGTTTGTGGAAATGTTCTTCTGTAATGTCTTCGAGTGGGACATTTTCATACATTCCGGCATTGTTGACTAGGATGTCGAGCCTGCCGAATACCTGCTGCGTCCTGGCAAAAAGCTGTTCAACCTCTGCTCTTTTGGAAACATCTGCTTGGACGGTAATCGCCTTCCCGCCTGAGCTGGTAATTTCATCTACTACGCGATCGGCTCCTTCTTTGCTAGAGGCATAGTTGACGACTACGGCTGCACCCTCGGCTGCTAGATGTTTGGCGATCGCAGCACCGATTCCTTTGGATGCACCTGTCACAACTGCGATTTTTCCGTCTAGTTTATTCATGGTCACGAATTCTATAGTGGTTGGGTTTAAAGCAGCCAGCCGTATCAGGTGTGACTATACGAGAATGACCCATTCGGAGCATCAACAGCGATATTTTACCTCAACGCCTCAGCATCAGGACTTGAGAAATGCCAGCAGGTCGGCGTTGATCTGGTCTCTGCTTGTGTCGCCCAAGCTATGCGTCCCACCAGGATAAATTTTCAAAATTGAATCTTTGACGAGCTTTGCAGACAGGAGGGCAGAAGCACCGATCGGCACAATCTGATCATCATCGCCATGAAGGATTAGCGTCGGCACGTCAAACTTTTTCAAATCCTCGGTGAAATCTGTTTCGGAAAACGCTTTGATGCAGTCATATCCGTTCTTGTGACCGGACATCAGACCCTGCATGCACCAGGCGTTGATCATCCCTTGAGAAACCTTGGCATCCGGTCGATTGAAGCCGAAAAACGGACCGCTCGCCACATCTAGAAAGAACTGCGATCGATCTGCCAAAAACGCCTCTCGAAAGCCGTCAAAGACTTCCATGGGTAGCCCACCCGGATTTACCTCAGTTTTGAGCATGAGCGGTGGCACTGCGCCCATTAGCACTGCTTTGGCGACACGCGCTGTTCCATGACGTCCGATGAAGCGCGCCACTTCGCCGCCACCCGTAGAGTGACCGATCATCACTGCATCCTTCAAATCCAGCGCTTCAAAAAGTTCTGCCAGATCATCGGCGTAGGTGTCCATGTCGTTGCCGTTCCACGGTTGGCTTGAGCGACCATGACCGCGACGATCGTGCGCGATGCAGCGGTAGCCGTGCGAGGCAAGAAAGAACATTTGCGATTCCCAAGCATCAGCACTGAGTGGCCAAGCGTGACTAAAGACAACAGGTTGTCCTGCACCCCAGTCTTTGTAATAGATTTGTGTACCATCTTTAATCGTAACTATGCTCATGTGGCTCCTAAGTTGAATTAGTTGAACGTTGACTTGATGACTTGCCTCGCTTGTGATGATGAATTACCCTATTTAGCAACAGTCCGCCTGGAGCACGTTCCTAACCGCTTCTGGAGCTGCTTTAAATCTGCGCCATGCCGCCATCGACAAACAACTCGATGCCGTTCACAAAGCTGCTGTCGTCACAAGCGAGAAAGACAACGGCTTTGGCAATCTCATCGGGCGTGCCGACTCGTCCCAGTGGGATGGTGCTGGCTTGGCTGTCCACGAATTCCTGTACCTGCTCATCATTTAGTCCTATGAGATTGTAGCCAGGAGTAGGAACCACGCCAGGACTGATGGCGTTAACCCGGATATGGCGCTCTTTGAGGTCGAGTGTCCAATTCCGGGCAAATGAGCGCACGGCGGCTTTAGTTGCACTATAAACACTGAAGGCTGGGGTGCCTTTTACTGAAGTAGTCGAGGCGTTCAGGACAATGGAAGCACCCGCTGGTAAAAGCGGCAGTGCCTTCTGGACGGTGAACAGTAGACCTTTGACATTAGTGTTGAACGTTTTGTCAAAGTGTTCTTCGGTGATTGATCCGAGTGGGGCGATTTCTCCGCCGCCAGCATTGGCGAAAATTACATCAAGGTGTCCTTGCTCTTGCTCAATTGTGGCGAATAGGTGATCGAGGTCTTCCATTTTGGATGCATCACTCTGGACACCCGTGACGTTTTTACCAATCTCTTTTACGGCAGCATCCAGTTCAGGTTGGCGACGACCCGTGATGAAGACATAGGCACCTTCAGCGACAAAGTGTTTAGCAGTGGCAAGACCGATGCCGCTAGTGCCGCCGGTAACAAGAGCGACTTTTCCTTCTAGTTTGTTCATGATAAGTCCTGTAATTGTTTATGATGTATGCTAATTCACAACACCGTTTAAGCATGGCTGGGGTCATGGTGAGGATGAGCTATTGGATGTTCGGGATGGTTTATCCTTCCAATTGTCAGGCAGGAACAGGTTGTAGTCGCGATGTGAGAAATTGACGAATATGGTTGGAGATCGCCTCTCCTTCCTCTTCCAAAGCAAAATGTCCGGTGTCAAGTAAATGAAATTCAACGTCATTTAGGTCACGTTGATAGGGATAAGCACCGTCGGCAGGGAAAATATAGTCGTTCTTGCCCCAAACAATTAAGGTTGGTGGCTGATATTTGCGGAAATACTCTTGCCACTGTGGATATAATGGTGGGTTCGTACCGTAACTATAAAGCAGCGCCAGTTGAATCTCATCATTTCCAGGGCGATCAAGGAAGAGCTGATCCATATTCCAGGTATCTGGGCTGATTGCTTCAGGGTTGCGAACGCCATTTGTGTATTGCCACTTCGTTGCTTCCAGGGTGACAAGGTATCTGAGCTTATCTGCATTCTCAGGCGAGCGGTCTTGCCAGTACGCCTTAATCGGCTCCCAGAATTCGCGTAGACCTTCCTCGTAAGCATTTCCGTTTTGGACAATCAGGGCTTGCACCCGCTCTGGACATTTAGTGGCAATACGATAGCCGATCGGAGCACCATAATCCATCACATAAAGGCTGTATTTCTTGAGATCGATCGCGGTAATAAACTTCTCTACAATCTCAGCCAGGTGATCAAAGGTGTAATCAAACTCATTCACGGTTGGCATCGAACTGTTGCCGTAACCTGGATAATCAGGGGCAACCAGATGAAATTTATCAGCCAGCGAAGAAATCAAATTGTGGAACATATGTGATGACGTTGGGAAGCCATGCAATAGCAAAATTGTCGGATTGTCGCGCGAGCCTGCCTCTCGATAAAAGATATCTAAACCATCAATTGTAATCGTGTGAAATGTCGTCATAACTCTAGTTCCTACAACGTAATGTACATGAAATGGTGATATAAAAGCGCTCTTTAGGGATGATGCAAAATTCTGCATTTTACAGACAGTACTGAAATGCGTTATCCAGATGGATGGAGAATGGTCAGACCATAGTGAGGAGCCAGCGCGATCGTCTTTTCAATATCTGCATCCGTTACTGGAGGCGGTGCTGCTGTCGGATCGTCAGCCGGAATGCCAATTTCTATAAAAAACTGCTCCAGTCCAGCAGGCATCAACCAGCCAAGATGCTGTGCTGGTTGATCGCTGAGGTTGGTAAACATATGCGTTTGCCCCTTGGGTGAATAGATAAAAGTTCCAGAGGTCGCTACAACTGTCTGGCCATCAATCTGAAACTGGAGTTCTCCCGACTGGATGAAAAAGGATTCATCTTCACGGCTGTGAATATGCGATGGTGATCCAGTTTGTGGATACACTACAATCTCTATCAGCGCATAGTCTTCCTTTGTTTCGATGCCGGCTGCCTTGAAGATATACAAGTCGCCCAGCACCCAATAGCACTTTCCTTGGCCAGGCTCCAGTACCAATCCATTTTGAGTTGCTAACATACCTATTTCTCCCTGAATGTAGGGTCTATTGATCTGCGGGTGTGAAACAAATCGGGCATTCGGCAACTCATTCTCTCAGCACGCAAATTGAGATAGAAATACGCTATCGCTGGAAATATTCGCGCCAACTTTTGGGTAAGGCTTCAAGCCGTGACGCACGGTGAAGTAACCCTGGATTGTCCTCTGCATTAACATAAAGTTGCGTAATATCTGCAACCGTGACATTGTTTTCATCCCGGCTCACCAACTCTAGAGTATCTCCAGTTCCGACTTTACCCTCTTGCAACACACGAAAGTAAAATCCTGTGCGACGACTAGCGAGAAATCGTTTCACCATATCCGGTCGTCTAAACCGAATCCCCAGTTTGTAGCAAGGCATCCGAGGTTGGGTCACCATCAAGCGGACACTACCAATTTGGAAGCGATCACCAATGTTCACGTCTTCTTCTCTCAGCCCGGCGGTTGTGAAATTTTCACCAAAGTTGCCAAATGTTAATTCGGTGTCAGGTAATTCACCTCTCCAGTAATCGTAATGCTCGAACGGATAAACATAGACTGCTTTATCTGCTCCGCCATGAACAGTTAAATCTGCTTGCCGATCGCCATCTAAATTAAGCGCTCTCACTATTACGTGATCGTTGATTGGCTCTTTGAAAATTCCAGTGCTAACAGTTTTCCCCTTCCAGGTGACTTCACGCGGAAGTCCTACGTTGACAGAAATGAGTTTCATCTTCAGCTCCAAGTAAATGGCATATAATCAATAAGTATCTTCTCAAGCTTTCGAGCCTAATTATTACTGGGAAGATGGTGTGGCTAACACTTTAAATTCACTCGAAGGCTTTCCAAACTTAAAGGGGAATGATGCAATAAGTGTTCATTACTAAGCGTTCTTTTTAGAAAAGGTGTTTATGCGGTCAACATCACAGAGGAAGGTCCCGATCACGCCGAGCTTGCTGTCTTTGAGCTGACATCACCTCATGCACAGGGTAGGTCTCCCGGCGCACCAAGCAACTCGTCGCCAATCTCAGCAGAAATACATTCAAACAGCGCCATGTCGGGTGGTTTGGTCTTATCCACCGTCCCCACTGCTGCGATCAGCCGAGCAAAGGCACTGGGGGCAGCAATGACCAACCCACGAGCTGGCTTATCACTGAGTGCGGCGACCACATGAGGTGTGCCTGGAGAAATCAGAAAGCTTTCGCCACGGTTTAGCACAACTTTGTTTTCACCTGCCCAGACCGTGAACTCTCCTTCCAGCACATAGAGTTGTTCCAAATAGCGCGTGTGGCGATGGGGAGGAGGCTGTGTGCCAGGGGGAAAGTAGCCCTCGATCAGATCGTACTTACCTCCGGTCGTAGTGTGATCAGCAACGATGTTGAGGTGAGTGCCAAAAAACCAGAGAGGTTGTGTCATGAGATTGCTCTTATTGTAGAAGAACGTACTTGCTGTGAAAGGCAACCTGCGGCTTTAATAAAATCGGCTGCCTTCTCGCCAATCATGATGGTCGGTGCGTTCGTGTTGCCTGTGGTGATTGTTGGCATGATGGAGGCATCAACGACACGCAACCCCTCAATTCCATGTACTCGGAGTTCAGGATCTACAACTGCCATGGGGTCAGTGCCCATTTTGCAAGTGCCCACCGGATGCCACACTGTACTGCAAGTTTCCCGGACGTAATCAACGAGTGCTGCATCACTCTGTTTATTATCACTCGGAGCGATTTCCTCACCACGAAACTCATCAAAAACACTGGCACCGAACAAGTTACGAAGTAATTTAATCCCGACAACCAGCTTTTGGACATCAGCTTCACTTTGGAGATAGTTCATTTGAATCATTGGTGCGTCTTTGGGGTCAGGGGAACGCAAACTGACACTGCCAATGTTTTGGGGATGAGTTAAACAGACGAAACTTGTGAATCCTGAACCAGAGTGGGCATAACCAGGCGGTACCAACACAACCGGACCGAAAAGAAACTGTAAATCTGGCGCAGCATCCAGATTACCCTGAGTATGCAAGAACAAACCAGCTTCAGCGATACTACTGGTGCTTGCCGGGTGTAAATCCTGAGTTGCCTCGTGTGTCACGGACACGACAGGATGGTCTTGGAGGTTTTGACCAACACCCGGCAAATCAGCTACTAGCGGAATGTTCAAGGCTTTCAGGTGTTCTGCATCCCCAATACCAGAAAGCAGCAGTAGCTTGGGCGAATCGAACGTGCCAGCACTGACAATCACTTCGGAGTTAGTCCTGACCTGGTGCAGTGTGCCTTCACGCAGATATTCTACCCCAACGGTGCGAGTCCCCTCAAACAACAAGCGAGTCACTAACGCTCCTGTCGTTACCGTTAAATTGGGACGCTGGAGAATGGGCAGCAGGAAGGCAGCAGCGGCACTGTGTCGCTTACCATCCTTAATTGTCAACTGATAGAGTCCTGCCCCTTCCTGTTGCATCGCATTGGCATCAGGATTGTAGTCATATCCTAGTGCCACCGCTGCGTCTACAAAGCGGTGGGATACCACAGCAGGCGCAATGAGATCGCTCACGCTCAAGGGGCCATCGACCCCGTGAAATTCGGATGCACCGCGTGAGGAGTGCTCCGATTTCTTGAAGTAGGGCAACACATCTTGGTAACTCCAACCGGGATTCCCCAATGACTGCCAGTGGTTATAATCGTGAGGATTGCCCCGCATATAAATCATGACATTAATCGAACTGCTACCCCCCAAGACTTTGCCACGGGGACAAAAGATTTTGCGGTTATTCAAGTATGGTTCTGACTCAGAGAAATATGCCCAGTCCACTTCCGAACCTAGTAAACTGAGACATTCTGCCGGAATGTGAATCTCTGGTTTCGTATCTGGGTTGCCTGCTTCCAGAAGTAAGACGGTTGTGTCGTTATCTTCTGTTAGACGATTAGCAATCACGCAGCCTGCTGAACCTGCACCAATCACGATGTAGTCATATTGAGTCATAATATCCTCTGCTTCGACCAGCTATGTTTTTGCTTTTCTCAAAGAACCAAAACCTTACAGAAAACTCAATGACTTGCAGCAGTAACGGCTGCCATCAGTTGCTCCATATTCCAGCGACCGCGATAGAGAATTCCATTAATAAACAGTGCTGGGGCAGATGTTACTCCACTGTCTAATCCACTTTTCATGTCTTGATTAATGCGACCAACGTGTACTTGATTGGATAAATCTTGCAGAAATTGAGAAATATCGAGACCTAACACATCGGCATACTCTACGAGATAGCCGTCTCCCAATTCTTGTGAATGGGTAAAGAGCATGTCATGCATCTGCCAAAATTGACCCTGTGCTGCTGCTGCTGCTGCTGCTTGTGCTGCCTTTTGTGCTTGAGGATTGATTGAATTTTGGACAAAGTGACGAAAAACGATACACACCCAATTCTCCTCAGAAAACCCAGAATTGAAATGTTGCTGAATTGCCTGAATCAGCTGATGCGCTTCCCTACATTGAGGACATTGGTAATTTCCATATTCCACAAGCATGACTGGAGCGCTCAATATCCCTTGATAATGATCGCGTTGGGAAGGCGGAACAACGAGCTGATTAAGATGACTATCTTGATTCATCGGACACTCTAGAAAAAAGGGTTTTTCATAGCATCAAGAGATTGCCATGCTTTCTATCTGTGATTCCTCCCGATTCCGTTATTTGTATAGCTTTAGCCTATAAAATTAATGTAACTTTGTCGCCAACCCAGAGTTGAGTGATTGAAGAGACGAAACAACAGTTGGTCACTATCTCTACAGCGAGCTCTCAACCGAACTTAAGTTCAGTTCTCATTGCTGTCTCACAACTTGGCGATTCCTCGCTTCAGTGCGGTAATAACCGCTTGAGTGCGATCGCTCACACCTAATTTGCTTAAAATGCGGTTGATGTGGAATTTGACAGTACTTTCAGTAATATTTAAAACCGCGCCAATATCATGATTACTCAAGCCGCGTGCCATCTGACGAATCACCTCTTGTTCTCGATCGCTCAACTCTGGAATGCTCATCCGTTGCACTAGTTTGGCAGCAACTTCAGAAGGGATATATTGTTGCCCGCTATGGACGATCTGAATGGCATTGAGGAGTGCTTCCGGTTCGGCATCCTTGAGCAAATAGCCCTTTGCCCCAGCGCGTAATGCGCGATAAATATCCTCGTCACCATCATACGTGGTCAGTATGATAATGTGAGCATGAGTAAATTCAGCACAGATTGCTAAAGTCGCATCAGCACCACTCATCTGCGGCATCTGTAAGTCCATCAAGGTGACATCAGGCTGTAGCTGTCGATATCGAACAATCGATTCCAGTCCATCACCTGCTTGACCCACTACCGTCATATCTGGCTCATTCTCAATCATCGCGGCTAGTCCTTGCCGAACAATTGGGTGATCATCGACAATCAAAACGCGGATTGCTGTAGGCTGATTCATGCTGATGCCTCCCGATGGACAGATACAATCACTTCGGTTCCCTGCCCCAGTCTACTCTCGATCGAGAGTTGTGCCCCAATGCGTTTTGCTCGTTCGGTTATCCCAAGTAAGCCAAACCCCCGATTTAGAATTGTAGGGTTGACTTCAAATCCTTGTCCGTTGTCTCTAATTTGTAAGAAACATTGCCTTAATTCATAAACTAACTCAATCCGAATTTCGGCTGCATTTGCATACCTGACAGCGTTTGTAAATGCTTCCTGTGCAATTCTTAAAAGATTGTTCTCAGTTTCGGCAGGTAGTACATAGGGCGTGCCAATAATTTCACAAATTGAGCTAGTTTCGGTTGAAGATTGCATACTGACTACTAATCGCTCTAGCGCCGTCCACAGATTGCCCTCTTCTAGAGATTGGGGACGCAATGCCGCAACCGATCGCCGAGCCTCTGTCAGCCCGCTGCGAGCCAGATCTCGTACAGTATTAATATGCGTTTGAATTGCTTCTGGATTCGTTGTCACGATTCGAGAAGTGGCTCCCATGTGAACTAAAATCCCTGTAAAAGCTTGTGCGAGAGTGTCGTGAATCTCTCGCGCTATGCGGTTGCGTTCTTCTAAAATAGAAGCCTCTTCGGCACGTTTATGGTGACTAATATCTGTATTTAGAGCATAGAATCCTCTGACTTGGGCACTACTATCAACCTTGGGAATTAAGGTCGCACTGATATGTCGTTTGCCCGGTGAAAGAGGGATTTCCATCTCTAAGGTTGCAATTTGCCCCGCTAACGCTTGCTTGATATACGGTTCAACAACTTGATAAGCCTTCTCACCTAACAGTTCACAAACAGACTTGCCCAAAATTTCAGTGCGGCTATAATGAAACCATTCCTCATAGGTGCGGTTGACAAACTGATAGCGCTGATCGGCATCCACATAGCTGATACAAACGGGGAGAGCGTCAGTAATTAGTCGTAATTCTTGTTCTTGATCGCGCAATTCTGCTTCGCTTTGCTGTAACGCTGCCGTTCGCTCTGCTACCTGTTGCTCTAAGGTGCGGTTGTAATTGGCTAAAAGGTGTTCTGTTTGTTTTCGCTCTGTAATGTCTTGAAAAGCTGCGATCGCATAAGCAACTTTGCCTTGTTCATCAAAGACTGGAGTGCCCCACACCTCAACTGGAATGGTGACGTTATTGTGGCGAATTTCTACGTCGTCAATAGTAGTACGTTCGCCATTCAACGCCCGGATGATCGGCAGTTTCTCAGTTAGATATACTTGATTCGTTCCCGCCACATAAAATTGGTAGTCCTCTGCGATTTGCTCCGGCGGCACGGCAGGATCAATCCCTTTACCCATGAGCTGAATGCCCTGTTGGTTAGCATAGTAAGGGCGACCCGTCGCGTCCAATACTCCAATTCCTACCGGAACCGCTTCTAGGAATTGAGTCATCTTACTTTCGCTGGCACGTATCTCTGAGTAGAGTTTGGCATTTTTGATCGCGATCGCTGCTTGAGCCGATAACAAATGCAACACTTGTGATCGCTCTTGTGTAAATGCTCCAATTGCTAATTGATTTTCTAGATACAACACGCCGACGAGCTTACCTTGATTCAGCAGCGGTAAACACAAGAGGGAGTGAGTTTGGTTGTGCTGAATGTATGACTCATTAATGAAACTACCTTCACGAGTTGCATCATTTAAGATGACAGATTCATGAGTCCGGATCACATACTGAATAATTGATTCAGGCAGTTGATTTGTAGTTGGGAGAGATTGTAGCACTCGCGTAGCATAAACATTCTCACCATCATTGAGTTTACAAGAAGCCTCAATCGCCCATTCTCCTGCGCTTTCCAAAATCAGAAAGCCTGTTTGTGCGCCAGCATTCTCAATTAATATCTGCATCAAGGAACGGAGCAACTGCTCCAACTCAATTTCACTCGAAATCGCCTGGGATGCTTTCATCACCGCCGCTAAATCGAAAGCGCTGTCTGAGCGAGTAGCAGTGGTTCCATAAGTAGTGCGAATTGGTGTGTCAGTTATACTTAACAACTGAGAAAAGAACTGCGGGTAGCGAGTTTCTAAATCTTTGACCTTTGCCGTTGCTCCCCAACGTTCATAGCAGTAGTGTGCTTCTTTCATATAGGTTTGAGCAAACTTTTCCCGACCTCGAAATAGGTAAAATTTGGCAGCTAATTCATAGGCTAAGGCTTCTTCTTGGATATATTCATTTTCCCTAGCTCCCTGAATAGCCTGTTCATAGGACTCTTCTGCTTCAAACAACTGACCTAAAACTCTTGCCGTCTCTGCTTGTACCAAATGATATTTATGCAAATAATTCATGGGCGCATACTGTGCCCAATGTTTCATTCTTTCCTGGCTAACAGCAACTTTTTTGAGGATTTCCGCCTGCGCTTGAGTGCTGTTTCCAGAGTATGTTGCCAGTCTTGCCAGAGAATCATAGAGATAGTAGGAAATAACAAGGAGTGTTCCTCTTCCTTTAGTCAAATGACTTTCCGCTATAGTTGAGTTTTCAACTGCCTGAGTATACTCAGAAAATAGATAACATAGGAAAAGTTTGTTGAGATGTACTAAAAAGATTGCGCCTCCATCTATTTCATCGTCTAGCAGTCTATTCTCATTGTAGGATTCGCCAATTAGACGAGATGGATTGACCGAGCAACCCATCAAATTTAAGACACACTGCTGATATATTTGAATCCAGTTGACTACTGCCTCCTGTTTGAGTTGACGGATTGCTTCACTGTATATCCTCATATCGTGTTCAACCTCCACGAGTCCCTTTCCAACGAAAAAGGTTTGAGAACAGTAACCGAGAGCGCAATAGGCAGCAAACTCTAAATCTCCAGTTTCCAGTCCACTTTGATAGCCTTCTAGTAATCGCTTCGATGTTTCTCTAATATGTTCTTTCCAAAGAATGATGTAGCTATTCACAATGTACACTGTTCTAGCTTTGAGTAAATAGGTCTGAGGCTGCGATAATAGCCTTAGAGCAAGCTGTCCAAACTCGTAGCCAGACTCTATGTTTCCCACCATCCCACAAAGAATTAATCCATAGGTCGCATACGCGAAAGGTGACACAAACGCATTGCCGTATTGAATTGACAAGTTGACCTGTTTAGATGCCAGTAGAGGCACCCAATCAGGAGCCGCAATTTGGGCAGCAATCACGATGCTTGATAGGATTCGCATCGCCGCTATCTGTTTCGGCTCGGTCATCTCCGGTAGATGGATTAAGTCCTCGATCGACTTCTCACCCACGAGTGATATGCTTGTGTCTATTTCAAGATGAATATTTGACTGACTCGGCTTCTTGGGAAAACTGATTCCCAGTTGAGGCAAAACTTGCAATGCCGTATTGATTGCTTCTAATAGTTGGTTCTGCGCGATATAAGTTTGAATTTTGACATCGTAAACTTTTACGATGTCGAGAACAGTTCTGGCTTCTTGTAGAACAATAGCTGCCCAGTATTCTACCTGCTCAAAATCACCACACAAATACGCAACTTCTGCTGTTTCTAAATATAAATCTAATGTCAACTCATAGTCTGTTTGCCAGCTAGAATCTGCCAGCCATTCTCTTCCTGCCACTAAATATTTTTTAGCAATCGTGTAAGCGATCGCCCCTTTTGCTTTCTGCCCTGCGATTAAATTTAATCTGGCAATTTCATCTCGTTCGGATTGCTCAGTAACCAACTCAATTCCATGATTGAGATGATCTACAATTTTGAACAGCCGCTCTGATAACTCCTCTGGCAACGTTTTTTCAAGCAGATTGCGACCGATTTGCAGATGAATCACCTGTTTCTGCGACTCATCAATCAGGGCATAAGCTGCTTGCTGGACGTGATCATGCAAGAACTTGTAGTCTCGAACTAACAAATTCTCGTCTAATTCAGAAATCGGTTGAATGAATCCGACTTGTACCGCTGTTAATAAATCCTGAAAAACTGTTTTAGACGATTGCTCACACACGATCGCCAGCGTTTCTAAATCAAATTCAGCCCCGATGCAAGCGGCGAGTCGAAGAAGCTGCTGAGTTATCTCTGGTAGTTTCTTTAACTTGAGTAGCAGCAACTCTACCACATTATCAGTGATATCTTGAGCTTCAATTTCAGCAATGTTCCACTGCCAGATCAAGTCTTCTGCATTGAAGCTCACGAGATTTTCACTATACAGTGATCGCAAAAACTCACTCACAAAAAAGGGATTGCCTTCGGTTTTGTGCAACACTAACTCAGCTAAGGGACGAACTGTATGAACATCTTGATGTAGCGTCTCAGCAATCAACTGATTTAACGGTTCCAGAGTTAAGGGTACTAAAACAATCTCTTGAAGCAACACCCCTTGTTGTCGCAGTATTCCCAGCATTAATGCCAGTGGATGCGTTGGATTAACCTCATTATCTCGATAGGCTCCAATTAGAAACAAAAATTGAGTTTGCTGATCCAGGAGCAACAACTCAATGAGCTTCAATGTCGCTGAGTCAATCCACTGCAAGTCATCTAAGAAGATCACTAAAGGATATTCTTTGGAACAAAATACTCGAATAAATTGCTGAAAGACTTGATTAAAGCGGTTTTGAGCCTCCATTGCTCCAACTTCTGCTACGGATGGCTGCTTGCCAATAATCAGTTCTACTTCGGGAATCACATCAATGATGAGTTGTCCGTTGCTTCCCAACGCTGAAAGCAAACGTGATCTCCACTGTTGCAATTGCTCATCAGGTTCACCCAGCAATTGTTGCACTAATTGTTGCAGGGCATGGGTGATCGCGCTGTAGGGAATATCGTGCTGAAACTGTTCAAACTTACCAGAAATAAAATAGCCGCGTTTTGCTGTGATTGGTTTGTAGAGTTCCTGCACTAATGCTGATTTTCCAATTCCAGCATAGCCAGACACTAATATCATTGCAGAAGATGCGGAGACACGGTGACACGGGGACGTGGAGATATTACCTCTCTTCTCAGCGTCTCCCTCTCCCCCCGCCACTCTATCCAACGCTGTCAATAATGCTGCAATTTCCGCTTCTCGTCCGTATAGTTTTTGGGAAATTTGAAACTGAGCGGAAACATCCTGAAGACCTAGTTGAATCCGATCAATCTGTATACTTTGCTCTAATTGGTGAACACAGATTTCTAAATCCGCTTTGATTCCCCAAGCACTCTGATAGCGATCCTCCGCGTTTTTTGCCATCAGTTTCAAAATGATGTCTGAAACTGGTTCGGGAATAGTTGCGTTCATCTCGTGAGGTGGAACAGGCTGCTTGGCAATATGACAATGGATTAGCTCCAGCAGATCCGTGGTGGGAAACGGCAGGTGTCCAGTCAGAAGTTCGTAAAATGTTACACCGAGCGAGTAAAAATCGGTGCGGTAATCGAGCGAGCGATTCATCCGCCCGGTTTGTTCTGGAGACAGGTACGCTAATGTGCCTTCTAAACTATGAGGGCTTTTGAACGTCGGATTCGTGCGGTTAAAGCGGGTAGCTATTCCAAAGTCGATAATTTTAACAACGCCAGTATCTGGGTTAAAAACGATGTTTCCAGGATTAATATCTTTGTGAATGATATTGTTGGCGTGAACACTACCTAAAATCTCGGTGAGTGCAATCGCCAGCCGTAGGAATGTAGGTAAGGATATTGGGCAGAAACTTGATTGCTGTCGCATCCATTGCTCCAGGGACTCACCTCCAAAGTCTTCTAAGACAATAACCAACGTGCGTTGATAGCCCTGCTGGCTGTATGCCTTGACCACTCCTTCTAGGTTGAGGGAGCAGGTAATTTCATATTCCTGTCGGTAGCGTGTTAATTCTTGAAGAGAAGGATAATCTTGCTTGAGCATTTTGACGACGATCGCCTGCTCGTCTTGCATCTTGATCCCCCGGTATACCAGAGAATTCGAGCTTTCATAAATTTTGCTGTGGATGGTGATTCCAGGTATGACAATCATTGAACTCTCCCCAGATGAGTATCATGAGGCGCATCACTAATTATAATTGATCGCCTGAATCCAAAAAATAAGGGTTGTGTTGCAAAAACTTTTTAAGGACAAGCAAAAAGTCCAAGGTGTTTCCTTCGGAATCTACCGTCCGATACAGGTATCTGTCTTTCCCTTTCACCTTGATGTAGTTTTCATCCACTCGCCACGAATCGTTAGTCAGCTGCAAGTGAGAACGGCAGCGCTTGTCCAATTCTAGTATGTACTTCTGCACCCAACTCTTGCAGCGTAAAATGGTCCATTTCTACACCTCGCTCGCACATCATTTGTTCTAATTTACGGTTAGCTGATGGGATAGAGGCAGTACCAACGCACTCCCCATAGAATAATGTCAGGAGCAAAGTGACGCCATTTGAAGGGGAGACTGGATTTCATGGAGCTGGCATCGGTGACTTTGGGTACTAAGTACAATTGCTATTTCTACCAGATTGACACCAGTTTTTGCAACACAACCCGAATCCGATACTATAAGCGTTCATTTAACTTAAGGTTCATTATTTTTTACCGCATTTTAGTTGCTACACTGAACTTGTAGCTAGAGTTTAAAACAAGCTTTTATCGTCAAAAGGGTACAACAAATATTGGTTTCATTACTTATCGTACCCTCAAGCAACAGAACTCAATATTGCAAAAAGTAAAGCTACATTGACTTGATTTCGCGCACAGTGTAAAAATTCAGCTAACCGTAAGTTAAGCCAACGGTCAATCAGCTATTTACAAACCAATCGTGAGTAATCAGCCCAGAACCATCCAGATGTATTTTAATGGGGTCGAAGTGCTGCGAATCGAAGATGGCGTGAAGTGTTACGAAGTGCTTGTTGCTGCTAACACAGAGCCAAATTTAATTGAAATGGCATGGGACGGCAAAATTGTATACGCTGTCTCTCCAGCTTCAAATCAAGTTCCAGTCAACCTGCTTTTCTAGGGCGTATCTGCAAAGTCTGGATATAGCGGAATGAGCTATTGCAACCAGATGAGAATCGCTGCAATCATCAGCATTGCTAAGTAATTTTCGGCTCGTTTTTCATAACGAGTAGCGACCCGACG
>JAHHHE010000078.1 GCA_019359535.1 Gloeocapsa sp. UFS-A4-WI-NPMV-4B04
AACAATATCGATGCCTTGACAATGGGGGCAGTGCAGCAATTGTGTAATCATGGCAAATTATCAGCTAGTTAATCAAACTATTTTACTCAAGAAAATTTATTGCATCAACAACTCTACAACATCTCCATGTAGTTTTTAAAAAGTAATTAAGATTATGGTTGCACAAGCAAAGTTTTGTAAGGTAGAAACGCTGCCTAATTATAAAGTTCATCTGCTAGGCAGAAGAATTAATTGTATGACTATTCCAGCTATTATTGAAGCAATTCACATAGCGTGTGTTGAGAAGAACAAAATAACTGTGGCAAATTACAACGTACACAGTTTTAATCTTTCAATGCAACTACCTTGGTTTTATGACTTTCTAGAAAATGCAGAAATTACTCATTGTGATAGCGTCGGTATCTTAAAAGCTTTTCGCTACATGGGATTAGAGTTACCTATACAGTACCGAGTTTCATATACATTATTAATACCGAAACTACTAGAACATTGCAACCAACATAGTCTCTCAATTTTTTTGCTTGGTTCAAAATCTCAATATTTAGAAGCAGCGCTGGAAAACTTGAGAAGACAATACCCAAATATTAATGTTGCTGGACATCACGGCTATTTCTCAATAGATAATCCTGATGAGAATGACGCAGTAGTTAAGAAAATCAACCAGGCAAAGCCTCATATTTTATTAGTAGGTATGGGGATGCCAATTCAAGAAAATTGGATTCAGATGCATCGTAGTCGCCTTGACACCAATGTGATTATGCCAGGTGGAGCAGTTATTGATCGACTAGCTGGTGTTGTATCTGATTGTCCAACATTTATTTCAAATCAAGGATTAGAGTGGCTGTACCGCTTATATAGGGAACCTAAACGCCTAGCGGTTCGCTATTTGGTTGGTAATCCAGCTTTTATGCTTCACATTGCCCTAGCTAAGTTTTATGGGTTCTCTTTAAAAGTACAGGAAATGCAACTAGCTACTAAATCTAACTTGAAATCTAATGATATCTAAACCAGGCTTCTCTAATACATCAATCAACAGGAGGTCATGCCCTTGGAGCCTTTAGTTAGTGTAGTGATACCCACCCACTTTAGGCCAGTCCTAGTTAAAAGAGCGGTTCAAAGCGCCCTTGGACAAACGCTTAACAAAATTGAAGTCATTGTTGTAATTGATGGCCCAGATGAGGCAACGCAGATAGCACTTGCCCAAATAAATGATTGCCGGTTAAAAATTATAGAACTACCCACAAATCAAGGTTGCTGTGCCGCTCGTAATGCGGGAGTTGCTGCTGCTGAAGCAAAATGGGTTGCTTATCTAGATGACGATGATGAATGGATGCCCCAAAAGCTTCAACTGCAACTTGAAGCTATTAGCCATTCCTCTTACGCTCTACCAATTGCTACCTGCTATCTAATCGCGCGCACACCTACTGGAGAATCTATTTGGCCAAGAAGAATTCCCACCCAGTCCGAACCACTGAGCGAATATTTATTTGTTCGTAATACCTTATTCCAGGGAGAAGGGCTAATCCAAACATCAACCATTGTGACCTCAAAAGAGTTATTGCAAAAAGTTCCTCATCGGTTAAAAAAACATGACGATTGGGATTGGCTGTTACGGGCGACTACTTTAGAAGGAGTAGGAATAGAATTTGTGCCTGAACCGCTATCTATCTGGTATCTAGGGGAAGACCGAAACACTGTTAGTAGCGTTGCTGATTGGCAGTATTCATTTAACTGGATTCAAGCACAAAAAGATTTAGTCACACCCAGAGCTTATTCATCATTTATCTTGGCAGAGGTCAGTGCGCGAGCCGCAAAAGTTCACGATTGGAAGGCATTTTGGCCACTTTTATGGGAAGCACTCCGGCAAGGCTCTCCTCAGCCAAATGACTTATATTTGTACCTTGGAATGTGGCTAATCCCCCCAGATGCGCGACGCTTTTTGCGCAATTTACTAACAAGGAAACATAGGACAATACAAACTTGACAATACAATACCAATAAACTTTTTTTAAACCCTCATAAATAACAGTAACTATAAAATGCCGAGTATCAGAAAAACGCCTACAGCCTTAATAAAAATCCTGGAACAGGTTGCCAAAGCGTTGCGTAGAGATAGATTCTTTTTATTTAATTCTCTTATTTCAACACTTCCGCGTCCAGTAAATGTACTTGATGTAGGTGGAAGGCAAAAATTTTGGGAAGACATGAATTTTACTGAAGAAGCTGATATTAATCTAACAATTCTTAATGTTGAAAAAGTTGAGGTGACTAAACCAAACTTCAGAAGCCTAGTTGGTGATGCCAGAAAGATCCCAGATTTGAAAAGCCAAGAATTCGATGTTGTGTTTTCAAATTCAGTCATTGAACACGTAGGTGATTATCAGCAACAGTCTCAGATGGTTGAGGAAATAAAGCGCTTGGGGAAAAGATACTTTATTCAAACGCCTAACTACTTCTTTCCCATTGAGCCTCATTTCCTATTTCCGTGTTTTCAGTTTTTCCCTTTGTATTTAAAGGTGTTTATTCTACTTAATTTTGGGGCTGGGTGGTATAAAAAAGTTGATAATAGACAAGAAGCTATAGAGATTGCTAATTCAATTACTCTTCTTACAGAACAGAAAGTAAAAAGCCTTTTTCCAGAAGCAACTATTTATAAAGAGAAGCTATTTGGTCTGACTAAATCTTTCGTAGCTTATAGCGGGTGGAAGAAACAATAAATTTTTTTGTCGTATAGATTTAAGGTCTTTAGTTGGTTTGGGGATGCCGAAAATTTATGTTTGTCAGGCTGCCTGCTGCTGCGGTCAATGTTGACAAAACAATTCCCTTACCTTTTTAAGAATATTTGCTAGGAGTTTTTCAGTGGTTATTTCCCCTAAAGTTACTGTTGTAGTTCCGGCTTATAACGTTCGCTCCTACATTGAGGATGCCCTGGTTTCTTTAGAGCGTCAGTCTTTTGATAAATTTGAGGCGATCGTTGTTGACGACGGTTCTACTGATGATACGGCCGAAGTGGTTAAACCTTTTTGTGAGCGCGATTCACGCTTTCAGTTAGTGCAGAAACAGAATGGAGGACTCTCATCGGCTCGTAACTATGGCATACACCACGCCTGTGCTGAGTACATTGCCCTATTAGATGGCGATGATGTTTATGAGCAAGACAAGCTAGCGGCTCATGTTGCTCTACTGGATAGAGATAGGGATGTAGGAGTTGCCTACAGTGCTTCACGAGCAATCCGTGAGGATGGGCGTTCAACGTTTATGTACCTGAGTGGTAAGCCGATTACGTCTGATCCACTCTTAGCGTTATTGTGCAAAAACTTTATTGGTCATGGG
Source organism: Gloeocapsa sp. UFS-A4-WI-NPMV-4B04 (assembly GCA_019359535.1). GTDB lineage: Bacteria > Cyanobacteriota > Cyanobacteriia > Cyanobacteriales > Chroococcidiopsidaceae > JAHHHE01. The sequence continues at coordinate 3,334 of JAHHHE010000078.1, forward strand.
TCTAATGCAGTGTTCCGCCGTGCCGTTTTTGATCAAGTGGGTGAGTTTGATGAAACATTACGTAGCTCTGAAGATGTAGACTTCTGGTTGAGAGTAGCGGCAAAGCAGCGCTGGCGCTTTGACCGGGAGCCACGAGTTTTATGTCGCTATCGAGTCCGCCCGTCTGGACTGTCGTTCAATGTGTTGCAAATGCAGCGCTGTTGTACCCGGGTAATAGAATCTGCCTACCAACGTTCCCCCGAAGTAGTTAAACCAATGCTTCCGACGGCTTACGCATATATGTATCGTTATTTAGCTCGGCTATCGCTAACAGCTGGTGATGCAGAACAAGCCCGTGATTTTATTGACCAAGCTTTGGCTGCGGATTATTCAATTTTTTATCGTGACCCGCGATCGCTACTTACTCTAGCAGCTGTCCGTCTAGCACCATTAGCCAAGCTGATAATTAGGCGATCGCTTGGCTCAGTGAAGGCAAGATAAATACTTTAAAATCTGTTGATGATGAGAATGCTTGATCCCCAAATGTCCTTCTACCGTCAAGCAAGTGGTAATCTCCACGTGCTAACTTCATGAACCGTGCTTCACTACTCAAAAGTGGCTTGTGGACAGCTTACGGGGCTACTGCAACACGCCTATTAGCCTTATTAAGCAACCTGCTGTTGGCACGTTTGCTGCTGCCATCTGAATTTGGTGTGATCAGTGTCGCATACATTTTCTGGGCTTTTGCAAATCTGTTCACTCAAGGTACAGCAGGATCGTTTCTCGTTTACAAGGGCGTTGAAGACAAGCGTTATTTAGATACAACTTACACAATCAGTCTCCTCATTGGCTTAGTTCTAGCTTTGGGATTGCTTGCCTTATCACCCCTAGCGGCTAACTTTTTCGGTGTACCAGATTTAGTCTGGATTTTGGTATTCTTTGCCTTCAACCTGCTACTTTCTTCTGCCCAGTCAGTTTATGTCGGAGTTCTGACGAGGCGGATGCAGTATCGAGAGTTAGCAAATTCAACCTTAATAGCCTCACTTATTCGAGTATTCTGCACAACCGGATGTGCCTTACTTGGTTTTAGTTACTGGTCTTTCGCGGTGGGGGATACAGCTTATTGGCTAATCGCATTTGCTTTAACGGGTCGTCACGTCAAGCATAATTTTCGCCTACAGATTGATCCAGAAGTCAAAGCAGAAGTGTTGTCTTACTGCTTAGGAGCTACAGGCTTTAGCTTCGGATTTTATATTAATGCCAACTGCGATAACGTCGTGATTGGAAAGCTGCTGGGTAGTACCAGTCTAGGCTACTACAGTTTTGCATACCAGTTAACTACGGCATTAAGCACAATTCTCATTCAGGCGATCGGTCAAGTTGGGATGTCATACTTTGCTCAACTGCCTGACGATATAGAGCGCGAGCAAGCCTTGGTTAAAGTAGTGGAACAAACATCTTTCCTAGCTGCTCCTGTCTATGCCTTATTCTTTTTAGTAATTGACCAACAAGTAATCTCTTTTATCTTTGGCTCGAAGTGGATACCTGCCTGTACAGTCATTCCCTGGTTACTTATATTTGCCTACTTTCGGCTGATCAACAGCCAATTATTTTGTATGCTGTCTGCAAAAGGGCAACCAGGAGTTAATGCCAAAATCAACCTTTTTATTGCTCCCTTAGCTGTCATAGGTTTTGTAATTGGTGCTTGGAAGGGAGGAATTCTTGGCGTTAGTATTGCCGTTGCTCTAATACTAGGAATTGTGTGGACTATATACTGTTGGTGGGTAGGCTGCCGCGAACTGAGTTGGTCATTGAAGAAGTTTTTAATACTCTGCTTTAAACCCCCTTTAATCGCACTTATCCCAATTTTTATTGCTCTAAATGTACCTACTATTTTAAAGCCATTCCTATTCACCTGCATATATCTGGTTGGCGTTCGGATTATTGCTGCTAAACAATTTTTTAGATACCAGGTTTTATTAGGCAGTTTAGTTAAAAAAATATCTCACATAGCCAAATCTATTTGGAGAAAAATGCGAAAATCGGCAACTTGAACTGTTATAGATTATGTCATTTTTGAACTGGAAGCGTTGAATGTTAAACGTCAGAGCTAGTAAACCAATCTTCTCTCGATTTATCAAGCTGGATATGTCATTTGCAGAGCAAGTGGTCTACTGGGGAATTGTTCTAACGCCGCTTTGGTGGCTGTTAGGTGTACAGACTCTCCTTTATCCAGCGATCGCAATTATTTTGATGTTGATTAGCTTTGACTTTGACAAGCTGCTCAGAACAGCCCCAGCCTGTGTATGGGCTTGGCTTGTCATGTCTCTAGTCATGCTTGCTACCGCCACAATTGGTCTTAGTAATGTCGGATTTGACATCCAAAAAATTGCGGCTACATTAGTAACTTTCTTTAAAAGCTACTTCTTAATCTATGCCTGTCTAGTGTTGCCTTTTTGGAATCGGATCAGAATTAGCGTAATTACACGCGCTGTTGCCTGGATGACAACAGGCTACTTAGCGACGATTGCAATTCAAATGGTGATGCTGGTACTCAGAATTGGCGGCTCAGGTTTCCTCCCTCCACTAGCGCGTCTGATTCCAGGTGACAAACTGAGTCTGCAAGTTAAGTTTGCAGTATTCCAACCTTTTTTTGGTATTCCTTTACCCAGGACAGCCCTTTATACACCAGACCCGCCAATACTAGGCGTTTGTGCCGTTTTATGTTTCTTTATCTGCCTGGGTGAAACAAACCGCCGCCTGCGAAATTTTGGATTAACTGGTTGCCTGGTTGCGCTGCTAATTAGTGCTAGTCGTCTAGCTTGGCTTTGCTTACCTCTAGGACTGCTGATTATTGTCTGCTTTCGCAGCAGATTAGCTCGTCAAGGAACTCTTTGGGCAGCATCATTCACCGCTTTACTCTGCGGTCTTTTAGGACTGACATTCAATCAGTTACTTGAAAAGCCCTTAGAAATCTTCACTAGCGCTCGTGCCACATCATCAACGGATCGGGAATTTGTGGTTCGCAAAACGCTTGAGGCTTGGCAAGAATCACCCTGGTTAGGGTGGGGAATCATCAGTGGCTCAGTTCGATGGTATACCTATGATATTGCCCTTGGCTCTTTCTCAACCTACGCATCAGTCCTTTATTTGCATGGAATCATCGGTTTTATCTTCTTTATAGCTGCTTTAGCTCTAACTTTATGCAGCTTTTGGGTTCTAGCAGTGCGTGGTAACTTACTTTACAAGCGAGCCTTTGCTAGCTTGGTAGCTTTGTATGTGTTTTGCAATGCAATTCCCTTAACGTGGATGACAGTATATTTTTGGTTTTTCTTTGTTTGGTTGGGTGCAATTCTCTCAGAAACACAACAGCATCGTACAACTGTATATAGCTGGGAGCATTTATCGGAAAAATTTGAATACGGCAAAAGTTTCTATCAAATTGTAGTAGCTAAAATCATGTTTGCTTTTTGATCAGACTTAGCTTTGTTATGTATAATCATCATTTGGTATTAATTTTATGGAAAAAATAACCACAGTTGCAAGTAGACATTGGAAATATTTAATAATTTTAAATTTGTTGGTGCTTGTAGCTACTGTTGGAAAAATTGCCGTTTCTCGCAAGGTTTGGACTGCTAACGCCCAACTTATTTTGCCTAATACAACTGGCAATTTAGATGCAAGCTTAGGAACACTTGGAACCCTCCAAAATGGCGACTCTGGTTTTTCTCCTCAGGTCAATCCTCTGAAGGTACAAACGTCTATTCTAACGAGTGATGCTTTACTGGAGCAGGTACGAGTCAATGACCCCGAAAAAAGTCAGTTTCCCACACTGAGTAAGTATAAACAGTTGTTCGACGTATCTCCCCAGGAACAATCAACTTTGATCTCGTTGGCTGTAAATGGTTCAAGTCCAGAAGTAGCACGCCAGAGAGCGATCGCATTAATTCAACAGTATCAACAGCGCTTAAATGAACTGCGTCAAACAGATAGGCTTTCCCGGAAACAGTTTAGCCAAAAGGAATTAGAGCGATCGCGTCAGAGCTTGGCACAGGCTCAGATCCAACTAGCACAGTTTAAAGAGTCTACTGGTTTAATCAACAGTGAAGAACAAACTAAAGGAATTGTAACTACGCTGACAACTCTAACTACAGCGCAAGCGCAAGCGCAGGCGCAAGCGCAGGCAAATGAAAATCGAGTCAGAACCCTAGCGACTCGCCTAAGCCTTACGCCAGTCCAAGCTATTCAGTCGCTGGGTTTGGGCGAAAACCAAGACTATCAGTTTGTGCGGAACAAGCTGGCTGAAGTAGATGCCACTTTGGTGCAGACTCAAGTTAACTACACAGAGGATCATCCAAGGGTACAATCCCTGCTCTCTGAACGCAATGAATTACAGCGTCAAATTCAGGGATACATCACTCAAGCATCTGCTACAAACACAGTAGACGGTACAGTGGATACTACTGGTAGTGAAGGACGCGCCACATTAATCCAACAAATGATTCTAGCTGAAGGTGAGGCCTCTTCTCAGCAGCGCCAAGCAGAGCAACTACAAAGCCAGATTGAAAAACTAAACAAAGACTTAAAATCACTTCCTGCTAATCAGGCGCGGCTACTGGAACTGGAACGTCAGTCCGATGTCGTTGAGGGGGTGTACAAAGGTTTGCTTGCCCAGGTAAACCAGTCCAGTATTGATGCCTTTAACGTTTATCCGAACGTACAAGTGCTTGACCCTCCGACAGTTGACCTAAAGCCGTCCAGTCCCAAGGTAAGCTTAACTGTGATCAGTGCGTTAATGGCATCGGTTCTCGGTAGTATTGCTCTAGTGTTGTTCTTAGAGGGGCGTAATCCCCTGCTGAGTCCAAAAGACCTACAGGCAATCAAGTTTCCGCTTGTGGCAGGACTGCCTCGGCTCAAACATTCCAAGATGGGATTGAGACTGGAGAGTGAAACAGATGTCGAGTTTCAACTGCTGGCATCAGCGATTAGCTTACAGCCTCTAAAGGATCGTCGGTTGTTGGTGACGAGTGCCATTGTTGGCGAAGGCAAGACAACTGTAACTCTAGGGCTGGCTAGAGCCTTAGTAGATTTAGGTTTTCGGGTGCTGGTTGTGGATGGGGATTTTAGGCAGGCGGGACTGAGCCGATCTCTCGGTTACACTCAAGACCTGAGTATAGTTGAGCAGCCAGTACAGTTACAACAAAATCTCGATTTCATCCCAACCTTGCCCAAACAAGGCAAAATTGTGGAGATGGTGACGCGGGGACGATTTAAGCAGTCCCTAGCTGCTGCCCAGTCTGCCAAGAACTACGACTACGTTCTAATTGATAGCGCTCCTGTCAGTCAAACGAGTGAAACTGCCTTGATGACTGCGATTATTCCTAATGTGCTGTTCATTGTCCGTTCTGGAGTTAGCGATCGCGACTCTGTAACCCACAGTCTCAATCAACTGGCTCAACATAATGCCAAAATCGTCGGTTTAGTAGTTAATGGTTTGGAAACTAGGGCTAGAAGCTACCCATATCGCTCTCATAGTTCTCTAGTGAAGTCGTAAGCTATGCGCCGTAGAAACGTACTTAAACTAGCAGTATCTGGGGTAGCGATCGCTAAGTTATTACACATAGCTTCTCAGCAGCAAACCTCTGCCAAAATTGAAAATAAGCCAGAATCTACCTCTGAACCGTCTGCTAGTAAATTTATTGCTGCTAAAATTAGCGTTGACTGGGCAAAGCCAGTAGCTGAGTCTACACCCTTCACTTTTGGCTCGAACGACTACGAAATCGTTAACCCCAAAAAAGCCGCAGATCCTATATACCAAAGTCGTCTGGCTGAACTGAATATTGGTTTAATTAGAATTCACCATGCTAATTTAAGCGATCGCTGGACTGACCCGGCAACAAAAACTTGGGATCAGGCCAAGATTAAAGCAGGCTACGATGTGTCTTATCGCCAGCATCCCACAATTATCCAGAACATTCCCGACTGGCCCAAGTGGATGAAACGCACCGAGGATGGTCTACTTGACTCCTCTGAGTACGACCACTACGCTACCTTCTGTGCTGAATTAGTGGACATTATCAACAACCGCCAGCAGCGACGAGTTACTTATTGGGAACCCTTCAATGAAAAAGATGTCGTTTACCACAAAGCGGGCCAGCTAGATCAGCTTTGGAAAATCTACAATAAGGCTGCAATAGCGATGAAGGCTAAAGATTCCCAGATTAAAGTTGGTGGGCCTGCCTTGACTTGGGATGAACCAAAAAGACTTGCTGCTTTTCTCCAAGCGTGTGGGCCAAATGTAGATTTCATCTCCTGGCATCGTTACGGTAGTGGTAATGCGAAAGAGTCTACTGAAAAATTAATGTCTTATACACCGAAGTATAAGGAGCAGGTGACGAAGTTTCGGGCAGTAGCGACGCAGTATATTCCAGACCGAAAAGTACCTCTATTACTGGGTGAATATAATATCAACTACTCGTGGAAATCTGGGGAAAACCGCCAAAATACTCATATTGGTGCTGTTTGGTTTGCTTCGGTGTTGAAACATTTGGCTGATGCCGGAATTGACATGGCAACCTCTTGGCATCTTAAGGATGGGGTGTACGGGATGATTGATCCGAAAAATAAGCTGCGGTCTGCCGCGACTGTGTTTGCCTGGGGGAGAAAATATTTGACTGGTAGGGTGATGGATACAGAGAGTGATCATTCTTTTGTAGAGGCAATGGCTGTCACGCAAGAGGATGGAATGCGATCGCTATTACTCATCAATAAAGCAGCTACAACTGCCAAAGTCAGCGTTGAGTTGACGCAGGCTGCTCCTAAAAATCTCCAGATACTTTCCTTGAATGCTGATGGAACTAAAACTAGCACCTTAGCAACTGCAATTTTGGCACAAGAACCGCTACTTTTAAAGCCTTACTCCCTCGTATTGCTACGGTTTGTTTCTCAGTCGTAATTAACAGTAACAATAGTTAAATTTAAAGCTATGCAGCAGCTTAATCATCCCGCCGTGAAGGTTCTAGCCAACCTCTATTTTGAAGCAAAGCGTCTATTTTATCAGTTGCGATACCCGAATGTGGCGATCGCTAAGGGAGTACGCATTAAGGACTCCCTAAATGTTCAAGGTAGTGTCAAAGTTGCAATCGGTTCAGGAACTCGCTTAAGCAAGCGGGTCAGAATTTGTGGCTCAGGTGAAGTCACAATAGGCTGCAATGTGCTGTTGAATGGCCCTTGGATTGGCTGTCAAAACTTAATCACGATTGGTGACGAGTGCCTAATTTCTGACTGCTTCATTGTTGATACCGATTATCATAACTTGGAGCCGCATCTCCGCCACTGCCCCCCAGGGTCAAAAGTTTCCGCCCCGATTGTGATTGAGCGCAACGTCTGGATCGGAGCTAGAGCTACAGTAATGAAGGGGGTACACATTGGGGCAGATAGTGTAGTAGGTTTGGGAAGTATTATCCGTAAGTCTGTGCCTCAAGGGGTGGTTGCGATCGGTAATCCCCAGCAAATTGTCAAGCACTTCGATCTAAAGCACCAATCAAGCACAGAGCTTGTACATTCAAACACTACAACGAGTAACTTTTAAAAACCCTGCTAGAAAAAATAGTTGGATTGCCAAAGCTTTCTAAAGCAAAAAAATAGTTAAGTAAGGCAGGCTGGATTATTTGTGGAACTGACAAAGGTTTTGACTATCAGTTGGAATACTCAAATACGGTAACAGTATCAGCAGGCAATAGATATCCCTGACCGCTAGTAAGAGCAGAGTGACTACTAATTTTGGTAGTATAACCATTTGCACCCGCTTGGTATACAAATACAGGAGTGCTACTCGAAGGTTGAATGTCCCAGTTAAGATACGACATTTGGACGGTTTGATCTGCTTGAGAACGATTAATAAGTACAAAGGCTTTTTTAGCTGACTCGTTATTTCTAATAGCTAAAATTTCTACCAAGGAATTGTTACTAGAAGAACTTGCAACTACACTTCCCACAGCGTGTTCATTCAGCATTTTATAAAGATAAGCAGCAGGACGCATAGTCCAATTGAGGTCATTATTCAGCTTTCCCCACCAACCATCTCCCTCATTCCAGGCCATTACACCAGTTGCACCCGCATTAATGATTGAACGAATTGCCAACGCATCATATATCAGACTGGTTGTATCAGTTAACCATTGTGCATTATCAGTAGTTCGACCCACGTTGAACTCATCATGGAAAGTTGATATTACAGACGCACGACTAGGGGCTAATTGTTTGATTTTATTTGCAATAACAGCATTAGGATAACCTAAACCTAATGCACTATTCCAAATATCACTTTTTGTTGTTGTGCTACTGGTAGGTGAGTAGGTATGGTAAGAAATAAAATCTACTCTATCCTTTGTTGCTGTTATAAATTCATCAATTGCAGCATAATTATAAGCGTTGGCAAAAGCCGGTCCGCCAACTTTAATTGAGGGATCAACTGCTTTCATTGCATCATAAGCTTTATTAAATATCAAAGCTAAAGCTGCCATGTTGCCACTGTAAGCATTATCTTTCTCGTTTGTAACTTCCCAGTAGACAACCTTCTTGCCTAACTTAACGTTCACGGTTTTCACTAACTCTGCACAAAAACTAGCATAGGCATCGTACATAGATGGCTTAAGCTTACCTGTTCCATCGTCCATATACGCAGGCCAATTAGCAATATTTATCATTTTTACAGTGCGATCGCTATAAGCACCATTAAGAGCATTAGTAATTTTAGTAATGTCCCACTTGTAAGATGCAGTATTAGGAGAAACAACCCAACCAAGTCTTGATAAGCTGGAATCCTTCATTTGATCAAGATTATGAAGGCGTAAAATTCCAGGATTCATAGAAGCAACGTTAGATTGATAGTTGCTATTTCCAGACATCCCTGCAACGTTGGGATCGCTATATTGGTAAGCATTTAATCCATAGTGTAATCTAGTTGCAGTTCTACCAGTTTTCTGACCCCAGTTAATTGTAGCGGTCACTGAGGTAGTATTAGTATTAAGTGTGTACATTGAAGCGCCTGCTGGCACTACTTTTGATCTCTGAATAGATGATTTAGATAATGGAGCTTTATTTGATTGTGCTTGCACACTTGAACTTATTGAATTAGTTGCACCTAAACAGGTAAATGCAACTGCTAAACATAAGCTTTTCATTGTTAATAATCGCATAACATTTAGAAATATAGGTAATAAAAACTTATAATTAGCAAGCTACAAAAATGTTACTAATTAATAAATTAAAGTTGATTTTTATAATTTGAATTAAATAAAAATATTAGTAAAATTATAGTTAAAATTTACTAACTCTTCATATCTCGATTCTTCATCAAGAGTATCAATTTTATAAGACTAATGTGTTCAGAATTAATACTTAAAATTTAAAAAATACTTAAATCTAATCTCTATGTAGTTAAGTAAAATTACTGGATTATATCAACCACGCTATGCTGATATAACCTCTGACAAATTAATAATTCTGTAGTAGAAAATAGTAGCACTTCGCTAAAAATATCTTTTGTGCTAACTTGCGATAGCCGGAATTATCGTAGTAACAAGATAAGTTCAGTTGTTAGATTGGTATCACTTCCAAGCAGATAAAAATCTTTTCGGTATATAGTGCTATTCATATTATTACCTGTGCCGACAATTACCAAGTACCTTTATTATTTTCAAAAAAGATAACGCGAGGAACTCTTTACGAAATCTTTTATGTTTATCTACTGCACCGAAAAGGTTTAATCAGGAATGATGCTTGATAATCACTAAGCGTTAACGACTCAACTATTTAATAGCTAAGTGTAAAAAGCAGATTTTTAACTCTACAAAAATGTATGTTTTGTTCAAAGCTATTAATGACTCATGCCGAGTTAAAAAGACGGATATTAAAGTCAAAAGAGTAGCAGAGTGATCCATCCGTGATTTTTGGTAGGGTGGGAGCGTGTTAGAAACGAGGCAAGATTAGCCCTTTGTTCTGCTAGTCTCTCCCTCCCCTTGTTCTATTTATGCCGACGTTGATGCCACTGCCAAGCATGGCTGATAATATCTTGGATGTCTGCGTACTGAGGTTTCCAGCCTAAAATTTTTCTGGCTTTATCGCTACTACCAACAAGCATTGGTGGATCGCCAGCACGGCGCTCGCTTTCTACCACTTTAATCTCTCGACCAGTAACTTTTTGAGCAGTTTCAATAACTTGCTTAACTGAAAAGCCACTACCATTTCCTAAATTAAAAACTGCTGTATCGCCACCCTGCAAAAGATACTCCATACCCAAAATATGAGCATCTGCTAGATCACTAACGTGGATGTAATCTCGAATACAAGTTCCGTCTGGTGTTGGGTAATCAGTGCCAAAAATAGAGACAGATTCAAGTTTACCCAACCCCGCCATAAGTACCAAAGGAATTAGGTGTGTTTCTGGATCGTGAGCTTCTCCGAGTAATCCATTGGGATCTGCACCAGCAGCATTGAAGTAGCGAAACACGACTGACTTCAAACCATAAGCAGCATCAAAATCCATTAATATTCGCTCTACTGCCAACTTCGTAAATCCATAAGGATTAATTGGATTTTGGGAATGATCTTCAGGAATTGGTACTGTATGCGGCACACCATAGGTAGCGCAAGTAGAAGAAAAGACAAACTGCTTAATTGATGCGGCTAGCATCGCTTCTAGCAACGTTAGAGTACCAACAACGTTGTTACGGTAGTATTTGTCAGGATCTGTAACTGATTCGCCTACGTAAGCATAAGCTGAGAAGTGCATTACGGCGGCGATCTTATGGGTGGCAAACAGATCGTCAAGCAGTGGGCGATCGTTGGTATCACCGACAATTAGCTCTACTTGTAAAACATTCTCTACCAAGTCTCGATGCCCATACACGAGATTGTCAAGAACAACCACGCCGTAGCCAGCTTGTTTTAGTGCTAGACAGGCATGGGAGCCAATATATCCGGCTCCGCCAGTGACTAGAATAGTAGGTTTTTCAGACGACATTCTGTTTCCCTTGTGATTGACAACCACTCAATTTAGATCATAACGAGGCGATCGCGTGAGTATGATTTGAGCAAATCCGAAGTCGCGATCGCAGCAGTTGAATACAGCAAATCTCTCCAACTATTTTTTAAAATCTTCAGCAGAGCATTTAGAAATTCCGCCAACAGCTAGAAGACAATAGCAGTAGTAATAGTTCTAGGATCAATAAGTTGCTCAATCGCTGTTGATGGCTCAAAGTTCCCGGTTCGCTAAACTCATTTCATACCTACGTCCCCATTGGCGGCAAACTACATTAGGGGTTTTGGCTCTATTTATTGTTAATGCCGTTGGTGTTTACATTCCTTGGCTAATTGGTGACATTGTAGATAAACTTCGAGTCCAGTTCAGCTTTGATCAAATTTTGAATTTTGTAGTGCTGATCATTGTACTTAGCTGTGTAATGTGGGTAATCCGCATGGTATCTCGCATTACCTTGTTTGGAGTAGGACGACAAGTTGAATTTGACCTAAAACAAAAGATTTTTCAACACTTACTCAAGCTGGAACCATCTTATTTCGCTACAAATACAGCCGGAGATTTGATTAACCGCGCCACGAGTGATGTAGATAATATCCGGCGACTACTGGGGTTTGCCGTTCTGAGTATAGCTAATACATTATTTGCTTATGCCCTGACACTGCCTGTAATGCTCTCGAAGAGCGTAACACTAACATTAGCTGCGATCGCAATTTATCCGTTCATGCTGATTTTAGTGCAGTTGTTTAGCGATCGCCTACGCATAGAACAACAGGAAGTACAGGAAGAACTCTCGAAAATGAGCGAGTTAATTCAAGAAGATATGAGCGGTATGGCTCTAATCAAAATCTACGCTCAAGAGAACAATGAACGTCGCGCCTTCCGCCAGAATAATCACCACCTACTAGGAGCGAATCTTAAGCTTGCAAAAACACGGAATACACTGTTTCCCTTAGTAGGAGGACTTGCTTATTTTAGCTTGCTGATCCTGCTCTGGCTGGGAGCGGGGCGGATTATTGCAGGTACACTTACAGTTGGCGACTTTCTAGCGTTGTTGCTATATGTAGAACGTCTTGTTTTCCCAACTGCACTATTAGGATTTACAATTACTGCTTATCAACGCGGTGAGGTTAGTATTGACCGAGTAGAGTCAATTCTTACTGTCACACCCAACATCCAAAACGCAAATAACGCCATCCACTTGCCACGAGAGCGTGTATTAGGACAAGTAGCGGCTCGACATCTGAGTTATACCTATCCAGGCGCAAAAGTACCAGCACTGAAAGATATTAACTTTAATATTCAGCCAGGGGAAACTGTAGCAATTGTTGGTCCAATTGGCTGTGGTAAATCGACTCTGGCAAATGCTTTACCAAGATTGTTAGATATTGAGCCAGGACAGTTATTTTTGGATGGGCATGATATTACTACTTTGAGATTGGAAGATTTACGCAGTGCGATCGCCTATGTTCCCCAAGACAGTTTCTTATTTAGCACCACGATCAAAAATAATATCCGCTATGGCGATCCCTTGAGTGAGCAGTCAGAAGTTGAATACAGTGCCAAACAAGCGCAGATTCAACCAGAAATTCTCAATTTTCCGCAGCAGTATGAAACTATTGTCGGCGAACGTGGCATTACTCTTTCTGGTGGACAACGACAACGAACCGCTCTTGCTCGTGCCTTGCTAGTTGATGCACCTGTGCTGATTTTGGATGATGCCCTCTCCAGCGTAGATAATCAAACAGCAACTCAAATCCTCAACAATCTTTCTCAAGGCACTCAACGGAAAACGGTTATTTTTATCTCTCACCAATTATCTGCTGCTGCTACTGCTGACCGCATTTTTGTGATGGATAAGGGCGAGATTGTGCAGTCTGGCACTCATACTGAACTTTTACAACAATCCGGGCTTTACCGATCGCTTTGGAACCAGCATCAGTTACAGGAGATCCTCCAATAATTTAGCTGTTAGGGGCAGATTGACTTAATTAGGTAGTTTAAATGGTTTAAAGCCCCTAACACACATCGCTAATCGAAATGCTAACGCAACCAGCCCCAGGTTTGAGGTTTAGCAGATGGGGAGGTTAAGCCTTTAATCAGCTGCTCGTTGTCGTCTTCGATCAGTATATCCTCTAAGTATTCAGTCACTTTCTCAGAGCTAGGAACATTACTCAGTCGTTGAGATAAAGAACTTAGTTCGCTATTAATGATATTTTGGGCTTGTACGTCGTTTTTGACTGTAGCTAGCCGTGAGCGTAAAGATAACAGTCCGCTTCGTAATAAACTCATTTCTGACGACTTGGGCAGTTGGTTAACCATCTTAACGATCGCAACTTGGGTTTCTTGAGCTAAGGGAGTTTGGTTTACTTGATTGGCCTGCACTCCGTCAGAGGCTGGTGTAAACATCATTATGGCTGAAATAAGTAGACAACTTGTACACATATTCCTTACCTATCCTTGTAGTGGGTTGTTAGCAGTCAATTCTACTCTTAGTTTTCAAAATCAAAACAGTGGTACAATAATTTCCTCAGTTGATCGGTTCTGGTAGTGAGCAGCCAACCAGAGGTAACAGGGAAAGTCCGGTGTAAGTCCGGCGCTGTCCCGCAGCTGTAATGAGGTTACACATCGCAGCCTCTAAGTCAGAATGCCTGCCGATACGTTGATCACTCTACTTTAATGTGCGAGGTACACAATTTGAGAGCTTCAAATACTTTTAGTAACATCCAAAAACAGGCAGTCAGCGTCACTTTGTCGCAGCCTGTACAATTAACTCTTTATACTTCACTGTGCGCTCTAATTCTTTGGACAGTGTACTTTTCCACTTATCCTGCTGTTCACGACTCGATGCACTCTCTACGCCACCATACTTTGACAGTTAGTTGTCATTAGTCGTTATTTGGCGTTAGCAGAAGTATAGGAATTAAAATGTCAAAGTTTAAGTTTGCTAGGCTCATCAGCGCTGTTTTGCTGATGGGGATAACTTTTTATGGGTTGATCGGGTTTTCTCAATCGCCGAAATCAACGGTAAAGGTAACAGCTGAGCCACCGATTAGCCAAGTTTTGCCTTTTGAGGCGGAAGCGTTTACGCCTCTTGGTTCTCATCAGCCTCCATCTCCAGTGCGTTTGACGCTACAAGCTGTGGATGCAAGTGGCCAGCCTTTGGAGAATGCCCAAGTTCACTTACAAATTCTTACACCGCCCAAAAATCCTTGGTTTACTACGGATTTTCCAATCGTGGAGGGAACTAAGCTATTAGATATTGAGGCGATCGCTCCTCAAGGTAAGTTGCAAGTTCAGCAAACCCTACCGATTCGGGGGACTTATAAACTGTTGGTAAATGTCACACCGACGGTTACAAATGCCTTTACTCCGATTGATCAGACTCTCACACTTGCTATTCCTGAAAATCAACTGAAATATCGTTACCTGGGAATTTTAGTAGCTATTTTGCTAATTGTCGGGGTAGGGGGTGGCTGGGTAATTGGTGGAAAGCAACAGATTAAGCCAGGGGAAATTGCGCCACAGCAAGTACGGCTGTTGCTTAGTGGGTTAGTAGTAGTGGCGATCGCTAGTTTATTGATAGTTAATATCAGTGCTGAAATGGCAGAATCTCATGCACATGAATCGCCGCACGCATATCAAATGCAAACAAAAACCCCTGACGTTGTAAATTCTTCAGGGCTAAAACTACAAATCAGCGGGGATAACCACGCCCTGGTAGGACAAGTTGCTAATTTACAAGTTCAGGCAATTGACACTACAACAAACCAGCCCGCAACTGATGTAGTTTTTAATGTTAAAACCACTCAGCTAGAAAATAACTGGCAAGCATTTGCTTACCAAGGCATTCCTGATCCTAGTGGAAAATTGGCATGGCAGCAGCAGTTTTTTGATGGTGCTACTCACAAACTAGAAGTAGAAGTTTCTCCCCAGCCAAACACAGCGCGTCAATTCCAACCTTTTAAAGCTTCTCAAGAAATTGAGGTAGAAGGCGTAGCGCCGCCTATAACAGTTCGGTTAATTGGTTTAGCTTATTTTACAGGTATAGTTGTACTCGGCTTGGCAATAGGGCTGCGGCTACGACGTAGTTGGGATTGGTTGTCAGCTAGCTAATGGGTTTTTACCTTTAATCGTTGCCAAACTGTCCAAGCTGTTCCCAAAGTGAGAATGCTGGCGATTGCGATCGCAGGAATCTGCCAGCGATTATCTGCTTGCTGAGTGTGAGCATTGATTGTCTGTGCTGATGCAGCCTGGGAATTAGTCTGCGACGCTTGTACAGCCGCCCCTGGTAAAACATTTACTTCATAGCTCAACTCAAAAGGTTTAAACGTGGCTCCAGCTTTGGGAGTGCCGCTTAACTCTAGTTCATAAGCTCCTGCTTGAGGAAAGACAATTTCAGCGCCGGGAATACCTTTATACCGCTTAATGGATATCTCTTTCAAAGGTGGCTCTAGTAATGGTGGGGAGCCTTCTTGGTATGGTTTAGCCTGGACAGCTAGCTTGCAGTTACACTGCTCTAATGGGATGACTTTGCCGCCTTTTTGAGTAAGTGCAAACCAGGCAAGCTGTGGTTTGTTAGCACGGGGAGCATCATTTGGCTCAATATGGAACGTTGCACCAATATCCTGTGTAGTTTCAACATCGTGGGCGATCGCTGGTGCGGCAATTAATGTTGTTAGAAATAACAGGGCAATTTTATTTATACCGAAGCGGGGCAGCATAGAATTTTTCCAAAGATAAAAGTGACCAAACCCAACGCGATCGCACCAGTAATACTCCTAGTGTGATTATTCCTAAGAGGATTGCGGAAACTTGATTTTTCAACGTTCCTTCTAAATCCCCCAGATAGTGAGAGCCAATTAAAATTGCATGAACCACACACATTAGCAACGCTGGCACACTTAGTAAATGGATTTGTCGCCAACGTTGTCCCAAATTTTTTTGAATGTTGTTAAAGCTAGTGAGCGCTGCTGGAGTTAGTAATGCTATGGCGATCGCACCCATAGCTATAGCTAGCTGGTGCGTTGGCAACAAAAAGAATATAGCCTCTAGACTCCAACCGAATGTATGTTGCACTGCCTGAATCATGTGGGCAACAGCCAGCACAAATGCCCCTACACCAAGGGCGCGGCGGTATTGTAGCAGTTGTGGCCAAAAGCGACGAATCGGACGGGCAATCAGCGCCAGCATTAAACATACTAGAGAGGCATGACCTATGTAATTGCCCATCATCTCCCCAGTTCGCAGCAGCGTTATTACTCCAACAATAATTGTCACCCAGCCTGCTAGCCGAAACAGTTGACTGCGGCGATCAGCACTTACCAAGGACGTAGACACGCCCACACCTAGCATAGTTGGCAAAGTTCCTAAGCCAAAAGCAAGCATTGTTGCTGCCCCCATCCACATATTCCCTGTCTCAGCCGCCTTGATTTGAGCAGCATACAGAAAACCGCAAGGCATTAAACCCCAAACTATTCCTAAAGCAGCAGGTGTCCACCAGCGCGTGTGTAGGGACAGGTTAACCATTGCTCTACTCAGGCGATCATGTAATTTTCCCTGAGCCAGTGGGTGGATAAGTGGTATACGTGGCAAAAACTTCGGTTGAATCTGAAGAATACCAAACCAGATCAGCATGATCCCTGTAAGTAGTGCTATCGCTCTCCGTAGCCCACTACCACTGCCTGCTATGTATCCCCCAGCAATTAAGATAGAACCCAGCGCTCCAATTGCTGCACCAATTAAGGCATAGCTGACTAACCTGCCCAAGTTAAGCAGAATATGAAAAGACAGTTGTTCTTGCCATTTAGCAGGAGTTTCTTGCTTGCGGGATAAAGAAAACGCTGCCGCTAACGGTCCACACATTCCTAAGCAGTGACCAAAACTGCCTAAAAATCCTAGAGTCATGATTAATAACAGGTCTAGCATACTGCTCCACTTTCACCCTGACTCCGATTTTTATTTTGTTGGTGGAGCCACCTCAATAACTTCAGTATCCTCAATCTTTTTACTATTGTGGACTAAAGTTTCATGGGTATTGCTCTTTAAACCGACAGTAATTTTGTTTCTACCTGGGGGTAGATTTTCAATATGAAACCAAGAACTGTAGAGTCGAGCCAGCTTTTTTCCATTTAGGTAAACATGAGCATGACCCTCGCCTGGGTTATTTTGGGTATTAACATTTTCTGGTGCAAATCTGAAATTATTTAGTTTCGTTTGCAGATTCCATCCTTTAAGCGCGTCTTTAGTCACAGCTATGTCAACAGTTGGTACGGCTTGACTAATAGGTACTTCTAATAAGCGGTTTTCTTCACCACCTGTATCAGCTTTAGCAAGTTCAAAGCTGTTACTGAAGTTAATTACACCAATTAAGGTTGTTGATATTAATAACAATGTCCTGATTTTCATCTTGAAAAAATTATGCTTTTGTGCAAAGTTATGATTTTTTAAACTAGGCAAAATTTTAAGTGAGGCGAAGTTCCCGTGTCAAAAGACACTCTGTCAAACTTGCTTGAACTAAGTATTTCTACTTTGGAGCAATTAATTACTGTAAGTGTTTAAAGCTAGCGCGCTGTGTTCAAAAGAGATAATCAAAGCTAATTTTAGGTAGATACATGAAGAAATGGTGGCTAGTGTTAGTGCTGGTAACGGCGGTTGCAGTAGTTGGCGGCAGCGCATTATTTTGGCATCCCCCGCAGGTAGCGAATCTCCAACCCGCGCCTATTACCAAAGTTGACAACGATGACTTGGCGGCATCTGGGCAATTAATTAAATCACCAAATGTAGATGCTAAAAAGCTGTTCGCTCACGTTCAGGCGTTGAATTATGAGCGTTACACTGAAGCTGAACGCGATCGCGCCCGCAATTATCTTACTCGCTCTCTCAAAAAATTCGGCTGGTCGCCTACACTGCAATCTTTCGAGGGTGGGATTAATATTTTCGCCCAAAGACAAGGTACTGATCCCCAAGCAGGAGTAATCCTCGTAGCCGCGCACTACGACACAGTAGTAAATTCGCCTGGTGCTGATGATAATGCTAGTGGAGTTGCAGTAGTTTTAGAAATTGCTCGTCTTTTCAACTCAATTCCTACGCCACGCACATTGCAATTAGCTTTCTTCGATCAAGAGGAACTGGGACTACGTGGTAGCATCGCTTTTACGACAAACAAGGCACATTTGGAAAACTTGGATGGTGTCGTTGTTTTAGATATGGTGGGTTTTGCTTGTTACACCCCAGGCTGTCAAAAATATCCTGCTGGATTAGCGATCGCTCCGCCTACTGACAAAGGAGACTTTCTGGCAGTTGTTGGTGATACAGAACACTTGCCACTACTCAATACTTTTCAAAATGAGGAGAAGAGTTTACCACCCGTTCTCACACTGCCAATTCCGCTTAAAGGAATGCTGATGCCAGATACATTACGTAGCGATCATGCGCCGTTTTGGTATCAAGGAATCGGGGCAGTGCTATTAACTGATACGGCAAATCTGCGGACACCTCACTACCACCAGCCGAGTGATATTCCAGTAAATATTAAGCGATCGTTTTTCACCGGAGTCGCTCAGATTGTAATTAATGCTACTACAAAGTTACTGGACAGCACTGTTTTAGAAACCCAACCATCGTTATCACCATCGCCTTCTAGTAGCAATTTAGAACCATAACTTCTAGAGCAATAATACTCGTGAATTGAGCAATTGCGAGTAAATTGTACTTTCATTGTTAATACTCAAATTAGTACAAATTTTATCCAAAGCCAGTAAAGACATTAACGATAAGTGACACAGGTGCTGCTTAAACTTAACTAATATCTTGCACTTGCCTACTCACCAGCCTGGAATTCAAATCCCAGGCTGATAGCGAAAGTAATCTAAAGATGACTATCCAAGGATTTTAGTCCAGTGAAATGGACTTAAGCTATTAGCCCGGAACTTACCCCTCTTATGTCAGATTCCGGATATAATAAATAAAATAAGTGAAGGATAAATCTCTATAAGGTAGGTAGGGCAATGGATGTGGAATTACAAATCTTGAAGCATTTGCCTTTCTTATGCTCAACCAAC
>JAHHHE010000079.1 GCA_019359535.1 Gloeocapsa sp. UFS-A4-WI-NPMV-4B04
GAAAAGTTGCCGCTCTATCTCGGTTTCTTCGAGGTGGTTCATAACGCCCACAAGCGTGGCAAAGCTTTGCTTTCTACACTGCTGGAAATCCTATTGCCCATCTCCCCGAAACAGCGATAGAGCCTTATAATTTAACCTCTACACAGCTAAATAATTGAGAATAAAAATTGCGATTCAGCGTAGCAGTTGCCCACTACTGCTACTCAGTTGCCGCTCAAGGCTAATAGAGTCACCAGCGCGTTGTCCAGCAGTGTAGCCATCTCTTGTTACTCTTGCTCTAGAACCTGATTTACGCCGAGTTACAGAAATGCCTTGTTCACGCCGCCAAAGTGAAATCGCCTCTTGTTCCCGTTCGTGAGCCATGCGGCAAGCCAGCCCAGTTATTGTTATATCGGGGATATTTTATCGCTATGCAGGTGTAACCTGAGCCGCAGAGATTTCTAAGTCCCCTCGTATTACTAGATTATTTTAACAATAAGTACCTTGTAAGTTTAGTTTCTTCTAGTAATCTCTCTAAGTAATAAATCCTTTTTATAGTGTAAATTGGTTTGTTAGAAAAGCAATACCAATACCGAGAATAGTGAATCCAGCAAGACGGAGAGGCTGATTGGATTGTTCGGATACCTTTTGGAGAGTGATTCGGCTAACGCGATAGGAGAATATTGAGATAGCCAGTTGGACAAGAGTGAAGCCTAATAAATAAGCTACCAAAGGAACTGTGGTTGCCCCAACAATCAATTCACCATAAGCATAACCATGAAATAAGCCAGCACTCGTCGTCAAGAAAAGCATACCTGGTAGAGTTGGTCGATATTTAATCGCTAACATACCACCGAAAACAATTATTAAGACGGCAACAATTATCTCTGCAATTGGTAAGTTTATGCTCTGTAAATGAATACCTGTACCAAGTAGAGCAGATATGACGAAAACAATTGAAACCCAGACTCCTTTTGGAAAGCTAGCAGCAAGTAAACCTACTGCGACAATGAACGCTAGGTGATCGACTCCAATAATTGGATGAGCAATTCCAGATAAGAAGCCTTCAATGAAATTCGTTGATATTTTTCCACCCATAGGGTGGTGAGCTAATACGGGAGTTGTTATGACAAGTGTACTTAAAGCTATCAATAGAGCAGCGAAGGTTGTGAAATGTGAAGATTGTCCTGAAGTCGAGTGAATTGGTTGCCTTTTTGTGAAAACTAAATTCATAGAATTTTTCAGAATAAATTTTACTAAATTAAATGGAGAATAGTAAAAACTGCTGGAATTCAAGATTAAGAAAACTTGAAAAATTAACAGAGTTGGGAGTTAAACTTTTCAGCCTTTTCTTGTTTTAAAATCTCCGATGTTCGAGTCTCCAATTCCTGCTCGTCGAGCAGAGCAGTTGCTATTGCTATACGTTCAAGAGCTAGAAGCCAACGTTGATAATAGTTCCAAGTAGGATCGTCTTTACAGTGACTTGCCTCCCACTGGGCAATAGACGCAATCAATTCTTGGCGAAAGTCTTCCCATTCGTAGTGTCCTTTTTTGGCAAGAGCGACCGCTATACCAAATGCTCGACCTTCCCAGGCATTTTGAAACAGAAGCTCTCCATTGCTACGAGGAGGTGCGTCTTCACTCCCAAGCATACTTGCGGTAGCAAACTGCTCAAATTTAATCTGCATCTTAATCTCCTGTTTAATTACGATATCTTGGTTGGAACCTCAACCTTAGCTGCTCCTTGCATGGACTCAGGTGTTACTATGGCGGCTAACTGTTCTTCCGTCCACCCATCAGTACCAGCAGGACGCTCTGGAAGAACAAACCAACAAGTCTGAGCGCTGGTGTCCCATACGTAAACCTCAGTTGATTCGGGAATATTTAGCCCAAATTCCTTTAACACTTTTCGGGGTTCCCTAACTGCTCTAGCCCGAAATGTTGGATCTTTAAACCAGTAAGGTGGTAATCCTAGAACGGGCCAAGGATAACAGGAACACAAAGTGCATACGATCAAGTTGTGAACCTCTGGCGTGTTCTCAACTGCCTTCATATGTTCGCCTTCTGCACCTGCAATTCCACGAGGAAAATTCATTTGGGCGATCGCAGAAGTAGTATCTTCTAACAAGCGCTGCTTAAATTCTGGGTCGAGCCACGCTTTAGCAACAATTTTGGCACCATTGAAAGGACCCATATCCTTCTCAAAAAACTCAATGACTTCATCTACTGTCGTGCTGCTAACAATCCCTTTTTCAATCAAAAGAGACTCCAAAGCCTTGATACGGGCTGCACTATAAGCCTCTCGCTCTATGTTATCACTCATATTTTCATGTACTCGTCTTTTGAAAAACCACAACTGAGAGAATCAAGCTATATCTTCGAGATATGCTTCGTAAATATCGGCAAAAATCCACGTTTTTGACTCTGTCAGATTATTCCAGATTGCATGAGAGTCAAACTTGACGCTGTAAATTGGCATTGGATCTCCAACTCCATCGCCCGTTTGCAAAGGATAGTTGTAAGTGCCTTCATAGACTACATCGACAGTCCCTCTCTTGGTTCGTAAGTATCCTGGCAACTTGCAATGCTCAACTGGGGGCGGGTTTCTTACAACTACGGTGTCGCCAACCTGGAATTTGGGCTTAATATCTACATCACACTTTGGTGAATCTCCGGCTCGAAGATACTCAATTACCTGCTTGTCAATAGCAACCTCACCACCTAGAGGCAAGGGTGCATCTAATTTCTCCAAGTAGGCAGCAGTTTTAGCATCAAGTTCTTCCTTGGAGACGTAACCTGATTCAACAAAGAAGCCAGAAATTCCCCCAAGCCACTTTTCGTAATAGCGATACTTAAAGTAGTCGAAAGGATTCATACCCTCAGCCCCCTTGCGAAGATTTGCCCAAGTCCACACACTCTTAAATTGAGTTGGTGTAGCTTTAGCGGCTTCCAAGTGCTGGCTCAAAGCCATCATTGCTACATGAATCCCAAAGATACGTTTTTCCCAAGGCTGTACAAAAACTCGCTTCTCAAAGCTAGAAGGTTCAAGTCCCTCCAGTCCGCCAAGATAATGCTGTAGTTTCATTCGCTTTCCTCTTGAAAATATAGTGATAAATAAACTAAATGTCTGCCATACAGGCTTAGACACGAGTACGCTCTCTAGTAGAAGTGTTTTCTTTACACATAGCATCTCCCCATACTTCTGAAAGATACCCAAATACTCCACCTAAAATCATCGCTGCTACTGCAACCAAGCTTGGATTTTCTAGACCAGCTGTTGTAATGGGCTTGCCTGTTGCAATAGTAGTTCCAACTGTAGAAGCAAAACCCCAGACAATTGCCGGAATTGCTGTAAGTAGAGAAATTTTTGAGGCTTGCACCATAGCAGCACTACCAATACCTACACAAATTGCGGCAACAATAGGACTGCCACCTAAAGTAGAAATAGTTAGCAGCGTTAACGAGGCGATCACAATTCCAGTTAAGTTTGACGCTACACTCTGTAGTAATCCTGAAGATTTCCCTCCCAGGATAAAAAAGGATGCCCAGGCAATAAAAGTTACCCACACTGGAACAAGAATTAGCGTTGCTGTAAGATAAGTATCAATGGCTCCCAAAACGCCGATGCTAACACTATACGCATCTAGTTTTTTCATTAAATAAAGTTTTTCCTTTGTTGAAAAATAATTTAAAAAAGTGCTAATGGCTACAACAGATTTTTAAACCACGAACTCTTATCTAACAGTATGGGCATTTGCGAAGACAATATATAAAAATGTAGTTACTGTTAAAAAAATTAGAGTTAAAGTTAAATTTATACTAGCAGCAATTCTTATTCAAGGCAATTTTGGAAACCTTTTTCTAGGGTAATTTTATCTAAATCCCGTCCAATAAAAACAATTTCGTTCTTACGAATTTCATCAGGCTTCCATGGTCGCCCTGGTCTCCCATCTATCAACATATGAACTCCTTGATAAACAAATCGACGCTCTTCATCGTCAACATTCAAAATACCTTTCATCCTAAAAATATTATGTCCTTGAACTTGTATTATTTGATTTAACCAAGTAGTGAATTTATTACTATTAACTGTTCCATTTTCAACAATTGAAATTGAAGAAACAGTATCATCATGTTCATGGGTATTCTCATTTAACAGTTCAGAGTCTATTGAAAGAGCATTTTTCAGATCAAAAGCTTGAACTCCTAAGATTAAATCAATACTTAACTCACAATTTTGTGTACGATACAGCTTGGCAAATGCATTCATTGTCCGAATACGTTTTTCTAATTCTTCCAGTTGTTCTGGTGGAACTAGATCTATCTTGTTAATCAAAATTACATCAGCAAAAGCAATTTGTTCTTGAGCTTCACTACTATCCCAATGATTCCAGATATGCTTGGTATCCACAACTGTTACTACTGCATCTAGCTTTGTTTGCGAGCGCATGACCTCATCAACAAAGAAAGATTGAATTACTGGACCTGGATCTGCTAATCCAGTCGTCTCAATTACTAGGTAATCAAATTTTTCTCGTCTTGCTATAAGATTACCAAAGATCCGAATTAAATCACCTCTAACTGTACAACAGATACAGCCGTTGTTCATTTCTAAAATTTCTTCATCAGCGCCAACTACTAACTGGCTATCAATCCCCACATCACCAAACTCATTGACAATTACAGCAATTTTATTACCATGCTTGTGTGTCAAAATACGGTTGAGTAAAGTAGTTTTACCAGATCCCAAGTAGCCCGTAATTACAATAACGGGAATAGAATTTCTCATTTTAAGTAAGTACAAAAAATTTTAAACTTTTGTCCAGCTAAATGAATAGATTATACTTTCAGTTTAATAGTTGGTTAAAACATATCTCTGAAAACTAAACGGTCTTAAAACTTTTTTAATTTGTATCTTATAGATAAAATTATCGTTTTTAATAAATCATAGTTGTATTAAATGTTACAAATAATATACGAAGTTAGAGGTATCAGTTTTAATGGCATTGTCAAGTTAAGAAGGATAATAGCAAGTAAGGTAATTTGAGATACTATCTCTGCTCCATCCACTAGCAGTTCATCTCTTACCGTCATCGGGTAATGTTTTAAATATATTGATGAGGCAATTACACTTATAAACCAAACTCGTAGTGATTGATGTACAATCCAATGACGATATCATGCATCACGTCAGACTTTGAGAAACAGATCATTCTACGCACTAATTGCGAAAGTTTGCGTTCTCAATGTCAGATATTTTTGTTCAATTTTCTGTGTCTTTCAATGCCCAACTTAGTGCTGATTTGGGTCTAATTTATGTTCATACGCTCCCCAACCATCAGTGTAAAATTTGTTAATTACAAATGTTTCTAGCAATGCTTTAAGTTTGAGAAAAACATTGTCGGTGCGAGTTCCTAATACATATGCCAGTACTTGACCAGTCGCATGACAAAAACACGGTTCTTAGGATAATATATTGCTCAACGTAATTAAGCTATTTTTAAAGTATCTTTGAATCCAGCAAAAGCGATTTAGGACTGATTTATTTAGTTCGCAGACACGCCTTAATTACCAGCTTGATATTTATCGTAGGCTGATGCTGGTGTTCTCAAATTGTTTCGTAGGACTTGTTTCAAAATGGGTATCCAAAGTCCAGTTGTGAACTGGTGTTCCAGGTGGTAAACCAACGTAATTGTCTGCATGGCTAAAACCATTTAGACGTGCTTCATTGCTCACGTAGGTATTTAAGCCAGCAGGAGACTGATCGTGAATCCCGTATAAAGTATTGTCCACAAGTAAGTTATCTTCTATCAAAGCACCCCTCGTACCCCTTAACCATATACCTTTGCCTTTATTATTCATGGTTTTACAATCAAGAATTCTGGGGTTCTTTTGGTCGATAAGCAAAAATCCTGCTCCCTTTTGCGGATTACCGCTCAACAGTTCAGCATCTACTGGCGGGGCTGGCGATTGCACAAATAAGGGAGTCTGGTCAACCGTATTACTATCGGCAAGGCAGTTAATAAAAGAGTTACCTTCCCCTCCAATAAAACCGCCATTTGGAGATGAAAGGGTAGTCGAAGCAAGAAAACCAGCGGCAAATCCGTTATTGTTTTCAGTACCGTTTGAGTTTCTATTTCCAATGGCTACGCAATTTCTCAAGACCATCTGGTTAGCTGAATTAAGTAAAAAGCCTGCGGCTGGGGCATTTACGCCTACGCTATTATTACCAATTGCACGGCAATTTTCAATCAGCCCTCGATAGACTGCCCGACCAATGCGATACCCCGCTGCAGAGAAGTCCTTAACATCATCGTTGGAGGCATTTGGATTAGCATTATAGTTTCCATCTGCTTCACAGTCGATCATTTCTAAGCTATTCGTGGTTGAAATATTAAATCCACAAGCTCTATTGCCAGTCAAGGTATAATTTCTATTAGCTCGACATCGCACAAACTTATAGTTTTCTCCCCAAGCGAAGAAACCCGCAGGCTCTCCCCCCGAAGTATTGTCATGAGCTTCACAGTCTTCCACAAGGATGTTGCGGCAAATAACAAAGTCAATTCCAACGACATTAAACTGCACACCACTTGGTTTTGAACTGGTATTTGCCGTATGGTTGAACACGCAATTTTTGACCTGTAAGTTATCACAGAATAAAGCTAGCGCTCCTAAAGTAACAACAAAATCTAGTTGGCTAGCGTTGTTCGAGCAGATACAGTTAATTATTCGAATATCCGATGAAAAAACGATTTTATTATTTTTGTCCTTTGTCCCCATCACGAAAATTCCACCGTTACGACACAAAAAGCTGGTATTAACCACCCCATTGCTGCCACAGTTTCTCACAGTTAAATCGAGCAAAGCGACATGGTGGCAGTCTTTAGTAACAATTCCCACCCCCTGGACGTTCAACACAGTACCGTTTTTGATAGTAATTCCTCTTTTTCCCTCTACCCAAATACCTGCATTTCCAGATATCGTTTCGCCACTGCAAACTCTATTTTTTGAACTAGATTCAGTGATAGGTGTGGGTTTGTTGCTTTGCTGCAATGTCCGACCGCCAAAGTCAAAAGTTACGTTATCACTAGCGATGGTAATTGCCCTAGCATTGGGATTTGGCGCATTCCAGCTTACATCCTCTACTAAAATATATTGACCTGGCTTGATGATAGTGAAGGGGGTAGAACCATTGATATCCTTAGCGGTGATGATTACAAAAGATGGCAAAGAGTTAGTAGCATTGGCACCACTAGCTAATGCCAATCCACCACTAATCAATATCAAAAAGTTGCGCCTACTAAAGCGTAATTGAGGATTTTTGCTGCTTAACCTTTTTTTTTTCACAATCTCAAACCTATAATTCTGTAGGGAGGAAGTTTCTTTCTAAATCAATTTAATAAAGTCTCTAGATAGTAGCTGCTCTTTTTTGCTAACTTATTAACAAAAATACTCTTCTAAAAAGGTATTAAATAATCCAGTAAGGGAGGTTGATGACATTTAGTTAAAAAATTGATTTAAATTTTTACACACGATTGCTTCTACTATCATTCGCCGCTTATTCATCTACTACTTTTTGTAAAAGTAACTACTAATCTTCTAAAAACAACATGATCAACGTATTGAGGGTAGGCATAAAACAAACCATTTCATTCATAGACTAGATATTAAAGGTTTATAAGTATCCACTAGACGATTACGAAGCATATCTACTTTAGGAATCATTTGCTTTTGCCGTGATAGTGCCAAATTTGCATATAGGGGCATAACTGCACCATGACGAGTTACTGGCGGAACTACAATATTCACATCCCAATGAGAGAATCCTTCAGGCGGTATAACAAAAGAACCGCCACCATAAGGGCAGTCTGTACGGTTAGCACAGACTAGATAGACACGATTATCTGCTGCTTTCGGGACTGCTAGTAACTCCCGCTCGAACGGATGCTGCCAAGCACAACACCAAATAATAATATCCGCTCCGTTGAGAGCTAAAGCTCTAGTAGATTCTGGAAAATGACCATCGTAGCCTAAGATTATGCCTACTCGACCATAAGGTGTCTCAAACACAGGAAACTCATTTCCAGCTTTTGCCCAAGCTTTTATTTCTGGTTCTAGATGGACTTGATAGTAACGACCGATAACTTCCCCTTCAACTCCTATCAAAACTGCGCTAGGCATTAGGTTGCCTGCAACTTGCTCGATAACAGGAAGTACCAACACGCATTCATAACTCTTGGCGATTTCAGTAGCTTTCTGTAAGTGTTGAAGCGTTTGCTGAGACGCTATCCCAGCTTCTTCAGCGTTGGGTAACCAAGTTGAAACATTAAAAAACTGGGGTAGCGCGATCAACTTTACTCCTAACTTAGCAGTATGTGAGATCGTTTCAAAGACTGCTCCAAGGCTCTTTTGTTCTTGGAGAGCATGGGATTGAACCGCTGCAACTTTCACACTTGCTTGTTCTGGTATTAGTGGTTGTTTGAGTAAGGGAGCTAAAGAAGTTTCAGAGAAGTGTTTTTGTAGGACTTGATAGGTATCAGGACGGCGGTCGCTAAATTTGTTGCGTACCTTACACCTATCAAGATCGATATTAGTTGTGATTACACCGTGAGTATCGTAAGGAATTTTTGCCATAACATGGCCTGTTGGAGCAACAATCGTGCTACCGCCAGGATAATAAATACTGCGCTCTACGCCTGCTTTAGTTGCTGCTACTAGCCAAACATTATTTTCATAAGCACGGGCAGATATCCATAATTCTGCTTGGTCCATTATGAAAAAATTTGCCATGTCAACAATGACTTCAGCACCTTGAAGGGCAAGACATCGGGCAATTTCAGGAATCCGACCATCGAAGCAGATCAACAGTCCTAATCGTCCTAGTTCAGTATCAACAACAGGACATCCTTTCGTACCTACTTCAAACCAGTTTTGATCGTGAGTTGCAAGGAACTGCTTTTGATAGTGTAAAACAACTTGTCCTTGACGGTTCAGCAAAATGCCACTGTTATAAATTTTGCTTGTATCAGCATCCCGTTCAGTAATACCACTAGCAATATATATTTTATACTGACGGCACAAATCAGCTATCGCATTAACGTAAGCACCAGATAAAGTTTCTGCCAGTTCTGCACAATGTTTGGCCGAGTCGAATAAATACCCTGTATTCATGCATTCTGGAAAAACGACTAACTCAGCTCCTTGCCTTACAGCTTCTTGGGTGTAGTAGCGAAGTAGCTCAATATTGCGGTCGAGGTTGCCTAATATAGCTAAAGTTTGTACTACCGCAGCACGAAAATTTGTTTTAGTCATTATTTTTTAAGCAATTTTAGCTTTATCTAAAATCAAGTTGCGAACATTCATTACTTTTTTTAATACACCCTCTTTCTCAAACACATTGACAAATTTTTGATAAGAATCAATATCGGTTGTATCTAGTTCTGCAAACCCTCGCAGTCGTGGCTGCTCCACATAACGAACTTGGTCAGGTTTAAGAGCAATATATTTGGTTAATATAGATCGGTACTTATCAAAGTTATTATTAGCTAATTTCGTTGCTTCATCGAGTACTTGAACAACTTTCTTAGCAACTTCAGGTCGCTCTTCAATAAACTTGGTTGTTAAAACTGCTGCCCCTGAATAAAAAGGATCACAAATAAACATTGAAACTGGATTGGTTATGGCACGTTTAGCTTGTTTGGTAGCAATGGCAATCGAGCCAACAGGCTCTAGCGATAAAGTAGCATCTACAGCACCAGAAATGATAGAAGAAAGATGTAACCCCACTGCCATCTGCTCAATTCTGACATCGCGGTTTGGTTCAAGCCCATTCTGACGCAAAATGTATTGCGTAATAGTTCGCCATTGAACACCTGGTAGAGTCCCGATTTTTTTACCTTTTAAATCCTTAAAAGAGGTAATAGAGGAATCGGGTTTGACAATAAGTGCATCATTAATAAATTTACTCTTGATGCCACCACCTTGCAATCCAAAAACCTTAAACGATCCTGGAGCTTTAGCCTCAGCTAGAACTGTAATTCCTGCCGCCGCTCCTGGCGCTCCAAAGTCCGCTCGTCTTGATACTAAAGAATCGATAATTTGGTTTGGGTTCTCAAACTTGGCTGATTCAATCTCCAGCCCTGCCTGCTCAAACAGTTTCTCTTCTAGGGCTACATAATAAGCGGTAGCTTGCATGATCGGTAACCAAGAAGCAACAACTTTCTCAGTCTTATTTCCGGTAAAATTGCTCTGCAAGTCCGATGAAGTTTGGGAATTATTACAAGCACTCACAATACCAGTAGCGGTAGCAAGTCCCCCGTATGTAATTAACTTGCGGCGGTTAAGATAAAAATGCTTAGTCATATCGATACCTTTTTTTTGTTAATTTACTGTAAAATTGGGCGTATCTACTTTCCCTTCCAATGCACAAACCTCTTTTCTATCACTAAAAAAACCTGATTTAAGCTATAGCCCATAATTCCTGTTGCAATAATTGAGGCATACATCTGTTTAAGATCGAAAGTTTGTTGAGCATCGATAATACGCTGCCCCATCCCGTTAGTAGAACCGATAAACATCTCAGCTACGATAATGACAACTAAGGTCAAAGAGATGGCTGTTCTCAAGCCAATAAAAGTTTGAGGTAAGGTTTCAAAAAACACTACGTCGAAAAAAATTCGCCAACGGGGAGCGCCTATAACTCTAGCTGCCAAAATCCGAGTTTTACGAGTGCTCATCACGCCGTAGGCGACGTTAAAAAATACGATTAACCAGGCAGCGAAGGCAGCGACGGCAATCTTAGAAAAGTCGTCAATGCCGAAGATAATTAAAAAAAGCGGAAACATAGCTGTGGCTGGAGTCGAGCGGAAAAAGTCAATTAAAAATTCGCAGGAGTAATAAATTTGTTCGTTAGAGCCTAAAATAATTCCTACAGGAACGCCCATAACAGCCGCGATCACGAAAGCATAGAGGCTGCGATACAAAGTTAAAAAGAAATCTTGAGGTAAATCTTGCCACAGGCTGACCCATAAAGTAACTAGCGTTTCTTGAGGAGTAGGGAGCAATAGCGGGTTGATAAGCTGCATCTGAGCTATTCCCCACCAAAGCAGTAAGATAATTAAAGTTCCGATATTACTTGCTAGTAAAGAAATCATCTTTAGTTTGAGGGCTGAGGTAGATTTAATCTTGCTCATTTATAAACTTCCCTCTTAAAAATATCTAAGCAGCGGGCTTTAGTATAAATAAACTCTTTTTCAGATAGAGTAGCGGCAGTACGAGGTCGTTCAGCATAAAAATCAATAATTTCTGCTACACGAGTCGGGCGTTTAGTCAGGAGTAAAATTTTATCAGCCATATAAACTGCCTCCTCCAAATCATGAGAGACCATTACCGTTGTGAGACAAGATAATTGAAAAACTTCTTGTAACTTGTCTCGAATTGTTAGAGTTGCTTCATAATCAAGTGCTGAGAACGGCTCATCAAGGAATAAAACTTCTGGTCCAGTGGCTAAAGCTCTCATGATGGAGATTAGCTGCTGTTGCCCTCCCGATAGTTCGTAAGGATAACGGTGGAGATCGATTTTTGTGCTAAACAATGCTATTAGTTCTTCTACCCTCAGTTTTTGCTGTATTTTAGACAAGCCTGCAACTTTTAAGGGATATTTAATGTTGTCAACAGCACGCATCCAAGGAAAGAGAGCATCGCGGTAGTTTTGAAACACATATCCAACCTTGGTTTCTTTTAAGGTTTTTTCACCAAATAAGATTCGACCTGAATCATAAGGAGCTAAACCAGCGATCACATTTAGCAGTGTGGATTTACCACAGCCATTAGGACCGAAGATACAGGTGATAGCTCCACCTAGAATGTCCAAGTCAAATTGGCTATAGAGCAGTTCGTTGCCAAATCGTTTGGTTAATCCTCGAACTGTAATTTTTGGACCTATAACATTTGCTTGAGATGAAAACTTTTTATTAGTTGTTTCTATAGTCATTGGCTTTGCTTAGAGTATATACATTCAATGCTAAGTAGATAGATTAATATATAAGTATACGTTTACTTTATAAAAATTCTTATTATTTTTGCTTATAGGTTGCTGATTACACAATTAGCAAATTGAAAATTGCTAATGCTGCAAGTCTAAGGCAATATATTTGCTGATTCCGTGTAAGAATATACAAAATTTATAGATTAAAAGCTTTAACCTTGCAGTATGTAAGTGATGCTATTCTAAAGAAATGCTAGAGTTCGACCCTAAAGTAGGAATAGATGTACTACTAAAGGAAGCACAAAAAAATGTAAATAATAATTCTTTATTAACGGCTAATACTGTTTAAAATCAAAAAATGTAACTAAATTTACTGCTTAATCTTAGCTGGGTATTGTGCTTTATGAATTTTTAGAATAATTCTTGATTTTAGTTGTTTAACATTATTTTTGTTTCTTACCCAATTGATAAAACTTAATAAATTTTCATTGTCTTGGTAAATATATTCAAGCATTATGTTAAATTGTCCTGTTACTGACGCAATATAACTAATATCTTTCAATTGAATTAATTCTTCTAAAACTTTTTCGTAGAAAGATGGTTCTACTTCTAGTTCTATGTAAGCTATATTTTTATATTCAATTTTTCCTGTATTGAGAAAAGCACTAATAGAGATAATATTTTCATCTAACAGCCGTTTAACTCGATATCTAATAGTGGTTTCTGGCACTTCTATTTCTTTAGCAATGATACTGTAAGCAATTCGCCCATCTGCTTGGAGAAATTCAATTATTTTTAAATCTAGAGCATCAATTTCATATTTTTGTAAATTATCAGACATATTACTAGCAAAATCATTCATATAAGAAAAACTTTGATAAAATAAAAATGCATACTTATTTTATAATATACTTATCTACTTCGTTTTTTGCGCAGATTTTAAATTTAGTTTTTATAGCTAAAAGTAAAACTTGAGTTAGCTAACCTGAAATTAATACCCTTATTGTACTGATTACGAGCCTAAGTTTGTTATCTGTTCCAACTCGAAAAAATTCTTTTTGTTTTAGCTTGAGTACCACAGCATTATTGCTGATTGATATGCAAAACGATTTTTGTCATCCTAATGGCTTTTCAGGAGATGATCTTGGACTAAATCTAGAATCATTTCGGAAGATTATTCCTAACTTATAAAGGTTTCTTGTTTGGGCAAGACATAACGAAGTGCTAGTTATTTACACTAAAGAAAGCCATCGCGCCGACTTATCGAATTTAACAGAAAGTAAAAAATTGGGTAGTCATGAATAGTAATGCTCAAGGTGGGAGCGATGCATTGTAGTGATGCAGGAAATTCCAAACGGCTCTAATATGGTTGCTCAACTTTTTGGAAAATGATAAGGTTTTACGCACCAATCATCCAACCCGTTGACGGACGGTCTTATTAAATCGTTCGATGTAGCTTGTTCTGCCTGATTTTTTGCCTACAGCAAGTGGGCCGCTTGGTAGGTATTACTTGTTGATATGCGTCCCAAAAATCGGTATAGCAGATAGCACACTGACGATCTTACAGCAGGTAATGACTGCCACAAGCCGTATGCACCTTGCCGACTGCGATCACCAATGTACACACCCACAAATTCCCGCGTTGTTTCGTCTATCGCAAACCAAATCCACTGCATATTGGCTGCTGCCTACAAACGACCACATCTGATCACACGCTCAGGACCAACCGACCCGGTTTTTTTGGGTGACTTCCACTTGCTTGGGCAACAGGTAATATTTCTGGTTGACGTACATCTGTAACCAACGTTCAGACACCCCTGTAACGCGAGCAATTGCTGCTAGTGCTAGCCGTTCCTTAAGCAATTTTTCAATCAGACTACGGGTTGCTTCATTAATCGGCTGACGAGTTGGATTTTCCCCAAACTGCCACCTACAGTCTTGACAACGGAAGCGTTGTTTGCCGTAGTGAGTATGTCCATTTTCAACGATGTTATTGGAGTTACACTTCGGGCAGTTCATGAGTAATAGTCAGTAGTAGCCTTCTTGTCTAGCTTACAAGCTATCATTACTATTCGGTACTACCAGAAAAACCTTGTCTTTCTCAAAATCATTAGAGAATCACATTGGTGCTGTTTGGTATTTTGTCCACTATTACAATAAATCATTACTTCTATAGTACTACCGAGATGTTTACCGCTAAGGCAGGCTAGTGGTAATCCTAAGCAAAGAGGCTTTATGGCTAATAAAACCTTCACCGCTATCATTCATAAAGAAGAGGATATGTATGTAGCCCAATGCCCAGAAGTGGGGACAGTTGATCAAGGAGAAACCACTGAAGAGGCGATCGCTAATTTAAAAGAAGCGACACAACTATATCTAGAAGCATCTCCTCTACCTAATGCTAGTCCCAGGCTGATTATTACCTTTGACATCACCTATACCTAGATTGCCAAGAATATCATCGGGTAACACTGCTGTCTGTGTATTAGAGCGTTTGGGTTTCTATAGGGCTAGACAAACTGGTAGCCATGTTGTCCTTAAAAAACAGATTTCAGGAGGAGAAATTGTTTGTGTTGTTCCGCTACGTCGGGAGTTAAAAATTGGCACACTAAGCGGCATTCTCCGCCAGGTCCAAGTTACACCTGAAAAGTTTTTAGAGAACTTGTAGGCGATCGCGTCCGTCTAGACAACTTTGAGATCGCCCCGTACTGCACCTGAGCCATTACCTACGAGCTATAGCCTTATGGAATTTTCGCATGATTCCGCTCTTGCTTTCGTTCAATCAGATAAACAATTTCCTGTAGATTTCGATGATGCTTGGCAGTGGATTGGTTACTTGACCAAACAAATGGCTCGAAAAAAGCTAGTGAATAATTTTGAGCCGGAGATTGACTTTTTAATCCTTTGATTAAAAAGCTCTACTGGTGGGCGTTCCAGTGAATTTGTTACCTTAACAGTTGACTGCTTTAAGTCTCTGGAAATGATGGCAGGCACAGAGAAAGGCAAGAAAATACGTCGTTATTTCCTTGAGTGTGAACGTCTAGCCTAGACCGCAGCAGAAATCATCCCCGCCCAAGCTCAAGAGATCGAGCGCATGAAACTGGAGCTAGAGTTAATCCGCGCCAAACAGCACTACCAAGACGCGAGTTATGCGATCCTTCTTTCCACCAGTCCTGCTATTTTGCAATGGCTGCGCGGCGAGACTCCCCGACCCAAAGAACTTGTGTACCAAGATCGCTTCCTCGATGCTTGCGGTCAAGAAGTTGGTAGTTCTTCTAGGCGATCGCTTACAAGCGGAGTCAAAGATAGGGTTTGACACAGAGCAAAATCCAGAATTACGTCGATCTCTACACTCGGTATTTCAATCGCACTTAAGGGCGAGCCTGCATCTTGAAAGAAGTGATACAGCAGGTAATACAACTAATGAACTTCAGTTTTTTGGAATAGAATAGCACTGCCTGTTCAGCCGTGTTGATGTTGGTTAATTTCTTGAGCAGAAATTAACTCTGTAAGTCTTCTCTGAATCGCTTCTGGCTCCAGAAGTTGTTTCTCAATCAGCAGCTTTTCGCAAGCATAAACCCATTGTTTACAGTAAGCATTTGTTCCAGGAGCCTCTTGTTCAGCAGCAGAAATTTCATTCACCAAATAGTTTGTCCACTCTGACCAAGTGCAGTAGTGAGCTGCGGCAAGTTGGTTAACTAATGCAAAAGCGTGAGCTTGCCAGGGAGCTTGAAATACAATTTCATTCTGGTCAACGGCTAGTTCAAACGAAGATTGAGGAGAGTCATTCATAGCTTTAAACAGATTCTAGATAATCATCAAATAGGTCAATGTAGAGCGCGTCTTTAGCAGAAGCATCAGATCCCCATATCTCCTGAGCAGTAAAGCGCACACTATAGATATGCTGAGGTTTTGTACCTAAACGCATACCAACAGCATCAGGAAAAACATAAATTCCATAGTCCTTCACGATCATTCCAACTTTGCCTCTAATGTAGCGAGGTAAGCGAGTATAGTTCTGTACATGGATAACTTTAGCTCGTACCTGATCTCCCACCTTGAACTGACCAGGTTCATTGCTATCTATCTGACAGTTGATGCCATTGCGAAGAAGTTCCTTGGCTTGTTCAACCGTCATACACTCATTGCTAGTCTCAAGTTCCATAAATCTGCTCTACATGATGTATTCTAATCCGCTTTGGAAGAGGTCTGTGAATGAGCGAACTGAGCCAACCATTCTTCAATTTCCTCTTTTGTTACAAGGTGATGTTCATTTAGTAGTAATTCCAGAGCATATAGCCAGCGCTCGTAGTAGCTAGAACTTAGATATTGACCCGGCGGCATTCGCTCACAAGCATGACGAGTTTCGTCCACAGGAAAATAGTTCTTAAAGGTAGCAAAACTCATTGCGAACACCTTCGCTTCCCACTCGGAATGAAACACAGGTTCATTCACCTCGATCGGAATTGCTCCTAAATTATGCATCCCACCTAAATCATGAGGACCATTCATTATTTGTTTCCCTAAGCGACGAGTTCAGGAGGAGTTGGCACTTGAACCTTTGCTGTGCCGATCATTGCATTACGGGTAACAAGAGATGTAAGGGCTGCTTCAGTCATCGTCTCTGTACCCAGCGGGCGTTCGGGCAAAACCAAATAGCGTAAATCTGCGTTGCTGTCCCAAACTCTTACCTCTACATGATTCGATATCTCTAAACCGAATTCACGTAGAACACCACGAGGATCAATCACTGCACGAGAGCGATAGGCAAAAGATTTATACCAAGTTGGCGGTAAACCCAGAATCGCCCACGGATAGCAAGAGCATAACGTGCAAACAATTAGGTTGTGAACTTCTGGCGTATTTTCCACTACAATCATGTGTTCACTAGAAAATCCTGCTAGACCTAACTCTGCAATGGTACTTGTGCCATCTGTAAGCAATCGCTGTTTGAAGTTAGGATCAACCCAGGCTCTGGCAACAATTCGCGCTCCATTGTGAGGTCCAATGCGATGCTCATAAGCATCAATAATCATATCAATAGTTGCTGGATCAATAATCCCCTTTTCGACAAGGAGTGACTCAATTGCCTTAACGCGGAGAGCAATATCAGATTCAGAGTGTTGGCTATGAGAACTCATAATACTTGGCGGTAAAATTTGAAAGTTGATCAGAGACAGAATTATTGGTTACAGCAGATTGTAGAAGAAATGTACACATTTTTGAATCGATTTCTAGGCGATCGGTAAATCGAGCGGTTTAAGTTCCTCAGAAGCAGCACCAACTAGGCAAGAGGTCAATCTAAGATCTGTAACCGATGAAACAAAATCTAAGTGAGTGATTCTAGCTCTTCGCTGCAAATATTCCATTGCCTTGAGAGCTGACTCATGCGCGTCCCAGTCCGAGCCTGCACAACAATCTTCAATTACGTAGAAAAAGTAGTCGTGCTGATGGGCATCAACTGCGGCGTAATGAACACAAACATTAGTTAGTGTCCCCATCATAATTAACGTATCTACTTTTAGCCCTCGTAGCAGCAAATCCAGGTCTGTTGCAAAAAAAGCACTGTACCGACGCTTCTCGATCATAAACTCTCCATCAATAGGATATAAAGCAGGATGAAAATCCGTGCCTGGGCGATTCTCCAGACAGTGAACAGGTTCTGCACCATCTAGTTCACGTCCAAAATCTACCATCTGCTCACGATGAACTTCCTTAGTATGAATAATCGGTATTTCTGCTGCTCTAGCTACGGCTAGAACCTTCTCTGCTTTATGAAGAACGTCGGATGCCCCAACAGTCTGAAGAACCTCTCCCTGCAAAAAATCTCGCTGAAAATCAATTAGCAGCAATGCTGTTGATTGAATATTGAACTCTAAAGTCATGTCCTTTCATCCCATTCAGAATCATTTTTCACTTAACATCATGATCCAAGCAGCCTTGCCTGAGATCCTACCCTACTCATTAGCGAATGAGCAACTTAATAGAGTCCCAATTGTTGAATCGCTAACATGAGGAAGGTTTTATTACTGATTCCGTGTGCAAAGCTACAAAACTTGTTGCTTTTGTAAATTAACTTAGTTGATAGCTAATCAGTAAGCAAATCTAAATACCGGAACTGGATGCAAAAGTAGAGCAGCAAGGTTTACACAGCTTCCGGTTTCTCATGATTTAAGTAGGAAGGGTTAAGCAATGTGGATTAGGAATCTTCTAGTTCTTTCTTGTATCAGTTTCGTCCTTGCTTCCTGTGGCAGTACAACATCGACAGATACCGCTTCAAGCAGTCAACCATTCGGCGGTACTACTGCCCAACCGCTAACGCCTGTCAAGGTTGGACATCTAGTTGCCCTAGATATGGCTCCTTTATTTGTGGGTGTTGAGTCTGGGTGCTTTAAGCAGAACGGACTTGCGGTTGAAACAGTTGCTTTTACCAATCCAGGAGATAATAACGCTGCCTTGGCAGGTAGTGCAATCGATTTCAATATCAACCCTTTTACATTGCCCTTCTTTGCTGCAAGTAGTGGTGTACCCATCAAAACGATTTCGGCGGCGGGTGGATGGGGAGTTATGCAGGTCATCGCCAAAAGTCAATACAAAATCAAATCAGCCGAAGGTTTAGCTAGATACGTTAAGGACAATCCTGGTAAGAAGCTAAAGATCGCGACTCTTAGAGGTGACACACTAGAACTGATCCTGCTGGATACTTTTGAGAAAGAGGATCTCTCTGTCAACGACTTTGAAATGGTTTATTTCGATGACCTGCTAGCGATGGTCGATGCTTTTAAGCTTGACAAAGTGGATATGCTCAGCCATATCAAGCCTTATACCACTCAGTTTGTCGAGAATGGTTCAGCCACTGTTGTCACTGACAATGCCAAAATTTGGTCGCCTAATACGCCCAATACTGTTGTTAGTGTGCTGGACAAAACTTTAACGGGGCGACCTCAAGTGGTTGAATCGTACCTCAAGGGAATGCAGTGTGCAGCTAAGATCATCAACGAAAATCCTCAAGAAGCTATCTCTCTGCTCAAAGGCGGTAATTATTATCGAGTTGACGACAAAGTATTGCTGAAAGCATTTGAAACTCAGCCTGCTCCCATTACCTTTACTCCTGACTTGAAAGCAGTTCAAGGTGTTGTTGATGAAATGGTAAAGCTGAAATACATCAAAGTTGATGTCCCCGCGAGTAAAATTTTCGATGTCTCCATCATCGAGAAGTTAGAAAAGTGATGAAACATTCAACAGCATTCCTTATAACCAGGTAATAGGGCAAAATAGCAATGACGATCAATCAAGTCTGGCAGCGGTGGAGGGGCTGGAGCCTTCCAATGATTTGCGGAATGTTTTCCTGTTTTGTACTCATTTGCATCTGGGAGTTGGTCGGCTTCAATCCTGCTAATCCCCTGACTCAAGTACTTCCTCCCCCCTCTAAATTTCTTCCAGTTCTGTTTGAGAGCGACTTTAAAATCGGCTTAGGTTCTCAATCTACATCGATCTACCAGTCTGTCTTCGTCACTCTGTTTCGGGTATTCGCTGGAATGACCATCGCGTTTTTAGCTGCGATCGTTTGTGGAATGCTCATCAGTCTTTCGGAGTGGGCTGAACTGTTTATCCTTCCAGTGCTAGGAGTAATTGCTCCGATCGCTCCGATCGCTTGGGTTCCGCTTGCGCTGGTTGTTTTTGGTATTAGCAACCTCACTGCAATCTTTATCGTGTTTATGGGGGTCTTCTTTACTCTAACTATTGCAACCGTAGCAGAAATTAAGCGGATTCCTGAGAATCTACTGATTACAGCCAGAAACTTGGCAGGCAATCGGTTCAATGTGTGGCGGATGGTTGTGATGCCAGCTGTATTACCCAGCGTATTTACACTTCTACGACTCAACTTTATTGCTGCTTGGATGGCTGTTCTTGCGGCGGAGATGACAGGACTGCGCGACGGGCTGGGTTCGGTTGTGATGACGGGTCGCAATTTGTTTAACAGCAACTTGATTCTCTTAGGCATTTGCATCATTGGCATTTCTGGATTTGCCGTTGACCGTCTGCTGCTTTTAATTCAGCGAAAGTTTTTCTGGTGGAAAGTATGAAACTAATAGAAGCTCTGCCGACTGTTCTATCTTGCCGAAACCTCTCTAAAAGCTTTCGAGGGAGTCATAAGCAGGAAACTGTCGTACTTGCTGACATTAACCTTGAGATTTGCAAAGGAACATTTGTGACGATTTTGGGACAGTCTGGAGGAGGTAAATCAACTTTGCTAAAGTTGCTAGGTGGATTTCTCCCTTCATCATCAGGCAAGGTTCTTTTTAATGGGCACCCTTTAAAAGGTAATACTCCTGATATCGGCATGATCTTTCAAGATCACAATTTATACCCCTGGATGGCTGTTGAACAGAACGTCGGATTCGGCTTCAAAATTAAGGGCGAGAAGCCAGGAAAGTATAAGCATTTAGTTCACGAAATTTTGGATACAGTCGGATTATTCCATGCTCGTAAGTTATATCCTCATCAGTTGTCAGGCGGAATGAGGCAACGAGTCGCTATTGCTCGATCAATCGTCGTCAAGCCAACAGTTCTTCTTCTAGATGAACCATTTTCTGCTCTAGATGTTCAATTAAGACGACGCTTGCAAGAATTTCTGCTTGCGCTCTGGAGTGAGATGAATACAACAATGATCCTGGTGACACACAATGTAGAAGAGGCGATTTTGCTAGGGCAAAATTTAGTCGTTGTCGGTGATAGTCCTGGACGAATTGTGGAAGAGGTACAAATCTCAGATGCTCAGTATCGAGACCGCTACCATCCTGATTTTTTGCGTCTTCAGCGTTATTTGGAATCTGTTCTTGAGGGCACCTCAAAAGAACAGGAAAATGGCTGTTGTGAAGAGATACTAGCAATTCCTAGAATCCAAAGAAATTGACAATAGACCTCCTGCACGAATCCTGAGCAGCAAGGTGAAGCCCTGAAAGGAGGGTTAGAACCTTGATCAGGAGCCTGGTCAAATGTATGATCGTATTCAACATCTGCCGCCAAAATCATTCAAACGCAAGTGCGGTGTGCGCCGTGAAACCTTTGAGAAAATGGTCGAGATTCTCAAACCGAAGCTCACTCGCAAAGGGAAACGAGGCGGACAAAGCAAGTTTGGAGTCGAAGACCAACTGCTGATTGCGATGGAATACTGGCGAGAATATCGCACTCAGTTCCACATTGGGCAAAGGCACTACAGTTGTAGAGGTGTTGATATACTAACCTCCGCTTGGAAAAATAGTAGCATCAACTGTATCAAGAGGAGCCATGATTACACAATCACTGCATTGTCCTGATTGTCAGGGAATAGATATTGTTAACAATGGTAAGACTCGGCAAAGGAAGCAACGATATCAATGTCGAGAACAACCTTGTAATGGTCGAACATTTATTTTAGATTATGCGTATCCAGGTCAATCCAAGAAAATAAAAGAGCAGATTGTAGACATGCCGATTAATGGAAGTAGAATTCGAGATACAGCACGAGTATTGCACCTTAGTACTAGCACTGTTATCAAAGAATTAAAAAAAAGCAAACTCAACTACAACAAGTAAATCTAGTAGTTTTAGAGCAATTAAATTTAGAGTCAGTAGCCGTTGATATCTGTCTGGTTAAACCAAATGAGGAAATAGAGATAGAAAGAGAATCTGAGCTAGATTATATGTGGAGTTTCGTCGGAAAAAAAGCGAATCAAAGGTGGTTGTGGCACGCCCTACTCGCGCACAAGCGGAAAAGTCTTAGCTTGGTCTTTGGGACGCGGAAAGATGAAGTTTTTCTGCAGTTGAAAGCGCTGTTGTTGCCTTTTGGTATCAACCGCTTTTACACTGATGATTGGGCAGCAGATGAACGTCATTTAGACGCATCAAAGCATGAAATTGGTAAACAAAATACACAAAAAATAGAAAATAAACATTTAAACCTACGAACACGAATTAAACGATTAGCACGTAAAACGATTTGCTTTTCTAAGACAATTATTATGCATGATATTGTAATTGGGTTATTTATTAATCGTGCCGAGTTTGGCTGATCAATTTAATGCTATATCGACACCTTTACAACATCTCCCTAAAAGCCTCATACCTGACGAGATGACTAGTGCAGCTCGGCTGAAATAATCCGTCAGGTTAAGATGAAGGGATAGTCGCGCTCAGACAATCCCCTTGCCGCACCCCAAACCTCCCGCCATTACCTTGTCTCAACGCCAGCAGAGTGTTCTC
>JAHHHE010000080.1 GCA_019359535.1 Gloeocapsa sp. UFS-A4-WI-NPMV-4B04
GATATATTTTTCTTTAAGTTCTTCTGAATTAAGATGATTAACTAACTTTACTTTTTTCGGCATTATTTTCTCAAAATAGACTTTTTCTAATCTTATCGTGGTTATAATACCCGGATTTGGTATAACATGATATCTTTCTCCACTCAGTTTAATTTCACCATAGTAGAGGGGAATTCGACTGCCATCAGCACTAATTCTGTAACCAAACGTTCGTGGTTACGAATGATGCCTGTAAACTCCCCATTTTCTATGATGGCTTGAGCAACTCTGATCACATCGTCGCTTGATCATTGAAGACATGAGCTACTCCCTCTTTTTGCAATAGTCTTTGCATCTGCGGCGTGTCTGGTAAATGCTTGGTAATGTGTCTGCCGTCTAAATTTAATTCACGCTTAATTCCAGCCATCAATAAAAATAGGGGTACAACATACCGTACCCCTAGAAATCAATTCATTAAATCCAGAACTTAGACTTTAGCTTCTTCCTTCACCAACTTCTCCCAACCTAGATCCTTAAGAGAATTATTCCGGCGCAAGGGACGAGTCACCAGTTCTAAGATGTCACGCGCATTTGTAAAGCCGTGAATCTGAGCAAACGTGAACTCTACCGACCACTTAGTATTAATCCCTCGTGCTTCTAGTGGATTGGCGTGAGCCATGCCAGTAATTACCAAATCAGGAGTTAGTTGTTTAATCCGCTGAATTTGATTGTAATTATCTGGTTTTTCGACAATTGTAGGCAATGGTACATTCATCTCATGGCAAGTCTTCTCTAGCAGCGCCAATTCTGCCGCTTGATAGCGCTTATCCATGTAAGGAATACCAATTTCTGGTACTGTCATGCCGCAACGCACTAGGAACCGCGCTAGAGATATTTCTAGCAAGTTGTCTCCCATGAAAAACACAGATTTACCACGAATTAGCTGCAAATAGTCTTCCATACTTGCCCAGATTTGCGCTTCCCGCTCATCCAACCCTTTAGGTTCAATTCCGAATACCGAGCAGATTTTTTCAATCCAAGCGCGTGTAC
The DNA here is from genome assembly GCA_019359535.1 of Gloeocapsa sp. UFS-A4-WI-NPMV-4B04. Taxonomy (GTDB): domain Bacteria; phylum Cyanobacteriota; class Cyanobacteriia; order Cyanobacteriales; family Chroococcidiopsidaceae; genus JAHHHE01. Next base: position 1,030 of record JAHHHE010000080.1, read on the forward strand.
CATCGGGACCAATGGGGAAGGGTGCGCCGATTAATTTGCACTTGCGGCGGCGCATCAAAGTTGTAGCAGTGCGGCTAAGGAAGGGGTTGACACCAGAAACGTAGTAACCTTCTTCTAATACTGGCAGTTCAGTGTAACGCTTCGCAGGCAGCCAGCCGGAAACTTTTATCCCTTGTTTTTTCAGTTCTAAAGTTAGCTGAGTGACAACAGGATCAGGGAGAGAACCGAAAAGCACGAACGGAGGATGATCGACATATTCGGCTTCTGCTGTTGCTACATCTTCTTTTTTGCGACCGAAGTTGAGTAGCTTAGAAATAGCATTGCGTTCGTTTTTCTCAGCTTCAGCTAGTGGCGATTTATCTGGACAACGTGCCGCCATTGCTGCTAAAACAGTATCTTCTCCTTGAGTGAAGGCATAATCTAGACCATTGGCACGAGCTACTACAATTGGGATGCCAATTTCAGCTTCTAGCCTGGGAGCTAAACCTTCCAAATCCATCTTGATGATTTCTGTTGTGCAAGTGCCAATCCAAACAATTACACTAGGGTTGCGATCGCGCTTAATTTGATCGCACAACCGCTTCAACTCTTCATAATCATTCAGTTGCGCTGAAATATCACCTTCTTCCAGTTCTGCCATTGCATAGCGGGGTTCAGCAAAAATCATCACCCCCATAGCATTTTGCAAGAAATAGCCACAAGTCTTCGTACCAATTACCAAAAAGAAGCTATCTTCAATTTTCTGGTATAGCCATGCCACGCAGCTAATTGGGCAAAATGTGTGGTAGTTCCCAGTTTCACACTCAAAATTTAAACTGTCAGGTTGAGCAATAGTCATATAAATTTTCTCCCCTTGGTATTTAAAGCTCAGAAGGCAGAACAAATTTAGGAGTTAACCGCTTAGGTTGGTGAAATCAACCCCTAAATTTAATTGATCGGTAGTAATTAAAGGTTGGGAAATAAACGGGAAATTTCGTCGTCTGCGGATTGCTTTTCTGTACTTGATTTTTGGTTGTTTAGCTGCTCAGAAGTTAAACTCGGCTCGTCAACCCAGGCATCTGACAACACATCGTCAGATTCAGTTTGCTCGTCCGCACTTGGCATCAACTCTTCATCTGACTGGTGAACACTGAAATCCATAGCTTCTTGAGGTGATGTTTCTTCAGCCATAGCTTGAGCGGTTTCATTGTCGAATGCCATCGCCTCAGCCAATGCAGCCGCCTCGTCTAAATCCAGCGCCATCACAGACTCGTCGTCAATCTGGACTAACACCACTTCGTCTGCCATATCCTCAAGCGGCATTTGATCAGCCAATGCAGCCGCCTCGTCTAAATCCAGCGCCATCACAGACTCGTCATCAGTCTGTACTAACACCATTTCGTCCGCCATCTGACCGAACTCGGACGCGATGGCTTCGCCGACGCTTCCAGCGTACGCATCTGCTAATACAGCTACCTCAGCTGGACTCATTACCATCACAGATTCATCAGCAGTCTGTACTAACACCACTTCGTCCGTCATTTGATCAAGCGACTCACTCAAATCAGCCGGATCTAAATTAGTCAGTGCTTCAATTATAAGGTCGTCGCTGAGTTCCCCTGACATTATCTGTGAGTTGAAGCGATCGCCTAACAACAAGTCCGGCGCAAAATTTAACTCCAATACATCAATCAGAACATCTGCATCTGGATTCAGTTGAGAAAACGGCAACATTAACTCAGCTAGCTGCGGTTCTAGTGCTGTGACGACTCCCAAAATGAGAGAAGAAGATGGTCGTCTACCACCATCAGGGGTGTAAACAGATTCCGCCTCCATTTGCAAGGTAAGCCAGAAACGATTAATCTGAAAAAACTGCAACCACTTTTGCTTTAACGAAGTTTTTAAATCATCAAAAAAAGCCATCTTCTTTATCCCTCATCCTGACTAGACTGCTTAAACCATCATCAAGTCTAGTTCCTCTTCCTTACTTGTGACAGCTGGAGGAGTCGGGTTGAGGTAGAAGTCAGACAACAATGAGAATAATTCCCGATCAGGAGTATCATTTGGGACAACGCCTTCAGGCCGCGCCAGAATCTGGTCGGCAATATTAAGGTAGTAATCGCAGACGTAATTAAGCGCTGGATCGGACTCTGCCATCTCAAACAAAGTTTTGCCCTTGACACGGGAAACCCGAATGTCCTCAATTAGTGGCAATACCTCTAGCACTGGCATCGGTACTGCTTCGATATATTTTTCAATCAAGTCCCGCTTGGCTGTGCGGTTGCCAATTAAGCCAGCTAGACGTAGGGGGTGAGTCCGAGCTTTTTCTCTTACTGAAGCGGCAATACGGTTAGCGGCAAACAGCGCGTCAAAACCGTTGTCTGTCACAATCATGCAGTAATCGGCATAGTTAAGCGGTGCTGCAAACCCTCCACAAACAACGTCTCCAAGTACATCAAACAAAATGACATCGTACTCATCAAAGGCGTTTAATTCCTTTAGTAGCTTCACTGTTTCGCCGACGACATAGCCGCCGCAACCTGCACCAGCTGGAGGGCCACCAGCTTCGACGCAATCAACACCGCCATAACCTTTGTAAATTACATCTTCGGGCCAGACATCTTCGTAGTGATAGTCTTTTTCCTGAAGAGTGTCGATAATCGTAGGAATCAAAAAACCAGTAAGCGTAAAGGTGCTGTCGTGCTTTGGATCGCAGCCAATTTGCAGGACTTTCTTGCCGCGCTTGGCGAGGGCGACTGAGATATTACAGCTAGTTGTCGATTTGCCGATGCCGCCTTTTCCGTAAACTGCAAGTTTCACTTTTAGTTGGCTCCTATCGTTGCTTGGTTATTATTTGGGCTAAAGAAGGCGCTTCAACTACCCTACTTATTCCCATTGGTTATCTCTTTCAATGCATTATTGTTCAACTTCTGGAGAAAAGAAAGGGGGGTTTTAGTCAATGTGTAGCTTAAAACTAAGCAATATCACTGAAAAATATGCAAAGGGTTTATTTAGTCTATTTAATCCTTTAAAGCTCTATTAAACCTTATCTATCAGTTTTTATATAACTAAATGTATAAAATAAGGTACAAAATGCAAAAAATATCTTTACTAAAATCCTTGAACTCCTTGTGATTACTTTGAACCAAGTCTTAAAAGTGCTAATTTCACACAAGCTAATCTCAAAATCTGTTGCAAGACTAGCGTCAAAGCCTTACATCTAAAGAGCTAAGGAGAATTAGCACTAAGCAATTAAAAGAATTTTCTGGATTTTTGGACACGAAATATTTAACTCTAGCCAATCCTCAAAGCTAAACCTGTAAGCAAATAGCAGCATTTAAGGGTGGATAAGAGCGATCGCTCTTGCCTTATGTTAAAAATGATTAACTTTCTATTTATGTATAAACTTTTATAAAGTTCTAGCAGTTGACAAAATTAACCGCAGGTACCAGTAAAAACTCGATAGCTAATTATAGAAGTTACGCAGGCATACTTAGATCAACAAAGCGATCGCCTGCTTTTAGCACAAATAATTATTCATTGACTTAATCCACTAAGAGACTTCCTCTGCCGCAATTTCTTTTAAAGATTGCCAGCCAGCTTGCCACTGTGAGGCGTTTTTTAATAATTTGGCATTAAGCCAGAAACGCACATTAGGATCGCAAGCAGCAACCATTTCTGCAAATACCCACTTATCTTCGTTTTTACGATTGACGACCTGAAAATGTCGCCAGCCATCTACTTTTTGCTGCGCTGTCCATTTAGAACCAACAAGGTAAGGAAATTTTTGTTTTTTTTGCATAAGTTATGACACTACAATTTATTGATTAAGCGATGTAGAATTAGCTAACCCGTTGGTTATGATGCCTTAAATTTTCCTCTATTGGCTATTGTCGAACTAAAACATATTAAGCAATAACCACTTTTATTCAGTAATCTTTACTCGCTGATACCACCCCTGTTCTATTTGTATCAAGCAGGTTCTGATGAAGTAAGTAAACCAACTGATGATGCCTAAGAACTTAGAGCCATCTTCGATAAAATATATGTCTTTGTTTCCAATCCAACTTTTGGGAATAGAAATTAAACTACTATCTATAGAAACAGAAAATCCAAAGAAGGCAAAGGCAAGTACTAATACAATAAATTCTGTACTTTGAATTATTCTTCTAAAGTTTATTAGGTAAAGAAACACAAAAATTACATAAATTAAATAAACTACTTTTTCAGGTATTTTTAGATAAGTTGGTAAAACAAATTCATGTAACAAAAATAAATCATCTAGTAATAAAGCTGTAGTGAGACAGCCTGAGAAGAAAAAGAACAGAATTAATTTTGTTTGATGGATTTTTGTTAATAGTATAGTAGAGAAAAAACAAATAGCTGCACAAGAACACCAAAACAAAGCACCAACTTGAGAGAGAATCCCAAAGTAAAAGGGGTTATCTGCAACTGCTAAGGGGTCTTTTGTAAGATTTTCTGTTGGAATTATGTTTTGCCACTTAATGATTACCAGAATCCACACTAACGGTAGATAAATCTTTAACAAAGTAGGGAGCAGTATTTTGCATTGATGAATCAAGTTTGATTTTAATCCTGCCCTCTGCTGTCGCAAAACCGTATTCTTAGATTTGAATATCGTATTTTTGGGAATCATTAGTATTAAATTTAACTCTTTAGTTGGGTAAATAGCTCTTTATTGTTCGTATTAAAGTATTTTTGATACCTAATTTTTGACATCTATCTAGAAAGGGAGATTAACAAAATGTTAACAAAGAATTATAAAAGGTTAATCAAAAGCTCCCTCCGTAGAGGCAAACATAAGAAACCGAGTGCTAGGTGTTAGTAGTAAAAGCATTGCCAAGGGCTAACGCCTATCCAGGAGTAATGCTCGATTTGTAATTCGGGCTGGATCAAAACAAGTATCTTTTGAGTTACACAAATCAAATTGATACATATATTTTGTTTCAAGAGAAATTAGAAAAATGAGTAGGGGTGGGTATTTTGACCACTTTTGGCGTAAACACCGATCCAACAAATCATCCGTGTCTTTCTACAATGGCGATAGAGACAAGTAAACCAGAGTAACGCATCAAATTTCTCTGTGTTTCTGGGCTTCAAAACTTTACACACGCTTAAGAGGGGATAACGAATGCAACCAACCAACCCCAATCAATTTACCGAAAAAGCCTGGGAAGCGATCGCGCATACCCCAGATATCGCCAAGGCAGTCCAGCAACAGCAGATTGAAACAGAGCATTTGCTGAAATCGCTGTTAGAACAAGAAGGGCTAGCCAGTAGTATTTTTACTAAACTTGGGATTAGCACCCAAAAACTACGCGATCGCACTGAGCAATTTATTCAGCGTCAGCCTAAAGTTTCAGGTAGCGGTAGTTCCGTTTATTTGGGACGCAGCCTAGATATGCTGTTAGATAAAGCAGAAGCATATCGCCAAGAGTTTGGCGACGAATTTATCTCAATTGAGCATTTATTACTGGCTTACGCTAACGACGATCGCTTTGGTAAAAGCTTATTTCAAGAATTTGGCTTAGACGAAGCGAAGCTAAAAAATACTATTAAACAAATTCGTGGGAGTCAAAAAGTGACCGATCAAAATCCAGAAGGCAAATACGAAGCACTGGAAAAATATGGGCGCGATCTCACGGAAGCTGCCCGACAAGGTAAGCTTGATCCCGTGATTGGACGCGATGACGAAATTCGCCGTACAATACAGATTCTTTCGCGCCGTACCAAAAATAACCCAGTGCTGATTGGCGAACCCGGTGTGGGAAAAACTGCGATCGCTGAAGGACTAGCGCAGCGAATTGTCGCTGGAGATGTACCGCAGTCACTCAAAGATCGTAAGCTAATTGCCCTCGATATGGGTTCTTTAATTGCTGGTGCTAAGTTTCGGGGTGAATTTGAAGAGCGCTTAAAAGCTGTACTCAAAGAAGTTACCGATTCTGGCGGCAACATTATTCTCTTCATTGACGAAATTCACACAGTTGTCGGCGCAGGTGCTACCCAAGGCGCGATGGATGCCGGAAACTTGCTGAAGCCAATGTTAGCGCGGGGTGAACTGCGCTGTATTGGTGCTACAACTCTAGACGAGTACCGCAAGTACATTGAAAAAGATGCAGCCTTAGAACGCCGCTTCCAGCAGGTGTACATCGATCAGCCGAATGTGGAAGATACTATTTCGATTCTACGCGGCTTGAAAGAGCGGTATGAAGTTCATCATGGAGTCAAAATCTCTGACAGTTCTTTAGTTGCAGCAGCCACACTGTCAGCTCGGTATATTAGCGATCGCTTTCTACCAGACAAAGCAATTGACTTAGTAGATGAAGCAGCAGCGCGGCTCAAAATGGAGATTACCTCCAAACCTGAAGAACTCGACGAAATTGATCGTAAAATTCTTCAGCTAGAAATGGAGCGACTGTCGCTGCAAAAAGAAACCAGTGCAGCGTCTAGAGAACGGCTAGAAAGGTTAGAAAAAGAACTTGCCGATCTTAAAGAACACCAACGCACCCTAGATACTCAATGGCAGTCTGAGAAGGACATTATCAACAAAATTCAGTCACTCAAAGAAGAAATTGACCGGATAAATGTTGAAGTTCAGCAAGCGGAACGCGACTACGATCTCAACAAAGCAGCTGAACTGAAATACGGCAAGTTAACTGATTTGCACCGCCAACTAGAAACTGCTGAAGCTCAACTAACACAAGCTCAAACAAGTGGTCAATCCTTGCTGCGTGAAGAAGTTACCGAAGCTGATATCGCGGAAGTAATTTCTAAGTGGACAGGAATTCCCATCAGCAAGCTAGTTGAAACTGAGAAAGAGAAATTGCTGCACTTGGAAGATGAACTGCACCGCCGCGTAATTGGACAAGATGAAGCTGTTACGGCTGTTGCGGATGCAATTCAGCGATCGCGCGCTGGGCTTGCTGATCCAAATCGCCCAACTGCTAGCTTTATTTTCCTTGGCCCTACTGGCGTTGGTAAAACCGAACTTGCAAAAGCGCTGGCTGCATATCTATTCGACACTGAAGATGCCTTAGTGCGGATTGATATGTCTGAGTACATGGAAAAACACGCCGTTTCCAGGCTAATTGGTGCGCCGCCGGGATACGTAGGTTACGACGAAGGCGGTCAACTAACCGAAGCAATTCGCCGCCGTCCCTACGCCGTAATTTTGTTCGACGAAATCGAAAAGGCGCACCCAGATGTCTTCAACATCATGCTGCAAATTCTCGATGATGGGCGCGTGACTGATGCTCAAGGTCATACTGTAGACTTCAAGAACAGCATCATCATCATGACTAGCAACATCGGTTCTTCTTACATCCTAGATTTGGCGGGGGATGACTCGCGCTATGAAGAGATGCGGAGCCGCGTGATGGAGGCGATGCGAAATAGTTTCCGTCCAGAGTTCCTTAACCGCATTGACGAGATTATTATCTTCCATGCTCTACAAAAACACGAGCTGCGGCACATTGTCCAGCTACAAATTCAGCGCCTAGAACAGCGACTGGCAGATCGCAAAATGTCGCTGAAGCTTTCTGATGCTGCTCTTGACTTTTTAGCAGAAGTAGGATACGACCCAGTTTTTGGTGCGCGTCCTTTAAAGCGAGCAATTCAGCGAGAGTTGGAGACTGCGATCGCCAAAGCAATTTTACGCGGCGAATTCAACGAAGGCGACACTATTTTTGTAGATGTAGAAAACGAGCGTCTTGCCTTTAAGCGTTTGCCATCGGAGTTGTTAACAGTTCAGTAAAAAGTGGTGAGTGATGAGTGAAAAGTGGTGAGTGAATATTAATTACTACTCACTACTCACTTCTTCACTACTCACTTCTTCTCTCTCACTCCGCACACAAAACTTGACGCATTTGCCGCATATTTGCTGGTAATTCTAAATTCATTGCTTGTTGAATGAAAACTGTCGGGATGGGGATATTAGGTGTTGCTTGGACAGCATAAGTAAGCAAAGTACCCGCACCACAATCTTGCAGCTTTAAGTCTGCCGCAAAATCAGTAAAAGTGCCTTGTTCGAGACGAAACTGAATTTGTTGCTGCATCACCTCCACAATATTTAGGTAGACTTCAACTTGAGCAGTTAAAAAGAAAAAACTTTTTTGAGCAGCTTGATATAGGCGTATTTGTTCTTTTCGGCTTAAAACTTGGCTTTTGGTGACATCAGGAAAAAATTTTACCCAACGGGGGTAATCGGTTACTTGCTGCCAAACACGCGATCGCGTTAGTGGTAAATACATTTGTGCAGTTACAGCACCACCCCAAGCGGAATGCGATCGCGTTTGTACCAAAATCTCACCTTGCAAAAGCGCTCTTTGCTTGTGCTGGCTCAAGCCAATGTCTGAGACTAAATTAATTGAATCTAACGAAGAAAATGCAGTCATATTAGCTCAACCACTCCTCAACCACTATGAATGCTGCTTTATGTGTCGATAGTTACCATTAAGCAGTCACTATAACTGCTTCTATTGCCCAATTTACTCACAGCTGTGTAAAGAGATAGTAAAGTTCGTGTAAAGGTTCCAAGAAGAATTTATACACTAACTGACAGAGGGACTCAGGCGAAGAAGGAGAAACAGTGACAGAGGTATGATTTAAAGTACGACTGATAGTGGTTGAGAGGATGTGTAGATGAGCCAATCTCGCAGGTCTAAAGAGCGCGTATTAACGCAGACCTTCGGCATTATTTTGGGAATTACAATAGCTGTTTGGCTGTTAAGAGGCTTTGGACTGCTGACATTTATTCCTGGCGGAGTTATTTGGCTGTTAATTCTGCTATCACTCGTTACAGGGATTCTCAGCCGATTACAACATATGTGGTGGCGTTTTTAATCTGACTGCACAGAAAAAGGTTTAGTTATTGCAGCCTTCATATGTGATCGCTTATGAAGAATGAAATTATCAAGGCTAAGGATTGCTATTCCTATTCTGTTACTAAAAATGCAATAGATCCTGGAAAAAAGGGTTTTGTTTCTACTTTGAAAATAACACTCAAGGTAGTCAACTTAATGTGTAGGAACATCTACATCCTAATTAAGAAGCAGTCACGTGACAGAAGAACTAAACAAAAAGAGTGACGAGGATTTAGCTAATTTTGATTTATCAAATCGAACTGAACAAAAGTTATCGCTAGCATCAAATCGGATTGCACCTAAAGTTGTGGCAGAAAAGTTAGATTTCTCATTATATGAAAAAGACTTTGTTGCTTGGTCAGACGAACAAGCACTCTTGCTAGAACAGCAACGATATGAGGAATTGGATCTAGCTAACTTGGTTGAGGAAGTAAAAGACTTGGGTAACAGGCATCGTGACGCAATCGAAATTCAGCTAACCAGATTACTGATGCACCTGCTCAAATGGCACTATCAAGAGGAAAAACGTAGTAGTTGGCTAGGAACGATTAAAGAAGCTAGGAAACAGATTGGTCGCCTAATTCGCAAGTACCCTGTACTTGCAGTACACATTGAAACAGTTTTACCAGAGTGCTACATGGATGCCAAAGAAGACGCTGCGGATGAAACTGGACTCCCACTAAAAATATTTCCCCTTGCTTGTCCCTATTGGCTCAAAGATCAAGTTCTAAATCCAAATTTTTTACCGACAAAATAAAGTTGAGGCGCGATCGCTTTCGTTAAGCGAGTAGTGAACTTATAAGCAAGCTTTCCTGTTCATCTCGAACTAATAAGTATTGACATTCCGCCAATCTATACAATTTATAAACACCCTAACTGAGCCAAGAAAGCACTTAAAGCAAGTAGCAGAATAATATCAAATATTTGTAGCAAAATAGACAACAATAGAATCAACCCTATGGGTGAAGTAATGAGGCTAGGAGATTGCTATTGCTAGAGTAAGTAACGATTAATTAGAAGGTTTAACTAATAAATGACTGCCATAGATACAGCAGCCTCACAGCAATCTAGCTCTAATGTAGAGCGCAGTATATCCGCTATTTTCAAAAACCGCGAACAAATTGATGATGTGATTCGCCGTTTGCTTGATCGGGGAATTCCCCGCGACGATATTTCAGTAATCGGTCAAAACTTTCACTCAGAAACAAAAATCGCTGGCTTCATCACCAAGAAAGATGTGATCTTAGGTGGACTAAAGCAAGGTGCGATCTTTGGTTCGTTGTTTGGTTCTGCTCTTGCTTTACTTAGTGGAGTGGGAGTGCTGTTTGTTCCTTTTATTGGTACAGTTGTGGCAGCAGGGCCGTTGGGTGCTGCTTTACTGGGTGCAGCTAGTGGCGCGATCGCAGGCAGCGCAGGAGCAGGTTTAGTCTCGGCATTTGTAGCGCTAGGCATCCCAGAAGACAAAGCCGCAGTTTATCAAACTCGAATTGAAGCCGGAGAATTTCTAGTAGCCGTAGAAGTTCCAACTGATAAATCTGGTGAAATTCAGCTACTGCTCGAAAGTGCTGGTGGTGAGGAAATCCATACTAATGAAACTCCCTTACCCCGCAAGCGTACTGGACAACTCGAAAACCCCAGCGATTTATCTCCAGAAATTCGCTCTCACTTGTCAGAAGACGCTCAAAGGCTGTTTATTGCCAATTACAACCAGGCACTAACTGAATCTGGCGATGAATCAAAGGCAGAACATCATGCTTGGGACATTGTTCATCAGCAGTTTGAGCAAGACGAACACGGTAATTGGTCAAAGTCTAAAATGACCGTTTAGTTGTTGTACCAAAGCTTATACTCCGAATAAATAATTGTTGTAACTAGCCTCTAGAATTTTGATTCTGGAGGCTTGTACTATTCAGGCAGGCGATTGTGGAGATGACTGGGTGTGTCCTGTCTGTGGAGCTACAAAAGATCAATTTGAAACTCAATAGCCATACACTTTTTAAGAAGGGTACTTAATTAACTTACCTAGTTTTTGCTCTTCCCCTAATCCCCAACCCCTAACCCCTGCAAAACAGTTAGCCTAGAAGTAAGGCGCGTTAGTAGGATTGTTGTGCAACTACAAGTAGTGGTAATTGGTGGTGGTGCAGCTGGATTTTTTGGCGCGATCGCCTGTGCTAAAGCGCATCCTCACACCCAAGTAACGTTATTAGAAGCCAGTCGTCAACTCTTAGCTAAAGTTCGTATCTCTGGCGGTGGTCGCTGTAACGTTACTCATGCTTGCTTTGAACCAGCTGGATTAGTCCAAAATTATCCCAGAGGTGGAAAAGCTTTGCGGGGCGCTTTTAGCCGATTTCAGAGCAAGGATACAGTTTCTTGGTTTGGCGATCGCGGCGTGAAGCTGAAAACTGAACCAGATGGTCGAATGTTTCCGGTTACAGATGATTCAGAAACAATCGTGGACTGTCTAATACAGGCAGCTAGAGCAACTGGGGTGAACGTTCGCACAGGCGCAGCTGTTGTCTCAGTGTCGAGACAAAAAGATGAATTTGAAATATTGTTAAAATCGGGAGAAATTTTGCAGTGCGTTAGCGAAGCGGGGCGCTTGAGCGCACATCGCGTTCTCCTCGCGACTGGAAGCAGCCACATTGGTTATCAGATAGCAAAATCTTTAGGTCATCAAATAGAACCCCCAGTACCTTCTTTGTTTACTTTCAATGTTCTTGATAGTAAGTTAAGAGATTTAGCTGGAGTCAGCGTCAATGCACAATTACGCTTATCACTGGATGGAAAAACGCAGTTAGAACAAAGTGGACCATTACTAATTACTCACTGGGGTTTAAGTGGCCCTGCGGTTTTAAAACTTTCCGCTTGGGGTGCGCGGATGTTACACGACTGCCGCTATCAAGCAACTTTGCTGATTAATTGGCTACCGCAGTACAACCCTGAAGTTTTGCGCCAAAAATTGCTTTTAGTTAAGTCTGAGTCGCCGAAAAAAGCGATCGCCGTGCATCGCGGCATTGATCTTCCTCACCGTCTCTGGCAATACTTAGTTGCTCGTGTAGGTATTAGTGAAGAAGACCGTTGGGCGGGACTATCTAATAAAGCATTGAATCTATTAATTCTTGAACTTAGTCAGGGGCAATATTTAATTCAGGGCAAAGGAGTTTTTAAAGAAGAATTTGTTACCTGCGGTGGCGTTAACCTCAAAGAAGTCAACTTCAAAACAATGGAAAGTCGCTGCTGTCCTGGTCTCTACTTTGCCGGAGAAATACTCGATATTGATGGCGTAACTGGGGGCTTTAATTTCCAAAGTGCTTGGACGACTGCATACTTAGCTGGTCAGGCGATGGGAAGTAGGGAGTAGGGAGCAGGAGAGCAGGTAGTATATTCATTGTCTAGGCTCTAGACTATATCCTTCTCTTCTAAGCTTTTTTATGTTTTTGTGGTTCAATTGTGTGAACGTTTAAGACTCAGCGATGAAATTTAGCGAAATTGTACAAAAACTGGGCGATGCAGCTGCCTCTAATAGCTTGACATCTAATAAAGATTGCAACCCAGAGATTAGAGAAGTATCGGCGGTTGATGAAGCGTCTCTTGGCACTATAAGCTATATAGACGGAGCTAAATTTGCTGCTCAGGTTGGAAAAACTGCGGCAAGTGCTTTGATTTTACCTGCTGATCAAGCGTTACAAGCGCAAGCACAAGAACAAGGTATTGCCTGGATTGCGACATCTCAGCCAAGATTATTATTTGCAAAAGTAATCGCACTTTTTTATCAACCTTTCCGTCCAGTAGGCGAAATCCATCCTAGCGCCGTCATTCATCCTTCGGTTCAGTTGGGTAAGGACTTATATATTGGCGCTCATGTTGTAATTCAACCAAGGGTAAAAATTGGTGATGAAGTTTGCATTCATCCGAATGTGGTGATATATCCAGACTCTGAGATAGGCGATCGCACTGTCTTGCACGCCAACTGTACAATTCAAGAGCGCACCCGCGTCGGCGCAGATTGTGTGATTCATAGCGGTGCTGTTATTGGTGCAGAAGGCTTTGGTTTTGTGCCTACTGCCTCTGGTTGGGTAAAAATGGAGCAGTCTGGCTGTACTGTGCTAGAAGATGGCGTAGAAGTCGGTTGCAACAGCACTATTGATCGTCCGGCTGTGGGGGAAACACGAATTGGTAGGAATACCAAGATGGATAATATGGTGCATATTGGTCACGGCAGCCAAATAGGTGCTAACTGTGCGATCGCAGCACAAGTTGGCATGGCAGGTGGTACAAAAGTAGGAAATCAAGTTATTTTAGCTGGGCAAGTGGGGATTGCGAATCAGGCAAAGGTCGGAGATGGTGTAATCGCTTCTGCCAAAACAGGAATTCACAGTGATATAGAACCAGGTGCTGTTGTTTCCGGTTATCCAGCCATTCCCCACAAAGTATGGCTGAAGGCAGCTACTGTTTACAGACGTATACCAGATATGTATCAAACTCTGAAGCAGTTGCAAAAGCGTTTGGGTGAGAAGTAACGAAAGATATTTGGAAATTTGCAGAATCTGTCTACTCTAATTCAGCTTGAGTGAAGACAACCGATGGACATGAATTGTTATATTGCTTTGGTTTTATACATTCTGCTTCTAAAGCAATATTTTGAACATTAGTAACATCAATTTCCCAGGATTGCGGTTCTCCTCTAATTATTTTTTTTGAACCTAACTTTTTCTTATCAAGGTAAACTGTCAAGCCAACTGTAGCACCGTTATCTGTAGTCCCTGTATATCGGTTTGTATTGTTGAGACCAAAAGCCAGCATTAACTTACGGAATTGAGAGGCTGAATCAGGAGAAGCAAGTAAACAAGCAACACCCGCAGGAGTATCACTTAATATGTAGTTTGATGAGCCACGCAGGAAAGCTACAGGCGTAACCACTTCTTGACCAATAGTTACGTCTTCAGTACCTTTCACAAAAGATTCGTCATTTGCAGATGCGGTTGTAGTCAAACACTTTATTTCTGTCAGTGACACAGTATTTTGTTCCTGGGTTGAGAATGCAGGACTAGCTTCCGGTGTTTCTAAGGAAGTAGGAGAAGGGCTTGCTTCGGGAGTAATAAAGGGTAGAGGTGTAGCTATTGGCGTTTCTGTCGGTATAGGACTTGCTTCAGGTGTTGCCTGAGTTATAATTGGCTGACTAACGGGTTGTGGCGGTGAAAGTAAGCGGGATACATAGAGAGTTGCGCCAACTGTGCCTAAAATTAGCACAGCGATCGCAGGTAGAACAAATCGCTGCTTTTTTGGTGCTGGTGACGACACAACATTGCTAGCAACTGGCTGTTGTGGTGCTTGCGACTGTATATTGGTAGCACTTGATTGTTGCCTTGTTTGTACTGACACAAAAGTAGCAGTACGAGTGTGTAAATTGTGTAAATCGCTTAGTACCTCAGCTACAGAGTGATAACGATCGCGGAAATGCGATCGCACCATTTTGTCTAAAATTGCGGCTAATCTGTCATTTATTTGGGCTTGCTGTCGCCAGATAATTTCGCCTGTTGTGGTATCTTCGGGTAATTGCTCTGGAGATATCCCAGTCAAGCCTTGAATTGCAACCATCCCCGCAGCATAGATATCGCTGCTAAAACGAGGTTTTCCTCCTTGTTGTTCATTGGGCATATATCCAGGTGTACCAACCGCGATCGTAGAATGCGTATTTCCCTGCGTATTAGCCACTAAAGTTTCAATTTCTTTAACTGCCCCAAAGTCAATTAAAATAATTTTTTCGTCTTGCTTACGTCTAATTAAATTGGCTGGTTTAATATCTCGATGAATGACTTTTTGTTGATGTACAAACTCTAAAGTTTTGAGTATGTCTTCTAAAAATTCAATTACTTGAGCTTCACTCCACCGCTTACCTGGTGTTAATTCTTTACTAAGGTCATGACCTTTAATAAATTCTTGAACTAAATAAAATTGCTGATCTTCCTCAAAGTGAGCCAACAGACGAGGAATCTGCTCATAGTTCCCTAACCTATACAAAACTTCAGCTTCACTGTTGAATAACCGTTTTGCTTGTAATACAGCCGGAGAATTAGACTTAGGCTGTAGTCGCTTAACAACGCAAATCGGACGGTTTGGTAAATCTCTATCTTCCGCTAAATATGTTTCACCAAAGCCTCCGCTTCCCAAGAGTTTAATGATTTTATACCGCCCTCGGAGTGCTGTGTTCTGCATAGCGTATTTATCCAACTAATGATTAGTAGCTACTCAGTTGTCGTGCTGAATTTTGCCATAAAAGTAGTCAAGCTTCAAAGCTTTTACTTTCTCAATCCATTAAAATTATCAGTTAGTAAAAGGCAAAAGCAGAATTTAGGGAAATTATAGTAACACTTTGTAGTTACCACTTACCATAAGCTACTTTTTCACTACTAGGGAGCTACAGTCCTAGTTTTTTTAATACTGGACGAGTTGAGACAATATGCCTATCTAGTCCTAACTGTTTTGGATTAACGCCCAATGCTAGAGCAATCAGTTGGGGTAAATGCAGCACTGGTAAACCTAGCTTACGCTCGATAACTTTTTCAACTTCCGGTTGACGCGAATCTAGATTAAGGTGACACAATGGGCAAGGCGTAACCATGCAATCTGCACCAGAGTCTAGGGCATCTTGAATGTGCATTCCTGCCATTTTGAAAGATTGCTTAGTGGCATAGCTAGCAAGCGGCCAGCCGCAGCATTGAGTACGTCCTCTGTAATAAATTGGTGTTGCACCCACCGCCTGAAACAGATTTTCCATCGCTTGTGGGTTGTAAGGGTCATCATACGGCATATATTTTTGAGCGCGGAGTAGATAGCAACCATAAAATGCCGCACACTTTAACCCACTCAATTTATGTGTGACTCGTTGCTGAATTTCCTCTAAACCATAATCTTTTACTAAGGCATACAAAAGATGTTGAATTTCGGTACTTCCCCGATAAGGCAAACAGCCGTCTTTTTTTAGTAATCCATTAACTTGTTCAAGATAAGCAGGATCTTGTTTCTGGCATTCCTTTAACCGCTCATCAACATGACCGATAACTCCCTGACAAGTGCTGCAATGAGTCAGCAATGGTAAATTTAATTCTTCCGCTAGGGCAATATTCCGCGCATTAACTGTATCTTCCAGCAGTTGAGAATCTTCTTTGAACGTGCCAGAGCCACAACAGGCAGCTTTTTTCAGTTCAATTAATTCAATCCCCAAAGCTTGAGTAAGTGCCTGCGTAGATTGATAAAGCTCCCGGCAAGCTCCTTGAGCAACACAGCCAGGAAAGTAAGCATATTTCAGCGTCTGAGAGAGCATAAATTATAAAGGCAAGAGGCGAGAGGCAAGAGGCGAGAGTCCAGATAATTAATATAATACCTGCTCCTCCGCTCCCCCGCTCCCCTGATGCCTAGCCCCTTCCTAAGTGCCAATTAGAAAACAGACCATTAATATGTTTATGCGATCGCACAGAGGAGATAAGATAAGTATGCTCAAAACCGTGTCATCCCGATCGCGGGACTTTTAGTAAATCTTTAAGGACTCTCAAATTTATGAATGAAGCAGAAATTTTTGATAAAGTTAAGAAAATCGTCACAGAACAACTTTCTGTTGAGCCTGCTGAAAAGGTGACACCAGAAGCCAATTTTGCTAACGATCTAAATGCTGATTCTCTAGATACAGTTGAACTGGTAATGGCTTTAGAAGAAGAATTTGATATCGAAATTCCCGACGAAGCAGCCGAACAAATTACAACAGTTCAACAAGCAGTAGATTATATTAGCAGCAAAACAACTGCATCTGCTTAGATATTAGGTTTCTATTAGCACGGTGTTGGGGAGGCTGAAGGATAAAGTTCTAGCATCTTTGAAAACATCCTAACTTCCCAATTTAAATACCTTCTGTGTTCTGCGTTATGGGCAATCAAGCTGGCTTTAACTGAATCATGAATTTTGAACGTAAACGGGTTGTTGTAACGGGTGTCGGCGCACTAACGCCAATTGGTAATAATCCGACTGAGTATTGGGAAGGATTATTAGGCGGACGTAGTGGCATTGGCCTGATCACTTTGTTTGATGCTGCGCAGCATAAATGCCGGATTGCTGGCGAAGTAAAGGGGTACAACCCCCAAGATTATTTAGATGCCAAAGATGCCAAGCGGATGGATCGATTTGCTCAATTTGCAGTTTCAGCAAGTTTGCAGGCGATTCGTGATGCTCAGTTTGTGATTAATGAACTGAACGCAGAACAAGTTGGCGTAATCATTGGCACTGGAGTTGGTGGAATCAAGGTATTAGAAGATCAGCAAACGGTTTACTTGACAAAGGGACCAGACCGTTGTAGTCCGTTTATGGTTCCGATGATGATCGCTAATATGGCAGCTGGGTTAACAGCGATTCATACAGGTGCGAAAGGGCCAAACTCTTGCCCTGTAACTGCCTGTGCTGCGGGTTCTAATGCGGTGGGAGATGCCTTTCGCTTGATTCAAGGCGGATATGCCCAAGCAATGCTTTGTGGCGGTGCAGAAGCAGCAGTGACGCCGTTATCGGTAGCGGGTTTTGCCTCGGCGCGAACGCTGTCAACGCGCAATGACGATCCGGCTCATGCTAGCCGTCCATTTGATCGCGATCGCAGTGGCTTTGTGATGGGCGAAGGTTCGGGAATTTTGCTTCTAGAAGAACTCGGACACGCTCTTAGTCGCGGAGCAAAAATTTATGCCGAGATTGTCGGCTACGGCATGACTTGTGATGCTTACCATATGACATCCCCAGTTCCAGGCGGCGAAGGAGCTACGAGAGCCATCCAGTTGGCATTGAAGGACGCGCAACTAAACCCAGAGCAGGTAAACTACATCAATGCTCACGGGACAAGTACCGAAATGAACGATGTCACAGAAACCGCCGCAATCAAAAAAGTTTTAGGTGAGTCTGCCTATAAAGTGGCGATTAGCTCAACTAAGTCAATGACTGGGCATCTTTTGGGTGGTTCTGGTGGTATTGAAGCTGTTGCTACAGTAATGGCGATCGCAAATGATCAAATTCCACCTACGATTAATTTAGATAATCCCGATCCAGAGTGCGATCTCGATTATGTGCCTAAGTTCAGTCGCGCTCAAACAATTGATGTTGCTCTATCAAATTCATTTGGATTTGGTGGTCACAACGTCACGCTAGCATTCAAGAAGTACGTTTAGTGTTGGGTATTGGTGGAGGAAAAAATATTTCAAAATCAACAACTGAATACCTCTACCTTCAAGATACTTGCCGGTCGTTCCTGCTAATGGGATGATCGGTAATGCGTGCTTTGGGAACTCCAGAGCAAAAACTCATTGCAGCCCACCCACTGAGCGTGCTAACCCGTCGTTAAGAACAAGAGACTATGGCTGTTGCAACCCAATCCCTCGAAGAACTTTGTATTAATTCGATCCGCTTTCTAGCTATTGATGCTGTTGAAAAGGCAAAATCTGGACACCCAGGATTGCCAATGGGCGCGGCTCCGATGTCGTTTGTGTTATGGGATCGCTTCATGCGGTTTAATCCCAAAAATCCAGCTTGGTTAAATCGTGATCGCTTCTTGCTATCTGCTGGTCACGGCAGTATGTTGCAGTATGCCCTACTCTACCTAACTGGCTACGAGGATCTCACCCTCGACGACATTAAGCAGTTCCGCCAGTGGGAATCAAAGACACCCGGACACCCAGAAAACTTTATGAATCCTGGGGTAGAAATTACCACAGGACCACTAGGACAAGGAATTGCTAATGGTGTTGGAATTGCGATGGCTGAAGCTCACCTAGCAGCTACTTTCAACAAACCTGATTTTCCGATTATTGACCACTACACCTATGTAATTTTAGGTGATGGTTGCAATATGGAAGGTGTAGCTAGTGAAGCTTGCTCTTTAGCTGGACACTTGGGACTCGGCAAATTAATTGCCCTCTACGATGACAACCATATCTCGATTGAAGGTTCTACTGACCTTGCATTTACAGAAGATGTTGGTAAGCGCTTTGAAGCCTACGGCTGGCACGTCTTGGTTGTAGAAGACGGCAATACTAATATTGATGCAATTCATCAAGCAATTGAAACAGCCAAGTCCGTCACCGATAAGCCGACTATGATTAAAGTCCGCACAACTATCGGCTACGGTTCGCCCAATAAAGCTGATAGCTACGAAGCTCATGGTGCGGCTTTAGGCGCGGCAGAAGTGCAGGCTACACGCGAAAGCTTGGGTTGGAACTACGAGCCTTTTGAAATCCCAGAAGATGCTTTCAAGCACTGGCGCAAGGCAATTGAGCGCGGCGCAAAGCTAGAAGACGAGTGGAATCAACTATATGCTCGTTATAAAGAGCAGTATCCTCAAGAAGCTGCTACCTTAGACCGGATGCACGAAGCAGAACTTCCCCAAGGCTGGGAATCTATTTTACCTAAGTACACTCCTGAAGACAAAGCCGAAGCCACCCGCGTCCAATCGGGTAAAACTCTTAATGCTTTATCTGCTGTTTTACCTGAACTAATTGGAGGTTCTGCGGATCTCGCCTCTTCTAATAATACGTTGATCAAAGGGGCAGGAGACTACCAAAAAGGACAATACCAAAATCGTAACCTCCGGTTTGGAGTACGCGAACACGGTATGGGAGCGATTTGTAATGGTTTAGCATTAGATGGTTCTGGCTTAATACCTTACTGTGCTACGTTCTTAGTCTTTACCGACTATATGCGGGCAGCAATTCGCTTGTCTGCTTTGTCAGAAGCAGGTGTAATTTATGTCATGACTCATGACTCAATTCAGTTAGGTGAAGATGGCCCTACGCACCAGCCGATTGAGCATATAAATTCGCTACGCATGATTCCTGATATATTGGTGATCCGCCCTGCTGACGGTAACGAAACTTCTGGCGCTTACAAAGTAGCAATTACGGCAGCTAGAGGTAAGAAATTCGGTAACAAAACCAGACCAACTCTTATTGCTCTATCTCGCCTAGCACAACCTAACTTGCCAAATACATCTATTGAAGGTGTTGAAAAAGGCGCTTACATTTTGTCAGATAGCGATGGTACTCCTGACATTATTTTGATGGGTACAGGTAGTGAAACTCAACTTTGCGTCAAAGCAGCAGAACAGCTACGAGGCGAGGGTAAGAAAGTCCGGGTAGTTTCGATGGTTTGTTGGGAGCTTTTCCAAGATCAAGATGAGTCCTACCGCGACTCCGTATTACCCAAAGCTGTGAAGAAGCGGATATCTGTTGAAGCAGGCGTTACCTTTGGCTGGTGTCGTTATGTTGGCGATGAAGGTGTTTCTATTGGTATAGATACCTTTGGTGCTTCGGCTCCAGGTCCTGTTTGTATGGAGAAGTTTGGCTTTACTGTAGACAACGTGGTAGCCAAGGCAAAGGCTTTATTGGGATAGTAACTATCCTTGCGCTGGATTATCACTAAAATTTAACAGCTTAATTAGGGGTTCTGTGTAAGAACCTCTTTTTTTATGCCAAAGCTGGCTATAGGTACAGCACAAAACAAGCTGAGTCATGTTTTGATTGCAGTAACTTAGTGTTTGGATTTGTGCTAACTGGATTAATAGCATTGAGTGTACTACTAATTAAACTGCTAATCAGAGCCGTAACTGGCTAATTTTGATATTACAGCAATTTTTAGGTAATTAAACTACAGCATTCGTTCGTTAAGCTAGGAGTAATGTTGTTTCTTGTGATAGCACCGATGCCTGTTGCATATTCTGCTGATTTACGTCGGCGCGTAATTGAGAC
>JAHHHE010000081.1 GCA_019359535.1 Gloeocapsa sp. UFS-A4-WI-NPMV-4B04
CCCTCTTGTTGGTTATGCGCATCAATAATTTTTTGCCGCAGGTCTACGGAGTATGCCCTTCCCATTTAGCTCTGTTCAAGTTTGCTGCTTAATTGTATCTTGCTCAATCAAGAACTGCTGTAAGTTCTACCAGCTTTGACAATTATTTACAACTGATCAATGCCAGAACTGGAGCCTTGATTGCCCAAAACGACGATTTTAATGGTGGCAACAATGCACAGATAAACTTCACAGCACAACAGGGCATTAACTACGTTCTTCGAGCTACTAGTTTTGCTGCGAATGCCACGGGCAGTTACAGTTTGAGCAGCAATATTGGCACAATTACACCCGGTACTCCGCTCGGTGGTAGCAACATTTTCAACGGTACGTTGGATAGCACTGACCCAAACAACTCTCTGCGCTCCGGTAGCCTCTACGATGGCTATTTTTTGACCGCTCTGCCCGTAGGTAAGCAAGTGCGGCTCAACATGACCTCGACTTTTGACAACTACCTGCAAGTGGTAAACGCAAACACAGGAGCGGTGATTGCCTCTAACGATGATGCTAATAGTAGCGGCAATGCTGAGGTGAACTTTACGGTTCAATCTGGAGTGAGATACATGGTTCGCGCTACGAGTTTCTCCTCTAACGTCAGTGGTAGCTACTCACTCAGCACTAATACTGGAACAGCGATCACTTCCAACCAAATGCTCTCTGGCGCTTTAAGTACCACTGACTCCAAAAACCCTACCCGTAGTGGCAGCTTCCGGGATGATTATCTGTTGAACAGTGTAGCGGCAGGTCAGCAGATTCAAGTCAACATGAACTCGACCTTTGATAACTACCTGCAACTGATTAATGCTTCCACAAAACAGGTGATTGCCTTTAATGATGATACTAATGGTAACAACGCCCAGATCAACTTCACAGCCCAAGCTGGAGTGAGTTATCTACTTCGAGCCACGAGTTTCGCTGCTAATACTACTGGTAACTACACCCTTAGCACTATTAGCAATAACCCCAGTTTTACCAGCTTTAATGTGTTTGACGCTTCCGGTGATAATACTTCAAATAGTGTGTTTGAGGGTGGAGCTACCCGCTTTAGCTATAACTTGGCAAACGCGGCAACTTTGTCAAATGTGCGTTTGGAAGCATTGAGGGGTGGTAGCGTTGTATCTACCCTGGGAACTTGGAGTGGAGCTAGCTTATCTAATCAGCTAGTCAACTTTGCTAGCTTTCCCAGCCTGAGTGCAGGTACTTATCAACTCCGTGCAGTTGCTCAGATGACCAGTGGTCAAGAGTTCTTCTCTACCTCTCAAGCGATCGCAGTGCTGTCTTGGAGCCGTAGCAATGGCACTTTTGCAGGTGAAACCCTAAACTATGCAGCTGGATTAGGTACAGGCGCAGTCATTCTTGGACGTGGTGGTACAGACACATTGAACCTTTCTGGTATTTCTCGCTCCAACATCACGAGCATTAATGGCATTAGCCTTACTGCTTTCAATCCGTTGTCAGGCTCAACTGCTAATCAAGCAATTTTTAGAGGTACAGCCTTTGACTATATGACCCTTTCTGATGGTCGAGAAATTTACTTACAAGGCATTGAGAACCTCCGTTTTTCAGATACCTCAACAACACAGCTGCAAGTTCGCACCAACGATACTTTCTTTGGTTCTCAGTGGAATCTACATACATCTGATGTAGACAGCGCGTGGCGCTTTACCCAAGGGGCTAGTAGTGTATTGTTAGCCTCTTTAGATACAGGAATCTTGACAGCTGCTGGCGCGAGCGGAGGTATTGTTGATATTTCAACGGCTCGTTTAGTTACTGATCCCAGTGACGATGACAATTCCGCCAATAATGGTCACGGACACCAGGCAATCAGTGTTATGTCTTCAACTGCTAACAATGCCTCTGGTGTCTCAGGCATCAACTGGAACAGCGATGTGTTGGTGAATGATGTGTATGGTTCATCTCGCCTGAATCTACAGCAAGCAATTAGGGACACAATCAGCTACGCAAGAGCTAGAAATCAGCGGGTTGTTTTTCAGGGTGGCATTCAAGGTGAGTTTTGGCTTAATGATGGTGGCACACAAGCACAACTTGAACAGCTGATCCAAGATAACTCCGATATTGCCATGTTTGCCGTTGCCGCAGGAAACGGTGGAATTGATATAGATGATACTACTACTAACCCTACCTTAAGTGGAGGTGTTGCTAGGCTGCAAACTACTCACAGTAATGTCATGTCTGTTGGCGCACTGGAGCGTACAGGCTCAACTGTAAATGGATTAGCAAATGCTACATCTGTCAATAGAGCTTCCTATTCCAACTTTGGCTCTAGCCTGACCCTGATGGCAGCTACAGATTCTCCAGCAATGGACAAGTTCGGTAACATGAACCTCTTTAACGGAACCTCTGCTGCTAATCCCAACATGGCTGCAATTGCCTCATTAGTATGGAGCGTCAATTCTAGCCTAACCGGAGGGCAACTGCGCCAGGTTCTGATTGATACAGCAATGGATTTGGGAACAGCAGGTCGGGATAATAACTTCGGTAATGGGTTAGTTAATGCTGATGCTGCTGTTCGTCGTGCATCGGCACTACAGCGTAGCTCTGACCTTGCTAATCTTTATTCTGGTCAGTCATTGTTTGTGTGAGGCTATTCAGATATAGAGAGGGGTTCAAAAACTACCCATATTGTCAAGATTTTGAACTCCGCTTCCTATATTGAGGAACCAATAATCTAGTTGATAGTTCTCTTGGTAAAGTTGAGAAGCAGGAGAAGTAGCCGTGATTTTGGGCAAATATATAGGCTCTCTGTTTGCTATTGGAATTGCTCTTGGATCTACTAATTGTAATCAACCTAGCGCCATGACTCCTTGTACTCCTACTATTGAACCTGCGGTTACTGTGACCGTTTCTGATGCTCAAACACAAGTACCTCTTGAGGCAAAGGTAGTTGTGAGAGATGATAATTTTCAAGAGGAACTCAAACTTAAAGGTGTAACAGCAACAGGGCAAATTATATACGGAGGAGCATTTGAACGTCCTGGTAGCTATACAGTATCAATATCAAAAGATGGCTATGAAACTTCTATTCTAGAAAAAATCGAAGTAGTTAAAGGTGAATGTCATGTCAGGACTCGTAACGTTGAAGTCAAATTAAAATTAGTTAATAGCCATTCAAAGTAAATTTCTGTACATAAGCTTCAGGATTTAACTCTAGACAATCACTCAAATCTCAAGCGTTGGTTGAAAATGTGTTGCAGCGTCCGCTAACTTAACCTGGTTCAGATAGTAGCAGCAGCGAGACGAAGTAATATTTGATTACCCAAGTAAGCGACTACTTATCAATTGCCAGATAGTTTTATTTCGTACAAAATTTTTCGACGCAACGAATAAATATCTCTACACCCATCCCCAAAGCTGTTTCATCGAAATCAAAACGGGGATGGTGATGGGGATAAGCTAAATTTTTGGTTGGGTTGGCAGAACCTAAAAAGAAATAACAACCAGGTACTTCTTGCAAAAAGAAAGACATATCTTCACCGCCCATAGTTTGGCATTCTGGTACAATTCCGATAGGAGTTTCTATTACTTCTGCTGCTACTGAACGTACTAATTCAGCTATATCAGCATTATTAATTACAGGTGGATAAAGTCGCCAATATTCCAAGTCATAACTAGCACCGTGACTTTGACAAATTCCCGCGATTATCTGCTCAATTCGTTGGGGTATCAATTCACTTAAAGCTGGATTAAAATAGCGCACAGTACCACTTAAACGCGCCGTATCAGCGATTATATTAAGTGCAGTACCAGCATGAAGTTCGCCGACTGTAACAACGGCAGATTCTAGAGGATCGACATTACGTGCCACAATCGTTTGTAAAGCATTGACGATTTGGGCAGCAACTACAATTGAATCAATCGTTTGATGAGGCATTGCACCGTGTCCGCCTTTGCCTAAAATTGTGCAACGCCAGCATTCAACAGCCGCCATTAATGCACCGCTACGAACACCGACTGTGCCAAGGGGTAAATTATTCCACAGGTGTAAACCGATAATTGCATCAACATCGGGGTTTTTCAGCACTCCATCTGCAATCATAGGCTGTGCGCCGCCTGGCCCTTCTTCTGCTGGTTGAAAGATGATTTTGACGGTTCCAGCAAAGGTATCGCAGTGCTGAGACAAGTAATAAGCTGTAGCAAGTGCGATCGCCGTATGTCCATCATGACCGCAAGCGTGCATTACTCCATCATGTTGCGATCGGTAAGGAACCTCGTTTTCTTCCTGAATCGGCAAAGCATCCATATCCGCCCGAATCGCCAATACTTTCGATTTTCGATTAAATTCTTCTGATCCCTGATTTCTAATCCCTGATCCCTGACCCCTTATAATAGCAACAATGCCTGTATTAGCAATCTCCGCTTGATGCTCAATTCCCCATTCCTGTAACTTTTGGGTGATAAATTCCGCCGTAATTTGCTCTTTAAATCCTAGTTCCGGTTTTTGATGGAGTCGCCGCCGCCAGTCTATTAGCTGAGGCTGTAAGGCTTGGATTTCGGCTCGAATATGAGATAAGTCAACATTTAGAGGATTTGAAGAAGTGGATAGCATTTTTGTTGATAAATATAAGACTAAAACTCAAACACGCCTTTCGGCTGAATTATAAGCATCATCATGTGAACCAATGGCTAAAATCTCAACTACATCTCTTGCCTCAATAATTCTAAAAATCAACCGCCAAGTATTACCTTTTACCTTGAAATTTAAAGCTCTACAGGATTTGAGTTTCCCTTTCTTTTTTGGAAGTTTGTAAGGCTCCTCCGTTAATGCTTGTAAATGTTTCCTAAATTCAGTTGCAAACTCTAGATTATTACGTAGTAATTCTTTAGCTTCTTTAGCCGCCTTAGGGTGAAACTCAATCTCAAACGTCATTACCCTGCTCTAACTCTGACAACCAATCTAAAAATTCTTTGCCAGAGACGTTTTTATTACTGTCTTCCGTAATTCTTTCATAAGCATTTTGTTCAACAGCACTCCAATCTTGGCTTGCTTCCTTATTTTCTTGCTTAATTTTTTCAATTCTTGACAAAACATCAGCAATTACCGCTTTTGTTTCAGAAAATTGTTTCTGGTCAGGAGCTAGTGTAATTCCTAGTATAGTTTCAATCGGTACATTGGTTAAAGCTGTATCAATAGACTTTCCAATATCTTTTAGTAATTTTTCTATCGCATTAATTAAATCATCAGGCAACTGCTCATTTAAATTCACAACAAAATGATGAGCAACAGAGGCTAATACTGAATTCCATGAATTCACTTCTGTAAATAATGATTTAATATGAACAATTAAGTCAATACTTTCAATTATCTTAGTCGAATTATTTAATGAAATTTTTTGTTTTATATCAGGAGTAATTTCTTCTATTTGAGATAAGCAAGATAATATCTTCTCTGAGCATTGAACACTTACTTCATGAAGTGTTGCCATCTGGGTATACCACATTGCTGCTACAAAGGTAATATTGTTAGTAACCTGTTTAGCAGAAACATTTGACTCTTGAAGAAGATTAATTGGCTCCGGTGTTGAAACAGTATCCTCTTGCCTTAATTCCTCTCCTGCAAAGCTAGATTTACTTAATTCTGTATCTTTGGTCATTAGTAACTCACTATCTAACTGTGCCAGATTGATAGGAAATCCTATATCACCCTAACACGCTACTTAATCACAGAGGTAATAGCACCTCTAAATCTAAATTTGCCGCAACAAAAGCCAGTTTGTCTAAATCAGTTGGATTGTCCAAATAAGGTAAGCAGCCTAAAACTGGAATATTAGTCAATGATTGAATTAACTCAATTGGTGTCAAGTCAGCAATTTCTTGATCTGAGCGTGGTTGAACACAATTAAGTACAATGCCTTTAAGCTGAACATGGGAAAGTCTAGCTAGAGCAACATTAGCAACTGTTTGAGCGATCGCACCCAACTTCACTGGAACCACCAAAACCGTTGGTAGCCGCCATTCTGCCGCTAAATCCGCTACTGTAAATTCATCACTTACAGGCGATCCTAGTCCTCCTAGTGCTTCTACCAGCACCAAATCGCGTGATGAGCGCAGTTTTGACAAAGTTTGCCAAATAAGTCCTAAATCTACCTTACGCCCTTCCTTAGCTGCCGCTATTGGTGGTGCTAGGGGTGCTTCAAAATATAGTGGTGTAATTTCTTCTAGGGTTTGATCAAGGGAGAATAATTGAGTGTATAATTCGCGATCGCCCTCTCCTGCTTGAATTGGTTTCATAATTGCCAACCTCCTATCAGGCTGGTGTTTTTGCCAATAGGCAGCCAAGGCTGTAGTTAAAACTGTTTTTCCAGCTTCGGTATCAGTTCCCGTAATTAATAATATGTTCAAAATAGTGTCAATTCCTAATAAATAATTAGCTTCGTATTGCCAACAAAAAATTTTGATTAGTTATTATCTAAATTACGAATACTGGCATTTAAAGTAAAATCAGTAGGCTGTTCTTGATTAGTAATTACATCAATTTGATATTCACCACTTTGAGAAACTTGTCCTTCCCAGGATGACACCTTAGAAGCATTTTCCACAAGTCCACCATCAGGGTTACGAACATCTAATGTCACTACACCTTCTTGAACTGCAATCGATAACATTTGTCCTTCTTGAACGTTGACTAAATATCGCTTAATCTGCTGTGGGCTAGTTTGACCAGATTGTATTGTCGTCTCCCCAATGTTTAAATTAATCGATTCCACTTCAAAACTAGGCGTTAGAGTAGGCGTAGGTGTTTCAGTTGGTGTTGGTTCAACTGGGTTTTCTAAACTGAGATTAAGCTGATAATTACTTGTTTCAACTCCTTGAACTGGACTTAACCGAATAGTATAATTTCCAGTAAAAGGGAGTGTACCTTGATAGCGTGTAACTCGTTGAGCTAAATCATCAATCGGTTCTTGATTTGGTGCTAAAACTGTTAGTAAAACACCCTCTTGTTCAAAATTTGCATTTAACTGTTGCCCTTGTTCACCCATAAATGTGTAGTCAAGAGTTGTATTGGCTTTTAAAGTACCTTCAACACTTGTAGTTTCACCTGTTACTAAATTTAAGCGCTGGCTGTAATTAATTGGTTCAGTGCTAGGCGTAGGTGTCGGTGTCGGTGTCTCGGAAACAGTGGGCGAAGGTGGAGGCGAAGAAACAATTGGTGAGGGAAACGTTTGGGGAACTGGACGCTGTGCCAGAATGTAACTTACCAATGCCCAAGAACCAACACCAGCAGTTATTGCAACAACAATGGCAATTGCGGCGATCGCCCAGGGGTTATCCCAAATTTCCTTAGTTTTAGGTGCAGGAATAATCGGCGCAGGTTGTGATGGCTTATTACTGTTCGACTGAACTAAATCAGGGCGGGCAACAGCGATTGTCTGGATCTGGGATAATTCAGGAGCCGCAGTTTGACGATTTAGGGTTGGCAGTCGGAGATTATTTTGGTTAATCAGTTGGCTATTGAGTAATTGAAGGGCTTTAGCGACATCAGCAACAGATTGATAGCGATCGCTCGGCTTGTAGCTCAACATCCGATTCAACAGCTGCGCTAATCCAGGGCTAACTGTTGCCCAGCGTTGCCAATTCCATGACATTGCAGTGTCATCAAACAATTCTTGCGGTTCTCGCCCACTAAGCAATACTACGCACGTTACAGCAAGCGCATAAAGGTCACTACTAGGATAAGCTCTCCCAGTTTGGATTTGTTCACTGGGTGCATAACCTAATTTACCCACTGTTGTTGATTGCGGCGTGATATTTGGTGATTGAAACCGGGTAGCCAGTTCTTTAACAACACCAAAGTCAATCAACACTGGTTTACCATCATCTCGCAAAATAATATTATCTGGGGAGATATCCCGATGAATAATGCCGCGAATGTGAAGATGTGCCAGAACGGGTAATAACTGCCGTAAAAGCTGCAATACTTCTGCTTCCGAAAACGTTTGATTATACGCCCTACGTTCATCTAGCAGCATTCGGTACGTTTTACCTTCAACATAATCCTGCACCAAAAACAAGCGCTGATCCTGCTCAAACGTGGCTCGAAACTGCGGTACTTGCGGGTGCTGAATTTTATACAGGATCGCTGCCTCTCGTTGGAAAAGCTCTTTTGACTTCTCTAAGGCGTAATCTCCTGGTTCTGATGGAATTAGCTCCTTCAAGGCACAAAGTTCGTTAAAGCGCCCTAAATCTTCTGCTAGATAGGTACGACCAAACCCCCCCTGTCCCAAAATCTTGGTTAAGCGATAACGGTTTTGGAGGACAGCGCCAAGTGGAATCGGTGGTTGCATCGTTGATTACTTAACTTACCTGAAAGCAGGAATTAATTTTAAATAACTTTACTTTGTGTCTGGTATTTGAAATTTGCGTAGTTTGAGTGTAGTGTGTATTGCTCAGATTTGCTGAATGTTAAATTTTAACTTGATCTAAAACTATAATTTAGTTTATTGGTGCGATCGCTGAGTAATTTTACTTAAAAAATAGCCTAACAAAAACAAACTAAGTAGGAGCTTGTTTGCCCTAGTAGCTTAGATAAGTAATTTAGGGGTTATTAACAAAAAGTTTATAAAAGCTTATACTCAAAATTGACAAATTTTTTGCAGTAATATTGTGAAATCTGTAATTATAAGATTGCAATGAAGGCGCTTCGAGGGTCTGCCGTGCTCCGTTCTGCAACTTTAACGCTTCAGACAGCTACAACAGCGATCGCTGCTGACAATAACCGTCTGAGGCTATTCTGTGGCTCTGCCAACGTACCTCTCTCTCAGGAAGTAGCTCGCTACCTGGGCATGGATTTAGGGCCAATGATCCGCAAGCGGTTTGCGGATGGAGAGCTTTACATTCAAATTCAAGAATCGATCCGAGGTTGTGATGTTTATCTAATTCAGCCAACGTGCCAGCCGGTGAACGATCACCTGATGGAATTGCTAATTATGATTGATGCCTGTCGTCGCGCTTCTGCACGGCAGATTACAGCAGTAATTCCCTACTATGGCTATGCTAGAGCAGACCGTAAAACGGCAGGGCGAGAGTCAATAACTGCCAAGTTGGTTGCAAATTTGATTACGCAGGCGGGAGCAGATCGCGTTCTAGCGATGGATTTGCACTCAGCACAGATCCAAGGTTATTTTGATATCCCATGTGATCACGTTTATGGTTCACCAGTTCTGATTGAATATCTGGCAAGTAAAAACCTGTCTGATATTGTTGTTGTTTCACCAGACGTAGGCGGTGTTGCCCGTGCTAGAGCTTTTGCTAAAAAGTTAAATGATGCACCGTTGGCAATTATTGATAAACGTCGTCAAGCTCATAATGTGGCTGAAGTCTTTAATGTGATCGGTGATGTGGAAGGCAAAACAGCCGTCTTAGTCGATGACATGATCGATACTGGTGGCACGATTTCTGAAGGAGCTAAGTTATTACGCGAGGAAGGAGCGCGTCAGGTATATGCCTGTGCGACTCACGCCGTCTTTTCACCTCCAGCAAGTGAGCGGCTATCAACTGGTTTGTTTGAAGAGGTAATTGTCACAAATACAATTCCAGTTCCTGAAGAGCATCGCTTTAAGCATCTAACAGTGCTGTCAGTGGCGAATTTGGTAGGAGAAACTATCTGGCGAATTCACGAGGATAGCTCAGTTAGCAGTATGTTTCGGTAGGAAGTGAGTAGTGAGTAGTGAGTAGTGAGTAGTGGGAAGTGAGTAGTGGGAAGTGAGTGGAAGAAATTTTATTTTTACTCACTCTTCAGTTCCTAATTACTCTTCACTCTTACACTCTTTTCTACTCACTCTTCAGTTCCTACTCACTTTCTTCACTCTTACACTCTTTTCTACTCACTTTCTTCACTCTTACACTCTTTTCTACTCACTACTCACTCTTCACTACTCACTCTCTTCAATCACAATATGCTAAAAACTGCTCTGGCACTAGCAACAATTCTCCAGACTTAAAGCGAGAAATTTCTACCCAAAGTGCCTTCTTTTGGCGCTCTCCTTCAGCAAAAATAATCTGTTCTAGCTGATAAAACTTGGGCTCAACAAAATCACATTTATAAACAAAAAGAATTTCGTGTCCTTGCTTACCATTGAAAGTAAATAAATTCTCTAGACAGCCGAGATAGCGGATATTCGTTAATTGTGCTTGGATTTCTTCTTGAAATTCTCGTTGTAAAGCCTCACGGCTAGTTTCACCAAAATCTACACCACCGCCCATTGCGCGATAAAAGGTTTGTTGTTTGACAGGATCGTAGCCTTCGGAGATAAAAATGCGGTTGCCATCTTGAATCAAGCCTAAAGCTAAAACCCTAATTTCACCTGGTTTGTGCATTGTGTTTTGCTAATTATCGTCATACATAAAGCTAGGTCTGCTTTCGCTATCCTCTATTGACCAATCTTCATTCTCGCCGCCAATGCACAAAGATTCAATTGTGACGTATTCCTGGCTAAGTTGTTTGAGGGCATTGATCAAAATATCAAGAGCGATCGCATCACTTGTACCTAAATCAAACCAACAACGTCCCCACGTACCTTGATACTCAAATTCACCCATATTGTGCATCAGCGCCATCAAGGTATCATCAGCCCTTCGTTCGTCATAATTCATGTGGCTAATATCAAGTCCTTCATCCTGAACTTGGAGATTTTCAGCATTAAAGGCTCCTAGTTTCCCTAGAAAAAACCAAGAGCTAAATACCTCTTGGACATAGCGCTTTTCTAAATCAGCAGGAACTAGGCTGAACTCCACCCATATCCATAAATCAAAAGGATTAAACTCGCGGAACTGGATCTGCATTTCTCTAATACCGAATTAACAACCCAAAAGCAAAAATCACCACTGCACCAGAGGTGAGGGGTTAAAAACTCTCCCCTACACCTCTACATTTGTTACCGCCCAGGATTACTAATGCGATCTGCGGTTCGGCGACGCTCCCGCTCAATTTGTTTGACTAAATCCTTTGGCAGCTGGGATTTTTTGGCGATCGCTTTATCAAAATTGTTCACCGCCTCATTCAACAACTGTGAGTTATTTTGTTGTTTACCTTGTTCCGCTAAAATTTGGGCTTTGAGATAAAACAACTCAGGATTATCAGAGGTAGCTTTTAAAGCCCGCTCGACAGCTTGCAACGCTTCCGGGTGCTGATCTAAATCTCGATAACCAATAGCCAGACCACGATAAGCTAAATAGCGAGGACCAGCAAATTTTTCTAAACGAGCTAGAGCCTGCTCTGGATTAGAAAAAGGCAAATTAACAGCCAGCAATAAATCCATGTAGCCGCGAATTAAATTAAGTTCTGGATCGTTAGCGGAAACTGCTTCTGCTTTGTCTAGATATTCGTAAACCTGGCGCAACTGAGATAAAGCTTGTGGTGTCCCCTTCACAGTACCCTCACGACTCACAACCGCAGCACCTTGTAAAAAATGACCCACAGCAGCGTACAAATTACCTCGTAAGGGATCTGTCTTAACCAGGCGATTCGCTGTTTCCAAAGTTTTTTTGGCGTAAGTGTCAACTGAGTTAAAGTCTTGATCTAAGGTATAGGCTAAGGACGCTTTCATTGCATAAGCCAACGGTTCATTTGGCTCAGTTGATTGGGCTTTTTCTAGGTAACGGTTTGCGGCTTGGTAGTCGCCTTGCTCGAACATAGCTTTAAAAGCGGCTTCTGTTTGATCGCCAATCTGACGCTGATTAGCGCCGCGAAAAGGATCAGCCGCGAAAGTTGGGTTAACCCAAAGACTAAATGTGAGTGCAGTTGCAGTAGTTATCGCACTAAATATCTGTTTGTAAGCAGGACAAGGTTTCATATTTACCTTAAAAAAACTACGCTGTTTGCAAAATGTTAAATAGTATGTTGAAAAGGGGCATCGCGGTTCAAGTTTATCCATTAAGTATAAAGAGGATATACCTACAGTCCCTAATTTCCCTTCCAAAGCCCTCATTTTGCCAAAATAAGAGCAGACTAAAATTTTGACCAGTCGCTTCGGCACAGTGAGTAGTGGAAGAGTGAGTAGTGAATAGTGAGCAGTGATAAGAAAAATTAATTCTATTTCTTTTCACTTCTTTTCTACTCACCCTTCACTTCTTCTTCTTGTCTACTCACTCTTTAGCAAAGCTTAACTATCTATGAGGTATTAATTTCTACGCTTGTTCCCCCGTTGTCAATTAATTACTGAGTTTATTTTTTTGTTACTTGTTAATTCATGCTTTATCTTAAAAATCTGGTTTACCACCCTCCCGCTAGCCCAACAGCTATTCTAAAATCTATCGACCTACAATTAGCACAGCAGCAACTAGGGCTGATTATTGGGCCGAGTGGCTCTGGTAAAAGTACATTACTAGAGATTTTGTCTGGGCTAGTCGAACCAACAACTGGTAATGTCTACTGGCGTGAACAAGAACTTACACCCGAACACCTCCAACAGCTAGCTGGATTAGTGTTTCAGTTTCCAGAGCGACATTTTTGTGGTGGCACAATTTTAGAAGAATTACGGCTAGGACATCCAGAGATAGGTTCAGAGCGAGTCAAGCAGGCTTTAACAGAAGTGGGACTAGAGCAGTTGTCATTACATACTGCGCCTCACGCTATGAGTGGGGGGCAACAGAGGCGTTTGGCTTTGGCGGTGCAATTGATTCGCCAGCCGCATTTACTGATGTTGGATGAGCCAACAGCAGGCTTAGATTGGTCAATGCGTCGGCAATTGGTGGCTTTGCTGGAGAAATTAAAAAAGCATTGGACGCTGTTGATTGTTACGCATGACGCGGGAGAATTGCAGGCGATCGCCGATCAATGTTGGACACTCAATCACGGCGAACTACGCCCCGTTACTCCTTCCCACAACGCGAACTTGTATCCCATAACTTCTTAGTTAGGCAAATTTAACCTTTTACAAAGTAAGTGAGTAGTGAGTAGTGGAGAGTGAGTAGTGATGTACAAAAAAACTTCAGTTATAGGTTTAAAGCCCACTAAGAAAAAGAATTGTACCTCGTACTTCGTATGGAGGTACAAAGCGTCCTTGCTCTAATCCCACGCTTTTAAACGTGGGTTCACTACTCACTACTCACTTTAAATTGTTTAGTCTTATTGCTTATGGAGGAACGATTACAAAAAATTATAGCTGAGTGGGGGATCGCCTCGCGACGTGGGGCAGAAGCGATGATTTCAGCTGGGCGTGTACGGTGTAATGGTGCTGTAGCCCAGCTAGGGCAAAAAGCTGATCCCCAAATAGACACAATTACAGTTGATGGCAAAGTTATTCAACTGGGCGATCGCCCCTCGTTAGTTTATTTCTTACTTCATAAACCTGCTGGAGTTGTTTCTACTTGCAATGATCCCCAGGGACGCACTACTGTCATTGATTTACTGTCACCCCAATTGCGAAAAGGTCATGGTATACATCCTGTTGGACGCTTGGATGTGGACTCGACAGGAGCATTGCTATTGACAAATGATGGTAATTTGACATTAGCCCTTACCCATCCGCGCCACAGCATTCCTAAGACTTATCATGTTTGGGTAGAAGGTCATCCACCAGAATTTATCCTGCAACAATGGCGACAGGGCATTATATTGGAGGGCAGAAAAACACGGACAGCTGGAGTACGGGTAATTTCGTCGCGGCCTCAAACTTGCCTAGAGATTATTCTTCAAGAGGGCAGAAATCGGCAGATTCGCCGCGTTGCTCAACAGCTAGGGTATCCTGTGATCAAGTTACATCGTACCGCCATTGGTTCAATTCATCTCCAACCGCCAGGAGGTAAATTGTTAGCGGAGGGTTGCTATCGTCGCCTCAAAGATTTTGAACTGCTGTTTTTGGAAGATCAAATTAAACTTCCATCTGTCCAAAAGCCAGCCGGAGTAAAGCGAGTGCCATAAAATATGAAGTGGTGGTGTAGGAAGAATAAGCGTGAGTTCTATACGTCTGCTTGAGCAGAATAAAGACGAGAAGCTAGCAGAACTGGGTAAGCAACTGCGCCTCAAGCGTCAAGCACAGGCTCTGTCTTTAGAGGCGGTATCGGCAAAAACCCGGATTCAGCAACGTTTGTTGCAGGCAATCGAGGAAGGCGATCGCGCTCAATTGCCTGAGCCAATTTATATCCAAGGCTTCATCAAACAATATGCCGATGCACTGGGATTAAATGGCACAGAGTTATCTAGCAGGTTTCCAATTAGCGATCGCCGCTTGAAAATTAAACCTGTTTTTCAGAGATTACCTACGGCGCAATTACGGCCGATTCATCTTTATTTGCTCTATATATTTGTGATTGTTTGCGCCGTTAACTCTTTGTCTCAAATGTTGAGCCGTTCTGAGTTGCAGGCTACTAGCAGCCAATCTCAAACTCAGTCACAAAAGATAATTTCGCCTGTTTCAAAGCCAGAGGAAGCGTTGGCAAAACAGCCAGAAAAGCTAAAATCTGTCAGTGCCACACCCAGTAATAACACTGACAATAAACAAGTTCAGATTGGCGTTACTTTAAAAGCGCAGTCTTGGATTCGTGTCGTAGCTGATGGTAAAACCCAGTTTGAAGGCTTGCTACCAGAGGGAACTCAGCGCACTTGGGTAGCACAAGAAGAAGTAACAGTACGTGCTGGCAATGCTGGTGGTGTGTTAGTTACTTTCAACCAAGAAAAAGCCAAGCAATTAGGCAACGTTGGTGAAGTCCAAGAAGTTACCTTTGCTGCTAATACCAAGTCTCAATGAGGATTAATCGGGGCGCGGCCATAGGCTGTGGTTAGGATTTTAAGGCGATCGCCTAATTCCTCACTTACAGCATCAGCCTGATATCGCCAATCCCAGTTGCCCTCTGCGTAACCGGGAACATTCATGCGCGCCTCAGTCCCTAAACCCAACACATCCTGTAGCGGAATAATTGCTTGATTTGCTATAGAACTAAGAGCCAATCGAATAAAATCCCAATTGAGTCCTTCACTACTGCTACAACCCAAGTAGGTTAAAACGCTTTGCTTTTCATGCTCCGACAACTGATTAAACCAGCCTAAAGTTGTGTCATTATCGTGAGTGCCAGTGTAAACTACACAGTTGCGCTGATAGTTGAAAGGTAAGTAAGGATTCCCAGGATCTGAACCAAAGCCAAACTGCAAAATTTTCATCCCTGGAAATTCAAACTTATCTCGCAATTCTTCTACCTCTTGAGTAATCACACCCAAGTCCTCGGCTAAGACGGGTAGCTTGCCTAATTTGTCATTCAAAGTCTGAAACAAAGCGTATCCAGGCGCTTCAATCCACCTGCCATTCATAGCAGTAGTTTCGCCCTGCTCAACTGCCCAATAAGCCTGGAATCCTCGGAAATGGTCAATGCGAATAATATCTACATAATCGAGCATTGCTTGAAAGCGCTGCACCCACCACCCAAAGTCCAACTGCTGCAATTTTTCCCATTGATAAACTGGGTTGCCCCATAGTTGACCTGTGGCGCTAAAGTAATCTGGTGGTACTCCTGCCATTAGGGAAGCAACACCAGTATTTTGATCTAGGCAAAAGATATCTGGATTCGCCCAAACATCAGCGCTATCATGGGCTACGTAGATCGGAATATCGCCAATAATTTGGATGCCGCGCATATTGGCATATTGCTTTAGCTTCGACCACTGACGGAAAAACTCAAACTGCGTGTATTTGTGGTAGTAGATTTTATCTGTCAACTCTTCCCGTACATGATTTATTGCATCGGCTTGACGTTGGGCAAGTTCTGGTTTCCAAGTATGCCAGCTACTACCATTTAAGGAATCTTTAAGAGCCATAAATAAGGCATAGTCATCAAGCCAGAAAGCTTTATCACAAAAACCGGAAAATTCTTGCTGCTGCTGTTGCGTTGCCTTGGCTTTAAAATTTTCGCAGGCTTTCTTTAGCAGTTGAATTTTAATTGGCGCAACTTGGTCAAAATCTACTTTATCAAGCGGAAAGTCTGGTATTGCGAAGTCCTCGTCGCCTAATAAACCTGCGTCGCGCAATCGTTCAGGACTAATAAGCAGTGGATTTCCAGCCATTGCTGAATATGAAGCATAAGGAGAATTACCATACCCAGTCGGTCCCAACGGTAGAACTTGCCAATATTGCTGGTAGCTCTTCGCCAAAAAATCAATAAACTGGTAAGCTTCTGAGCCTAAGTCCCCAATACCGAAGCGACTAGGGAAAGAAGTAGGATGTAGCAAAATACCACTGGATCTAGGAAAAGGCATAAATAACTTGCAATTCTAGGATGCAAACTTCAAGAATTTATCATGCTACACACAGCTTTAAAACCTATCGTAATGGGGAATTTGAGGGGCAATAGGACTTCGCACGAGAGCGTAGCGGGGCGGAGGTACATGGACTCCTCAAGTTAATTAAGGGTACTCGATATACCCTTAATTAAGAATATTCTATGCTATAATAGGCAGCATAGAATAACTGAAAAATGTGTTGGTATTTGAAGCAAAGCTAAAAGGAACAAATGAGCAGTACAAGTCGCTGGACGAGGCGCTTCGGACTGCTCGTTTTGTAAGAAATAGCTGCCTGAGATACTGGATAGACAATAAGGGAGTTAACAAATATGGCCTAAACAAATATTGCAAAGTATTACGAGATACGTTTGAGTGGTGCAAGAAATTGTCAGCTCAGGCTTGTCAAGCGGCAGCAGAACGCGCTTGGTCTAGCATTGCTCGGTTTTATGAAAACTGCAAGTCTAAAAAGCCTGGCAAAAAGGGTTTTCCCAAATTTAAAAAGGATCAAATACATGGCTCTGCTGAGTACAAGGTAGACGGCTGGAAGTTGTCAGAAGACCGCAGAGAAATCACTTTTCGTGACGGTTTTAAGGCAGGAACTTTCAAATTGTGGGGAACTCGTGACTTACACTACTACCAAATAGAACAAATTAAACGAGTGCGGGTAGTGCGTCGTGCAGACGGATACTACGCGCAATTTTGTCTTGATGTTGAGCGAAAGGAAAAACGCTCACCAACACTAAAAACTATCGGTATAGATGTTGGCTTAAGTTATTTCTATACCGACAGCAATGGACAAACAGTCGCAAATCCAGCTTATCTTCGCAAGCCCGAGAAGTCCTTAAAACGGTTCTCTCGGCGTATGTCCAAGACTAAAAAAGGGTCTAAGAATAGGACAAAGTTTAGAAATAAGCTTGCCCGTAAACACCTCAAGGTAAGTAGGCAGCGTAAAGACTTTGCTGTAAAAACGGCAAGGTGCGTAGTCCAGTCTAACGACTTGGTAGCCTATGAAGATTTGAAGGTGAGAAACATGGTTAGAAACAGACATCTCGCCAAATCAATTCATGACGCGGCGTGGACGCAGTTTCGTTCTTGGATTGAGTATTTTGGCAAAGTGTTTGGGGTAGTGACGGTTGCTGTTCCACCTCACTACACAACTCAAAATTGTTCTAGCTGTGGCAAAACAGTTAAAAAAGCTTTGAGCGTTAGAACTCATGTCTGCCATCATTGCGGACACACTCAAGACCGAGACTGGAATGCTGCGCGCAACATATTAGAACTCGCATTGAGTACGGCGGGTCACGTCGGAACTTACGCCTCTGGAGACATCGACCTCTGCAACAAGTGAGGAAACTCGCTACTTGTAAGTCGGGTCGTGGAAAGAGGAAACCCAAAGAGTGATTTTTGGAATCCCTATGTTCAGCCTTGGTGGGGTAGGGAAAATGTCAACATTAGTCAGGATTAAAGGAGCGATTCAAGCCTCTGATTTAGGGCAATATATTTCTATGACTTACCGAAATCCTGCACCTACAGTTGACATTATTATTGAACTGATAGACCGACGCGATCGCCCGATTGTATTAATTGAGCGCCAAAATGAGCCGCTAGGCTGGGCAATTCCAGGTGGTTTTATTGATTACGGCGAATCGGCTGAAAGAGCGGCGCAGCGTGAAGCTGAAGAAGAGACGGGCTTACAGGTTCAGTTAATCCAACAATTCCAGGTTTATTCTGACCCTAACCGCGACCCGCGCCAGCATACAATGAGCGTTGTATTTTTAGCAACTGCAACAGGCGAACCCAAGGCTGGAGATGATGCTAAAAACTTTGGGATATTTGAATCGTGGCGAATGCCTGTTAATCTGTGCTTTGACCACGATCGCATTCTCCAAGATTATTGGCTTTATCGGCACTACGGGCTACGTCCTCGCTTGTCTAATTAACAATTAATTTGAAGTAAATATAATGAATCGCCAAGTTATTCGTACAGACAACGCCCCTGCACCAGTAGGGCCATATAATCAAGCGATCGCCGCTAGTGGTTCAATGCTTTTTGTTGCTGGCCAAATTCCGCTTGATCCCCACACGGGTGAAATTATTGGTACGGCAGATGTGACACAGCAAACTCAACAGGTAATGGCGAATCTAGAGGCAATTCTGACGGCATCTGGAGCAAAGTTTCAAGATGTTGTGAAGACTACTGTTTTTCTTGCAGACATGAATGATTTTGCTGCTATGAATGCAGTTTACGCTCAGTATTTCGACGAAAAAACTGCTCCCGCTCGTGCTTGTGTCCAGGTAGCGCGTTTGCCTAAAAATGTCTTAGTAGAAATTGACTGTATCGCGGTGATTTAGGGCATAGATCCCCCCTAGCCCCACGATATTAATGGCGTAGCCTCCTCTGGCTGGGGGATCAAGGGGGGAATATAGTAAGTACCCTTTCACAACTAAAATAAATCCTTGTGGCGATCGCTTCTCTCAATTTGGGAACACTGAAGTTAAGTATCCCAAAGGAGAAATAGAGATGTCAGATAATCGAATTAGTGCCAGTCTTTCTCAAGCAGATCGAGATGGGGTAATGAAAGCTATTGCCACAATTCGGGAAAAACTACCGTTTTTAGTTGATTTGACGACAGAGGAAAGGCGTTCTCTACCCAAAATGGGAGATAAAAGTCGAGCCTTTGTAAGTAAAGCCCTAGAAGTGGCGACACAAAACCAGGAGTTTTTACCTCGCTCATTTGATCTAGAAGAAATGCGTCGGGATGTAGAAATGTTTGAGGCATTGTATCCACTTTTGCTATCGCTCAACCAATTGCAAGAATTGATGGATGATACTTACGTAGCGGTTGGTAGCGAGGCTTATGCAGCAGCGCTGTTAGTCTACAACTATGCGAAAGCAAGCGGGAAAGGAGCGGGTTTAGATGCCGTAGTTGATGAAATGGGGCGGCGGTTTGCCCGTAAATCTCGGAGTGTGCAGCCTCAAACGTTGTAAATGGAGAAATTAACTCGATAGTTCCGCCTCCTCGGTTAAATCTTCAAGCTCAAAGCTTGGGTGTTTGAGTTAAAAGCTCGACATTCCAAGTTCTGAGCTTAAATTTTGAAGTTAAAAGCTCGGCATTTGAAGCTTAAAGTTCAAAGTTCTAAGTTAAAAGCTCGACATTCCGAGTTCAGGGGTTGGAGTTAGCAGCTTTCGTCTTGAAGGTTTGAGTAATGATAGCGATCGCTCTTAACCTCATACAGCCATAGCTGTTTTCCTTCTATAACTAAATTGGCGTAGCTTTTTAGAGAAACCGTCCCACAATTTTAAAAGTTATTGCTGCTCAACATGACTAAAGTTAACAATGCCCTTTTTCATACCAAAACACTTAATACCGCTCTGCGTAATTTTTCCTTTCCACCAGACATTGAGAGCCGCCACGAGAAACTTGCTAAGTGGATTGAGACGCTAAAAACAGGAACGCTTGACAAAGTTAAAGAAGTGTCTTTGCACGGTGACTTCCTTAAAGATGTATTTCAAGAAATTTTGGGCTATCGCTCCGTGATTCAAGGTGGCGGTAGACTTTGGGAAATTCACGCCGAGCAAACAATCTCAGATGGTGGGGGGAGTGCTGATGCAGCATTGGGATTTTTTACCGCACAGGAAAATAAGCAGGGCAAAGTCAAGCTACAGGGGCGAGTTGTTGCACCAATTGAACTGAAAGGGACTAAAGATGATTTAGATCGTCCCGCATCAGGGCGCAAAGAATCAGCTGTTGATCAAGGCTGGCGCTATGCTAATTACACCCCAGATTGCAAATGGATTATTGTCTCTAACTATCAAGAACTGCGGCTATATCAAACCAGCAAAACTCCGGCTTATTATGAACAATTTTTGCTAATAGATTTAGCGGATTTGCAAGCGTTTAAAACATTCTACTTTTTGCTTTGCCGCCAGAACTTTTTACCAATAAAAGACACACCTCAAGCCGTCTCTGCAATTGATCGACTTTTATCAGCTTCTAATGAAGCTCAAGAGCAGATTACCCAACAACTTTATGAGGATTACAAAGCAGTTCGCTTAAACCTCGTTAAGCATTTCCGTTTTGTAGGTTCAGAGGATATCGTTAATCGTGACCAAGTGCTGATTGAAAAAGCACAGAAAACATTAGATAGAGTTTTATTTATTGCCTTCTGTGAAGATAGAGGCTTATTGCCAACCAAAACTTTAACTAATGCTCACGATCGCAAAGATCCTTACCATCCTAAACCGATCTGGGATAACTACAAAACAGTGTTTCGCTGGGTTGATCTTGGTAACGAAGATCCGCCAGTTCCTGGTTACAACGGCGGTTTATTTCAGCATGACTTGATTTTAGATGAGCAGCTTACTGTTCCTGATCCGCTATGTACTCAACTTAATAGATTGACACGCTTTGACTTTGACACAGAAGTTTCTGTAGACATTCTCGGTCATATTTTTGAGCAGTCAGTTACAGATTTGGAAGAATTGAAGGCTGAAGCAACTAAGCAGGAATCCGACAAGAAAAAGAGGTAAGCGGAAAACTCAAGGAGTCTTCTACACACCTGCATTTATTACTCAGTACATTGTTGAAGTTGCTGTCGGCGGGTATCTCAAGCAGCGAGAACAGGAAATGCGATCGCGCTTTCAACTAGACCATATTTCGGAACAAGCAATACAGCAGCAGCAACGGGACACAGAAATTAAGTTTTGGTTAGCTTATCGAGATGAAGTGCTGAAGCAAACGCGGGTGATTGATCCAGCGTGTGGTTCGGGAGCTTTTTTAATTGCAGCGTTTGATTATCTCATGCGCCAGTATCAGCGAGTGAATCAAGCCTTAGCAGCATTAAATCATACATCTAATCAGATTGAGTTAGACAGAACAATTCTCAGCAATAACTTGTATGGTGTGGATTTATCGCCTGAATCGGTGGAGATTACCAAGCTTTCTTTGTGGTTAAAGACA
This sequence comes from Gloeocapsa sp. UFS-A4-WI-NPMV-4B04, assembly GCA_019359535.1. Taxonomy (GTDB): domain Bacteria; phylum Cyanobacteriota; class Cyanobacteriia; order Cyanobacteriales; family Chroococcidiopsidaceae; genus JAHHHE01. Next base: position 21,229 of record JAHHHE010000081.1, read on the forward strand.
GCAGAACGCGGAAAAACTTTGACTTACCTAGATGACAACATTAAAGTTGGTAATTCAATTGTTGACGATTTTGAGGTGACAGATTACGCCTTTAACTGGAATGCTGAATTTCCCCATGTATTTGCGGCTGGTGGGTTTGATGTTGCTATTGGTAATCCGCCGTATGTGCGCCAAGAATTCTTGTCTCCAATCAAGCCTTACTTGCAGACTCATTATGAATCTTATGACGGCGTAGCAGACCTTTATACTTACTTCTACGAAAAGGGTTTAAAGATTCTCAAACCAAGAGACTTGTCAAAAATATAAATTTAGGAGAGAAAAAGATGGTAGGTGTGTTTGATGTGTCCTACCATCATGGTAAATCCAATCGATTATATTCATAAGTACCCCCACCGCAGCAAACAGATTTT
>JAHHHE010000082.1 GCA_019359535.1 Gloeocapsa sp. UFS-A4-WI-NPMV-4B04
GTGAGGTCGCAAAGCTTCTCGAAGAAGAGTAACCTGATTCATAAGGGTTTCATGGTTCAAGAATGTAGTAATTCTCATGAAACCCTTTCCTATTCAACTTTTGCAAGCTTTTGTCCTGTACTTAGGCCGCTTACATAAAATTTAAGAGCAAATCTATTTATGGGCCGCTGCTTTTTGCTGATCGGCTACCTGGGCTGTGGGCGTAGAAGTCAGGCTTTGGTGGATAAGCTTGGAGCAACTGCATACATTACACTCAAAGATATATACCATACACATTCAAGCGATATGGAAGACACTCTGTTCAATCGAACCTTTCGGGACAGTCAGGGGAATATTGTTCTGGCTCAAATGCCCAATCTGCCGATTCTGGTTTGGCTAGCAGCGACTTTACTCAACCTGATTCCCACAACTAGCGACATTCATACTGGGCTAGACGCACTTGCATTTGGCTCCTTGTTCACCTGGGCGTGGCTGGAACTGTTCCAGGGTGTTAACTACTTCAGGCGGGCGCTAGGGTTCATCGTGCTGCTGGGCGCTTTAGCCTCTAGATTACCTTGGTCGTGACAGTCTCACCTAAAAGAAAGCGCTACTGACCGCGCTTTCTTTTAGTCGCTTCAGGGTGATGCTTGCTTCTAGGATTGTGGACAAGCTTTTAAACATGGCGTTCACCCTTGCAATATTGCTATTCGGTTATATGCGTTGTTTGAAACAGCATCCGATGAATATAAATGTAATACAGCGCGATCGCTAACCATCCAAAGAACAAACAGTTACCAGCAACCCTGCTTGAGTGATAATTTTCTCAACTAAAGACCGTTTCTCGATCATTTTTGAGTCGCACAATTGAAACGAGTAAAGTTCAAAGCTAGCTTTGAGGGCTTCTAGAGGCGCACTAGCACTTCACGGCGAGATCGATTCAAAGTAATTAATAGCGATCTCTATGCAGTTCTCTATGACTCCAGCAACAGCTGTTCTTTACACCACTAATCAAAAAAAATACCCTCCACACGGCATTGGGAGGGTATCGTTAAATTGGTGTTCAAGGAGCAAAGATGTACTTCTTATCCACTAACATATGCCTTAAATGTGACAACAATATGACAGTAATAGAGCAATGCGCTGTGATCTGACAGAAGACGAAGGCGCTTTCTGTTTAAACCAGTTTTAGCAAAGTTTATTACGACTCCTGCATGAATCTGTGAAAGTGTACCAATTCGTAATTCAGCAGTCTCCCAATAAAATTAAAACGTCCAACTGGTGAGAGAGTAACGGTGTGAATCATTCCGACGTAATCTCTCCTAGCAATGTGGAACTGGTTACAATATTCGCGCCAATATAAAGAGTGTCACCAACAGTTGGTCTTATCCAGTCAGTTATTCTATTTAGAAATTGTATTTGATAGCAGGTTTTGAATATATCCGTAATTAAAAGGAGAACTCATTATGACAATCAATCAAGATAGCTCAAAACTTCCAACTATTGAACAACAGACGGCATCTGAGAACAATGTCTACGAAGTAGCTATCATTGGCGGCGGGATCTCTGGGACTGCTTTACTTTATAGCTTAAGCAACTATACCAATATAAATCGCATTGTTTTAATTGAAAAACACCAAGAAGTTGCTTTACTCAACTCTCACAAAAATAGTAATAGTCAAACGCTCCATTTTGGAGACATAGAAACTAATTATACCTTGAAAAAAGCTCAAATAGTCAAAAGCGCTGCCAACCTAGTTAAAAACTATATCTTGAAAAACGATCCGCAGCAAAGAACTTATAGTAAATATCACAAAATGGTTTTAGGTGTAGGAGAAAAACAGGTAGAAGAACTTAGACAGAGATATCAGCAGTTTAAAGATTTATTTCCTAATTTAAAGTTAATTGAGCAAGAAGAAATAGAAGTATTTGAGCCTAATGTAGTCAAAAATAGAGCGCCTAATGAAAAAATAATAGCTTTATTCACTGAAGAAGGTTACACAATAGATTTCCAGAAGCTAGCTCAATCTTTTTTAACCAAATCACTTGAGCATTCTAAAAATTCCGTTAATTTAATGATGGAAACAAAGGTTGATAAAGTTGAAAGAGAAGGAGATTTATACCATATCCAGACTACCAAAGGAGCGATCGCCGCTAAAGTTGTTGTTTTTACAACTGGAGCATACAGTTTGCTATTTGCCAAATCTTTAGGTTATGGAAAAGACTATGCACTGCTGGACGTAGCTGGAAATTTTTACTTAGCACCAGGCGTTTTAAACGGAAAAGTCTATACAGTACAGCTAAAAAAAATACCTTTTGCCGCCATTCATGGAGATTCAGAAGTTCATGACTCAAGCAAAACTAGATTTGGGCCTACTGCTAAAGTCACTTTGTTACTAGAAAAACGTAACTATGCTAGTATATTTGATTATTTAAGAACAGCTGGAATTAGTATTAATGCTTTTATTAGCTTTTTCAATATCTTGTCAGAAAAAGTAATCTGGCAATATATACTAAAAAATTATCTTTACGATATTCCTCTAATTGGCAAGAGGTTGTTTTTAAAAGAAGCTCGGAAAGTTGTACCTTCACTTCAATTAACTGACCTTCGGCTTGCTAAAGAGTATGGAGGGATCAGACCTCAAATTGTTAATCTTCAGACTAAACGTCTTGAAATGGGAGAAGCTAAAATCGTTGGCAAAGATATTTTGTTTAACATAACACCCTCCCCTGGAGCTTCAACCTGTTTGCAAAATGCTTTTGATGATACAGTAAGAATTATATCTTTCTTGGGTCAAGAATTTAGCTTTGATAAATACCAATTTCTAGAAGATTTAAAAGATAAATAAAGCAATTAAGACATTGTTATTGCAGTGATGGTAGTTTTCCAATTTGAATGTTAACAATTCAATGACACTAACTCGTCATGAACTACATTCACTACTGTAAAATCTATTTACTCAGATAATTAATCATTTGTTAAGCAAAGTTTTATCTTAACTATCTACTAGAATTCGCCAAATCGCAAAGCATCAGCTATTCCGAGACACACTGATATTGTCGATGTTCTAGCCAAGCAGATTTGCAAAGATTTAGAGATACCTCCGCCCTAGCTATGTTAATAGGATCGCTACCCAGGGTTAATTGAGCCGTATTAATCAGTTGTAATTATTCAGTTACGGTGCGATCGCTACTTTAATTACTTTACGGTTTTTCATATCCTGAAACACCTGTTCTAGATCCTGCAAAGGGCGGTGTTCACTAACTAACAATTCAAACTCAATAACTCGACTTGCTAGCAGTGAAAGCGCGGCGCGTACATATTCTGGCGTATTGTGAAACACACCTTTTAAAGTTAATTCGCTGTAGTGTAGTTGTTCTGTATTTACGGTAATTGTCGTATCACGTGGACAACCACCAAATAAGTTTACTGTTGCACCTGGACGCGCACAAGCGATCGCAGTTTCCCAAACAGCAGGTACTCCAGTAGCTTCAATCACTACATCCGCACCCCAACCATGAGTCAAATCCTTTACTAACGCTGGCGTGTCATCTAATTGACGGTAGTTAAAAGTTTTAGCTGCACCCAATTTTTCACCAATTTGTAGTCGCTGTTGATTACCACCAAATAGCAAAACTTCAGCTGATTGATGCGCTAATACTGCCACAAACATCAGCCCGATCGCGCCATCTCCCAACACAACTACGCGATCGCCGTGTTTTACATTTGATCGCGCTACTCCATGTAGCACACAAGCTAGAGGTTCCATCATTGCTGCCAATTCATCTGGTAATTCATCGGGAACGGGCAACAAGTTTTGCTGCACGATTGGGGCAGGAATTTTGAGATATTGGGCAAACGTGCCGTTATTCCATGTCAAATTTGGGCATAGTGAATATTCTTGACGTTGACAAAAAAAACATTTTGTGCAGGAAGCAGAGTTATTAGCGACAACGCGATCGCCCACTTGCCAATTTTTTACACCTTCCCCAACAGCCATAATCCTTCCAGCTGCTTCATGCCCAAACAATGTAGGAGGCCGCAACATCTTAGCATGACCACCGCGCCGCCACACTTTCAAATCTGTGCCACAAGTTGTTGCTGTTGCAACTTGTATCACCACCTCACCAGCACTAGGGATAGGATCAGCAACTTGTTCTAAGCGTAAATCTTCTTGTCCATACAGTAATGCTGCAAGCATTATCAATTGCCATGAGCGCATCTGCACCTGATTTTACCAGGCTAGAGGCAATATGCAATAAAGAGTGAGTAGTGAAAAGTGGAGAGTGAGTAGTGAGTTGTTTTTTACTTACTTCTGGCTCTTGACAAATTTAACGCTTGTGGGGGCGCTATGGCTTGGCAGATACTAAAGGCGATGCCTCTGGCAAGGGCGAAGCCCTACGCACTATTGTCACCTCTGTACTAGGCATTTCCCTAACAGCTAAAATTGGTACTTCTTGCCAGCAGGATGTACAAAACCAGTAAATTCCACTCTGACGGGCATGACGTAGGAGAGGGCTACCGCAGCAAGGACAACTGTTGGTTCGCATCTTCATTTTTTTCCCTCGTATTTACCAAATGTTGTTTACTAAAAATTTAATTTGCCGAAATCAATGCAATTTTAAAAAAAGCGATATGGCTTCCAAGTAATTTTGTCCTTCAGCCGCCTTAGAATCGAATGTTCATTATGTTAACTAAATAACTTTTTTAGAAAATCTTAATTATTCTGAGCAGTTAATTACAAAAAAATGTGGAATTAAAGCAGCTAGTTTTTTATAGCTTTAATAGCAGCTATAAACTACATTACCTCTAATATAGAATTTGCCTCTGACTAACTTTATCTATCTTGGGGATCATATCCAGGCTTTGCTTTGAGCCATCGTTGTATAAATTTTGCAAACGTATACTTACCTTTGTAAATGTATATGCTCAAGCCAGAATTGCTATGTTCGTATGTACATACACAACATAACAATTAATGGATATAGTAAAATTTAGAAATCCGAACTGTTACTTTAAGTAAACAAAAGCTCCAAAAGCTCGGACTTGTGTCTTCTGTCCGATATTGGATAATTAGACAATATTCAAAGGCACAAGGAGAAAATGCCGTTTAGGTATTGCAGTAGTGAGACAAGTATTCGTTTATATAAGCAACGCTGAAAATTTAAATTGACAAAGCTTTTAGAACTTTATACGCCGCTAGTAGGCTTAGTCTTTTTAGGATGGATTCTGGGCAAGAAACTGTCAAAAGTTGTTCCTACCTATCTAGGCCAGTTTCTCTTCTGGATAGGTGTACCAATTAGCAATGTGGCTTTTCTACGTCGGGCTGATTTGTCAGGATCGATTTGGATTGCGCCGCTAGTTGCCTGGGTAGCTGTTTTACTAGGGGCAGGTTTAGCTTGGGTTTGGATTAATTGGCAAGTTTACCTAAAAAGTGATCAACAGCAGGGAAACGGTGAGCCACACTCAAACACGCCAAATTCCATCTGGCACAAACCAACTCAAGGTAGTTTTATCCTTGCGGCAATGGTTGGTAATACAGGGTATTTGGGCTACCCTGTGACGCTTGCTTTCGTGGGTACTCAATACTTTGTTTGGGCGCTGTTCTACGATTTCTTGGGTACAGCACTGGCAGCTTATGGCTTAGGTGTTGCCTTAGCCACTTATTTTGGTAGAGGTGTTCAGACTTATTGGCAGTTAGCTCAGGAGATCCTAATTAATCCAACACTGTGGAGTTTTGGCTTTGGCTTAGTATTCCGTCAAGTACAGTTACCCACTGGAATTGAAGTAAGTCTGCACCAGTTGGCGTGGGCTGTTGTGGCGCTGTCTTTAATGCTAATCGGGATGCGGCTAAGTCAGCTAAAAACTTGGCACAGCCTTCCAAGGGCATCAATTAGCTTAGGAATTAAAATGCTGCTAGTTCCTCTAATTTTGGGCAGCATTTTACCGCTTTTTGGTGTAACTGGTTCAACTCGGCTAGTAATTGTGCTGCAAATGGCGATGCCTCCGGCTTTTGCCACCTTAGTAATTGCAGAAGCGTATAATCTCGATCGCGATTTAACCGTTACAGCCTTGACAGTTGGTTCTGCCGGACTTTTTGTAACTTTGCCAATTTGGTTATGGCTATTTGGAGTGTAGCTGTAAAGTGGAGAGTGAGTAGTGAGTAGTGGAGAGTGAGTACTGGAACAGTAAATTTTTCTTTTCACTACTCACTTCTTTTCTCCTCACTTCTTTTCTTTTCACTACTCACTTCTTTTCTTTTCACTACTCACTTCTTTTCTCCTCACTACTCACTTATTCAAACTGACTACTGACTGCTGGCTACTGATTGCCGCTAGTTCAGCCAAGTTCATATTCTCGTAGTGTTCAAAGGGCTGATGAATCCAAGGATTGTCTGCCAAATAGTCTAGATAGTAATCGGGGGCAATCACTGAGCAAGCTTTGTACCAGAGTACGGCGGTACGAATTTCTGCTATTTGGGTGTGATGTTGGTTTAGCCAGGGGATAGTTTGCTGGAGTGTTACGCCAGAGTCTACTAAATCATCGACTAAGAGAATGTGCGAACCTAAGTTGGTTGTTGTCATGGTTAAATGGCGAGAAAGGATTAAATTCCCTCTCTGTTTGCCAGAACCTGAGTAAGACGAAGTTGCTAAAATCGCTAGCGGTTGCTTGTAGATCCGCGAAAGAATATCACCAACTCGTAATCCACCTCTAGCAAGACAAACAATTTGGTTAAATTTCCATTGAGATTGGTAAATTTTGACTGCCAACTGCTCAATTTTTTGGTGGTAAGTTGACCAAGAAACGTAAAGGTCTGGCATAACAAGTGTAATTTTGATCTGATACTGAGTGGCAAGCCATTTATTGTAGTATGAGCGCTAATTGTTATGAGTGATTCTGTCTCTGGAGCGGAACCTAAAGAAAATGTTTTAAACCAAAAACTGAACTTAAAAACAAAATTGGCTTATGGTGCAGGAGATTTGGGGCCAGCAATCACAGCGAACATTTCGGTATTTTTTCTGCTGATTTTCTTTACGAATGTTGCTGGTATTCCGGCGGGAATGGCGGGTAGCATTTTGCTAATTGGCAAGATTTGGGATGCTGTAAATGATCCGGTTGTCGGTGTGCTTACCGACAAAACACAATCTCGTCGTTGGGGCCGTCGTCTTCCCTGGTTGCTGTATGGGGCGATTCCGTTTGGGTTTTTCTTTTTTTTACAGTGGGTTGTACCGCAATTTGCAGTTGATCGCACTGCCCAAATGTGGGGTCTGTTTTGGTATTACGTAGCAATTGGGGTGGTATCTCAGGTATTTTACACTGTTGTCAATTTACCTTATACGGCACTAACTCCTGAACTAACGCAAGATTACGACGAACGTACTAGCCTTAACTCTTTTCGCTTTGGTTTTTCGATTGGTGGCAGTGTTTTGTCGTTGATTTTAGCGCAAGTTATTTTTTCGCAAATTAGCGATCGCACTTCACAGTATCTAGTTCTAGGGGCCGTCTGTGGGGTAATTTCCGTTTTAGCATTATATTGGTGTATTTTTGGCATCCGCGATCGCGTTCTAGCTTTTGAAGCAAAACGCGCTGAAACTCATGAACCCCCATCTCTTCCCATCGGCGAACAGCTAAAAATTGTCTTCAGCAACCGCCCTTTTCTATTTGTTATCGGTATATACCTATGTTCCTGGCTAGCGGTGCAGTTAACAGCCAGCATTATTCCTTACTTTGTCGTTAACTGGATGCGCCTCAAAGAATCAGACGTACCCCCAGTTTTAATCGGGGTTCAAGGTACTGCTTTGTTAATGTTATTTGTCTGGGGTGCTTTGAGTAAGCGATTTGGTAAAAAAGCTGTTTATTTTATGGGAGCAAGTGTGTGGATTATCGCCCAACTAGGACTATTTTTTCTTCAACCAGGTCAAATAGGTTTGATGTATGTTTTAGCAATAATGGCAGGTATTGGTGTTTCTACGGCTTATCTAATTCCTTGGTCAATGATACCCGATGTCATTGAATTAGATGAACTTCAGACAGGACAGCGCCGCGAAGGAATTTTTTATGCCTTCATGGTTTTCCTACAAAAACTTGGTTTAGCTTTGGGGTTATTTTTAGTTGGTAATGCCTTACAAACATCAGGTTTTAAAGAAGCTGTACCAGGGCAAAATGCCTTACCAATTCAACCAGATTCAGCCCTCCAAGCAATCCGCTTTGCCGTTGGCCCACTGCCGATGATTGCCTTAATTTGTGGCTTAGTTTTAGCCTACTTTTACCCACTCACTCGTGAAGTACACGCAGAAATTATGTTGAAATTGAGCGAGAGGAAAGCGAGGGGAGAGTGAACTTTTAGCTATAGCGGTTCTCAATCGAGTCCAATACATTCCCATATACGCGAATGTAGTATTCTATCTATAGTGGAGGCGGCTATTTTGGCTGAATCCCTACTAGGGATTGAAATGAAACTGCACAATAAAGCTTGTCCAGCCGCCCTCGCTTTCAACAAAGATAGTTCCCCCCAACTGTTCAACTAGCTTCTGCACAAGGCTCAACCCTAAGCCTGTACCGCCTTGTTTCCAGGGATCAGCGTTGGGAACTCGGTAAAACTTTTCAAAGATCCGAGGCAACGCGGCGGCGGGGATTTCGGCTGGATTGCTAATCGTAAAAGTTGTAACTGGTGTATGCTGCTGATCATGACTGACACGGAAAATTACTTCACCGCCAGTAGGTGTATATTTGCAAGCATTGTTAAGCAGTTCTGCCAGGATGCGTTCTAGTCCTGTAAGGTGTGAAATTAGCGGTGGAATATCTGGGGAAATATCTAATTTGAGAGACTGTTGACGCTCAACAGCGCGGTAGTGAAACGGCTCAACAATTTTAGGTAGAGACTCGTGCAGATTTATCGCATCTGTTAGGGAAATAGCATAAGACTCTGCTTGAAGTTGCTGTAAATCTAATAGATCATTGATCAAATTTATTTCGCGATCGCACTCTGTTTGTAAAACGTCTAGATAGCGCTGTTGACGTTCAGCTAAACCAGTGATTTTGAGCATTTGAATCGACATTTTCATATTTGTCAAAGGTGATCGCAGTTCGTGGGAAACTGTACTAAGAAAGTCGTCTTTGAGGATATTCAGGTGTTGTAGTTCCTCAACTTTTTGTTGTAGTTCAACAGTACGCTCCTCCACTTGGAATTCAAGGTTAGCGTTGAGTTCATTTAGCTGCTGGTAAAACTGCCCTTGCTGAATAGCAATTGCTAGTTGCGCTGCGATCACCTTACCCAAGCCCACCTCCCACTCACTCCAGTGGTAAGATCGAGCTGAAATCTTCAACCACAAACTCCCCCAAAGTGAATCTTGAAAGTGCAGTGGTACTAATAACCATGCCCCTGGATATACTTGTGCTAATTTTTGTGAGACTGCGTTTTTTAGTGTTTTTGTATCATCAATTTGTACGACTTCAAATTGCTTCAAACGGCTGCTAATTTCGTTTCCTACATCTGAAACTTCCGTGCCTAAACTGCAAGTGTTATTTGGGTTTTGGGGATAATCTGCAACAGTTAACCAAATCTGACTATTGGGCAGATATTGTTGGATTTCTACACAATCAACGTCCAACAACTGGCTGATTTCCTGAGCCGCGGTGGCAAATATAGTTTTTAAATCAAGAGTTTTGCGAACAGCGTCAGTAAAGCGATTGAGGGCTTGTTCGCGCTTGCTTTGCTGCCATAGTGCTAACTCTGCTTGCTTGCGCTGGGTGATATCTTCCACAATCCCACAAGCTCGATAGGTTTGCCCAAGTTCGTTGTAAATCGGAAAGCTACGAGTGCTGATCCAACGGATTTCGCCATCAGGGTGAACAATTCGATATTCTGCTTCGCTTAATTCTCCTTGCTTTTGTTTTTCAATTAAGGGAATAACGCGATCGCGATCCTCCGGCAGAATGTTATCTATAAAATATTTACACTCTTCATTTAAGCTACAAGTAGAACCCCATAGCTTTTCATAGGCTGAACTGATGTATATTATCTCGGCTGTTTCAACATCAGATATCCAAAAGACTTGATTGACATTTTCCGCAAGTTGGCGAAAGCGCTGTTCTGAGTCTTGCAATTCTGCTCGTTTGCGATCGCTAATATCGCGTAGTAGCCAGCGCAACCCTGTCAGCTTATCATCTGGCTTACGGATACCTGCCACAGTCAAGGCAGCGCTAAAGGGCGTATTGTTACGCGGTTGAAGGCACACTTCCCACTCTTGAGCAAAGTTTACTTGTTGTAGCTGTGTCAGTTTGGCAAATAAGTCATCGCGTACTTCTTGAGCAAAGAAGACGTACAACGGTTTACCTACCAAGAACTTCTGCGAAACATTAAGCAATTGAGCGACAGCACGGTTAGCTTCCTGAATAACTCCGTTGATATCCGTCACTAGGTAGCCATCCGGCGCAAACTCAAACAGATCCTGGTAGCGCTGGCGTTCTACTTCCACCTCTGCACGAGTGGCTGCCATTTCTTCGTTTGCAGCGCACAACTCTTCTTCAGCTACGAATAATTCCTCCAACGTGGTTTGGAACTCCTCGAAAGCTTCTACCAGCAAGTCTTGTTGTTCTAGAGGCACTCTATTAGCCCGCTCTTGCAACTCAACCAAGTGCCAGCGCACATCCTGTATCTTCTGAGCAAACTTTTCTACGCTCACACCGGATCTCCTAGTGAATTCTCATGCCAACAATGTTTTATCCTTGCTACTGCTGAAAGGATTTTAATGTAGCAATGTCAATAAATGCTTTTGCGGCTAATATTAATTATGCTCGAAAACAAATATATTTGGCTAGGTAATATGCTTATTTTTTATTAGTATAAATTGTTGCTTCTTTAGCGCGGTGCTATTTTTAATACGTTTAAGTATGCCTTTAGATTGTTTAGGGAGCATCAGTAATAGTTAAAGAGGAGATTAAAGTTTTGATTATGTTTGAAAGTTTAACAATTTAAACTAAAAACAAGTATCTGTTTAGATGTAGATTTTGTTGACTCTATAACAAGTTAATCTGACTGCTGTGTAGCAGTTATAGGTATAAAAAATTATGCTGTCGGTTGCTAATTCGGAATACTGGGAACAGCGTTATCAGGAAGGAACAGCGCGCTGGGATTTGGGTAAAGCTTCTCCGCCTTTAGTTAGTTTGTTAAATTCATCTGACGTAACCCTAAAAACTGGTCGTGTAGCTGTTTTAGGCTGTGGGCGCGGCTACGATGCAATGCTATTTAGCGACTATGGATTTAATGCGATCGGATTTGATTTTGCGCCCTTGGCAATTGCTGAGGCGACAACTTTAGCCCAAGTCAATCAAAATTCAGCCCAGTTTTTGCAGCGAGATATTTTTAACTTAGCTAATGAGTTTCCCAGCTATTTTGACTATGTAATAGAACATACCTGCTTCTGTGCAATTGACCCCGAAAAGCGTCCAGATTATGTAAAACTTGTGCGCCAAATTTTGCAGCCTGAAGGAGAATTAATTGGAATATTTTTCACTCATCCGCGTTCTGGTGGCCCACCATTTGGGATAACGACAGAGGCAATTAAGCAGTATTTTGAGGCAGATTTTGAGATTCTTTCCCTAGTGCCAGTAACGAACTCAGTACCAGAACGTCAAGGCGAAGAGTATTTAGGGCACTTTCGGGTTAGGTAGTTCTGTAAAAAACCTTTCCTTGGAAGCAGGTATGAGGGGACGAGTAATGGTAGTTGTAAATAAAAGAAGAAGTGATTAGAAAAGAAGTGAGTAGAGAAGAAGTGATTAAAAAAGACTCGCCTACTCACTCTCCACTCTTTCACTACTCACTATGCACTACTCACTATTCACTTGTTTTGTAAAAAAGGCAATTTTAAGTAAATGGCTGATCCTAGCCTAGAGGAAATCTCTGCACAGTTAGAAAGCTCTGATTCACGCGATCGCATGATAGCTCTTGCTGCCTTGCGCCGTGTGCCGTCTGTTGATGCTGTACCGTTGATTAAAAAAGTGTTGAACGACGAAATTCTGCAAATTCGCTCGATGGCAGTATTCGCACTCGGCATTAAACACACAGACGAATGTTATCCAATTTTGGTACGCTTGCTGGAAACAGATCCAGATTACGGCATCCGTGCTGATGCAGCTGGAGCTTTGGGGTACCTGGGCGATCAAAGAGCCTTTGAACCTTTGGTACGGGCTTTTTACGAAGACACTGAATGGCTAGTACGGTTTAGTGCAGCAGTGTCACTGGGTAATATTAAAGATCCCCGCGCTCATGATGTGCTGATTCGGGCATTGGATAGTGAAGAAGTAGTAGTGCAACAAGCAGCGATCGCAGCTTTGGGTGAAATTAAAGATGTTGAGTCTGTCGATCACATCCTCCGCTTCGCTCAATCAGATGATTGGCTAATTCGGCAACGTCTAGCAGAAGCACTGGGTAATCTTCCCACTCCTAAAAGTATTTCTGCCTTAAAATACCTTGAAAAAGACAGCCATCATCATGTTGCCTCAGCTGCCACAATTTCTCTCCAAAGATTAGCTGATGTATCCACTTAAGGGAGCAGGGGAGCAGGGGAGCGGAGGAGCAGGGGAGATATTATATTTACTCTAACCCTAACCCTAACCCCTAGCCCCTGATTTCTATTCAACTGCTACCTTAAAAGATGGGGTTTTAAGAACTGTTACCGCAGGGTAATTTGATTTATGGATATTAAAGAGTTCTTCGAGTTGAGTGCTGGCAAATGGTTTTCACATCGTACCAGTCACCATCTGGCTTTCAAGCAATCTGAGGACGGCAAATCAGATATTACGATTGAAATGCTTACCGCAGATGATCCAGAAGTTGTCAAACTTTGTCAACAGTACGAAGTTGATCCAAATGCTGCTTCTTGTGGAGCTAGAGTTAGCTGGAATGGCACGATGGAATGGGATGAAGAAAAACATACTGGTTCGACAGTGCTTGTGTCAGTACCCGATCCAGATAATTTTAATCAGGGTAAGTTGCTGCGGGAAATGGGCTATGCCGAGAAAACCCCAGTTGCAGGCCGCTACATGATGGGCAGTGACGAAGCACTAACGTTGATTACTGAGTATGAAACGATGTCTTCTGAAGAGCGGTTGTGGTTTGCGAGTCCCAATTTGCGAATGCGGGTTAGTGTTTTGAAGCGCTTTGGTGGCTTTAGCATGGCTTCCTTCACTTCAGAAATTCGCATGGGTGGAGGGCAGCCAGCCGCAAAAACAGCCGATGCTTCTACAGCATCAAGCTAATTCATTCTGTTGTTCTATGTTGTGGGTGTTGGGCGTAATCCTTATGCTTCACCTAACTCCTCCAACTAATTGCTGGCACTTTCTCCACCGTCAAGGCGATCGCGATCGCTTTCTGAAAGTGCTTTTAATTTAGTGTAAAACTCACCTTTGTCATCTGTCTTTGGGGTGAAATGTTTGATTGGTGAAGCGCTGTCGCTGTGAGGTGATGACTGGGGCGGGCTATATCTACGTGACTCACTGACTTTATCGGAGCGTTGAGTTAATTTTTCAAAAGACTTAGTTGCAGGCTCATCTCCCTTCGCTACCGTGTTTTTTTCAGTGCTTGATGCCGTGACAACAATATCTTCAAGTCCATGATTAAAACGATCTGCTGGATCAGATTCTCCAATAGGCGTTTGAGGTAAGTTACCACAAATGAGGCGTTCAAATTCGTGGTTGAAATGATAAGAGGCCTCGCCTCTTCGCCGCCAAAAGGCTAAAATTTGCTCAACAGAAACTGCTTTATAACGACCTTGATACAGCGACTCAATTACAGCAGAACATATCCAGTTGGCACTAAAGTCGTTGAGCCAATGATCAATTAGTTGCTGGGCAGTATAGCCACCCAAGTCAAAACTATAGTGAATTAATAACGCAGCTGCAAATTCAGTAGGTTTATTAGAGGCTTGTGTCAACATCAGGCAATTTGCATCGGGCAATAGACGAACATTACTCCGCTTATAGCGTATCGTCTAGTGCTATTTCTTTGGTGAACTGATTAAACAATATTGGTTCATGCCCTGCATATAGTGTATAGATGAATCTAAAATCTAAAATCGGTTGAACAATGATTGAAGTTGAGCATTTAAGTAAAATCTATGGCTCGACTCCTGCGGTTCAGGATGTCACCTTTAGCGTGGAACCGGGGGAAATTGTCGGGTTTTTAGGTCCGAATGGAGCCGGAAAAACCACGACTATGCGGATTTTAGCCGGATATTTACCCGCGACAAGTGGCACGGCTCGAATTGCTGGGTATGATGTGCATGAAAATTCATTGGCAGTACGACAGCGAATTGGCTACTTACCAGAAACACCGCCGTTGTATCCTGAGATGACAGTTGAGGGTTTTTTATATTTTGTAGCGCGGCTGAAGGGAGTATCAGCAGGCGATCGCGCTCAAAGAGTAAGGAATGCGATCGCGCGGTGTAATCTGCAAGAAAAGCATTCTGTCTTGATCCGCAAATTGTCTAAAGGATTCCGGCAGCGAGTTGGTATTGCTCAGGCGATCGTCCACGATCCACCCGCAATTATTCTTGATGAACCTACCGTTGGACTTGATCCACGCCAAATTATTGAAGTACGGAATTTAATTAAAAGCCTCGCTGGTAGTCACACAATTATTCTTTCTACCCACATTCTGCCAGAAGTCAGTATGACTTGTAGCAGAGTGACAATTATTAACAAAGGTAAAATTGTTGCTACCAATACTCCAGAAAACCTCGAAGCTAGTCTTGCTAGTGGATCGGGATATGAACTAGAAATTGACGGCGATCCGGCTGCCGCTCAACAGGTGCTGCAAATGTTACCAGGTGTACGTCTCGTAGAATCAATCGCGTCTTTGGCAGGAGGGAACTTGCCTGAAAATCGCGCTTGCTTGCGAGTAATATCAGAACCAGGAGCAGAACCGGGGCGAGATATTGTTACTGTCTTGGTAGGGATGGGACTCGGAGTATATGAAATGCGGCGCACACGGGCAACTTTAGAAGATGTGTTCTTGGAACTGACAACGGAAGAAAAACAATTGGATACGGAACCAGAAGCAATAGTGCAGCCATCAGAAGTGCAAGGAGCGGCTTAAATGGGTGTGGTACTGGGAAATATTATTGCTATTTACCGCAGAGAGTTACAAAGCTATTTTGCATCGCCCTTAGCATACGGAATCGCTGGTATTTTCTGGCTATTATCGGGATTCTTCTTTATTGTGCTACTTTTAGGACCACAGGGAGTTATTCAGCAAGCTGCGCTCGCGGATATCCAAGGACAACAGGGAGTACCGATACCGCCAATAGATGTAGCCTACCGATTCCTATCAGCATTTCTAGAATTAATCGGTTCTCTATCGTTATTTGTGTTACCGATTTTGTCAATGGGGCTTTATGCCGAAGAACGCAAGCGGGGGACTTTGGAACTATTAGCTACGTCGCCAGTGACTAATTGGGCGGTAGCAGTAGGTAAGTTATTGGGAGTGCTGACGTTTTTTACTACTCTTGTGCTGCCATTATTAGCGTATGAAGCGATCGCCTTGAGTGCAGCCAGTCCACCAGTCCAACCAGGCGTACCATTGTTAGGGCATCTAGGCTTAATTTTATTGGCAGCAGCAGTATTGTCTTTGGGAATGTTTATTTCCTCTTTGACAGACAGTACGATTTTGGCGGCTATTCTTACTTTCGCTCTAATTTTATTTCTCTGGGTGATTGATGTGATCGCCAAAACTATTGGTGGTGGCGTAGGAGAAGCGTTAGGACATCTCTCGTTACTGAAACATTACACTAATCTAGTGCAAGGTATTTTCGATACCAGCAGCCTAATTGTTTTTGCCAGCTATATTATTTTAGGCATATTTCTTACTGCTCAATCAATTGATGCATTGCGCTTTCAGCGTTCGTAGATATGAAGATAATCGCTATAAAAAAGAAATACTGGAAATATCTATTTTGGCTTGGCCCTATCCTTGCAATTATGGGCTTATCGGCTGCGCTGGTAGCTGGCAGTTGGAGTTCAGTGCCGTTAGCGTTGCTGATTGCTGGGATTGTTTTTAGCGGCTTATGGCTGCTATTTCAAGCGCGTGAGACGAACTGGTGGGGACGCAGATCAACTCAAGCTGGTACTAATGCGATCGCTGCCACACTTGCCGTATTAGTAATTCTGGGGTTAATTAACTTCCTAGCTACTCGTTACCCTGTGCGCGTAGATTTGACAGAAACGAAGCTATTTACACTTGCACCCCAATCGCAGCGCCTGGTACAGAATTTACAACAGCCTGTTAAGGTGTGGATATTTGACCGCAATCAGAATCCTCAAGATCAAGACTTGTTAGAAAATTATGCGCGGCAAGGGAAAAGTTTTAGCTTTGAGTATGTCGATCCGCAAGTCCAACCTGGATTAGCGGCAAATTTTGGTGTCAAAAATCTTGGAGAAGTTTATTTAGAAGCTGGAAAGCGCCGACAGTTGCTGCAAACAGTGAATGAACAACCTTTATCGGAAGTTAGGCTAACAAACGGACTGCAACAAATAACAAGCACTCGCACTACTAAAGTTTATTTCCTTCAAGGTCATGGCGAAAGTTCCCTTACAGGTGGACAAGGTGCAATTTCACAAGCATTAACCGCGTTAAAAGACAAAAATTACATCTCTGAACCGCTAAATTTAATTCAACAGCGCGTTATTCCTCAAGATGCAACTGTTTTAGTGGTAGCTAGCCCAAAGCGATCGCTGTTTCCGCAAGAAGTCAAAGCTTTAACTGACTATCTCAATCGAGGCGGTAGTTTGCTGCTAATGATTGACCCTAATACTAATCCTGGTCTTGACAGTTTACTAAAAACTTGGGGTGTGCAACTAGAAAACCGTCTTGCTGTCGATGCTTCTAATTTACAGGGTTTTGGCCCAGCAGTTCCAGTAATAGCTCAATATGGGCAACATCCGATTACTAAAGATTTTGGCAACGGCATTTCTTTCTACCCAGTAGCGCAGCCAATTGATTTAGTTCCGGTTGCTGGAATTGAAGCAATCCCTTTGCTAATTACCAATGAACAGAGTTGGGCGGAAAGCGATTTAGAGACTAAAGACTTACAGTTTAATCCCGAAAGCGATCGCAGTGGGCCATTATTTTTGGGTGTTGCCCTTAGTCGGAAACTAAAAGCACCATCAAACTCCCAGGAGTCAAGATTGGTAGTATTTGGAGATTCAGATTTTGCTACAGATGGTGTATTTGATAAACAGCTAAACGGAGATGTATTTCTCAACTCTGTTAGTTGGCTGAGTAAGCAAGATGAACAACTACTTTCTATTCGCCCCAAAGAAGCGAAAAACCGCCGCATTAATTTAAATACGCAGCAAGCCAATATCTTGAGTTTGACAGCGCTTGTTTTTGTTCCCTTAATTGGATTTGCAACAGCAACTCTTCTCTGGTGGCGACGGCGATAAAAGAGAGGTGATTCAACTCAACCATTACCAGGGATACGCTCAATTTGGGCATAACCACTGAAAATTAGCTGTTTACCTTGAGTTTCTAAACGGTTAATCCGCATTGTCACACCGTCAAGATCAAAGCGATCTAAATCGACCATATTATCTAAAACTTCAGCTAATGCTTTAGTTAGTGATTGAGAAATTTCACGTTGAGATTCTGGGATAGCGTCGGCTTCAAACTGAGGATTTTGGAATGAGATCCGCCGCCGCCGTTCAACAGCTACAGTCGCCGTCAGGCTAATGGGTACAAGTTCTGTACTGCTGATGTCTGCTTTAGCCGAAATCCGCACTTGGTTATCGGGTAATAACTCTAGCTGAATTTCGCTAAAAGAAACTGGTTGACCATCAGATAAGCCTGTTAACGTAGGCAGCGAGAGGTTTTGCAGCCGCTTTTCCACCAGTTCTGCTTGAAAAGCCTTGTTAATGCCTTCTTCGGAGAGGGTGACTTGGGCAACGGCTTGTGTAGGTTGCTTGAGGCTCAGTTTACCTTTTAATACAGAACTGAAGTCGATCGCAACAGCATCGGTTTCAAAGGACATTTCGTCTACCCCGAAGTCTTTGCGGATCACGAGGCCACGACCGCTCATTTTGAAGCTGTCAATGCTGCCTTGTAGTAGTTTACTAGAAGGATAGCACTTCACAGTTACTTCCACTGATTCGCTTTGCGAGAACAAGTGGCGAATCGTTTTGCTGGCAACTGTGTTGAGCATACGCTCTCCCCAGTCACTGCCAGAAGGATTGGTAAAACCAGTAAGTCCGCCGAACATCTTGTTTTGCGTTTCCAGAAGTTATCTTTACTTTGTAACAAACTGTGAAGAATGCAGCAAGCGATCCCTGATTAGCTCTACTAAAGAGAGAGATAAGATAAAGTGTTGTCTCTGCCATATAAGTCTAAAGATAGATGCGCTAATAAGTATTTTATCAGTTTAAAATACTACTGCTCTCAAGGCTGGAAGCGGCAAACGCGATTAGTATGTCCATGCAAAGTTTGGAGTGACTCGCCTGTACTTACTTGCCACAACTTGATAGTTTGTTCATAACCACAACTTGCTAGTAGTTGACCATTGGGACTAAAAGTAATCGCTAATACCGAACTTGTACGTCCTTGTAACGTTTTCAGACACTCACCTGTTTTCACGTTCTACAGTTTCACGGTTCGGATTCCATAAATTGATAGTGCGATCGCTCCATTTCACTTAATAAATGCACATTGGCGCAATTTCCAATAGCTAAATCCAAATTGAAAAGCCGCTCATACTACACCTTGTAAGGTCGTGCATGGGCGGTTATTATTGCCACAACAAATAGCTACAATATTTAAGCGCTTCCAGTAAAGGCAACTTCTGGAAATTTTAGTTGAGCTTCAGAAACAGGCCGCCGTCTGCCTTCCTCTTGCCAGTAGTTGATCACTTCAGTTGCTTTATTGAGCAATTCAACGCGATCTACTTCATTTATCCAGTGCTTGGCTTCCATCTCGTTTTTTAGCTCTTCCCAAGCATCATTACGAGGCCAGAAAAAGTAACGAGTCAACGGACTTGTGCCTTTGCCCACAACTTGGTCAACTGCAAGGGCTACATTCTCATCTAGCCAGAGAATCTTTAAAATAAACTTTGACAATCACACCTCCTCTGGCATTACCCAGGCAAAAATTAACAACTATGCGATCGCTTATCTTAACGCATTGCTCTGACATCTGTACTGGCTAACTTCAATTTAACGACAAATTGCTCAGTAAAATGTGCTTTAACTAGCGTCACCTACTTATAAATTGCCCCAAGCATCAATAATGACTGATCAACTTAACCAACAATTAACCCCAGCGATGTCTGACAAGATGCCAAGCATCTACGCAATCTTTGATATTGACGGCGTTGTTCGCGATGTCGGTGGCTCGTATCGTCGCGCATTAGCTGATACAGTGGAGCAGTTTACGCAAGGAGCTTATCGCCCAACGCAATTAGATATCGACAAGCTCAAGTCAGAAGGCATTTGGAATAACGATTGGGAAGCCTCGCAAGAGTTGATTTATCGCTACTTTGAAGCTCAAGGACAGCCGC
This sequence comes from Gloeocapsa sp. UFS-A4-WI-NPMV-4B04, assembly GCA_019359535.1. Lineage (GTDB taxonomy): Bacteria > Cyanobacteriota > Cyanobacteriia > Cyanobacteriales > Chroococcidiopsidaceae > JAHHHE01. Next base: position 19,522 of record JAHHHE010000082.1, read on the forward strand.
GATCGCACCTTCAGCTAGACTATCAAACAATTGTCGCCTTTTTTCAATCTCGCTACCGAGGCACAGACCCTCAAAACTGGACAGGCTATATCTGCGATGAACCCTTACTGTTGCAGGCAAGTTATCTAGAAAATCTGACTGCATCTGGTATTCTCTGGGGCTTTTTCAGTGGTGCAACTCGCGCTTCAGCCGCCTATGTTTTAGAAAAACGCCTCAATTTGCGATCGCCCGTCCTAATTGCAATGGAAGATGCCCCTGGTAAGCCCGATCCCACTGGACTTATAGCAACACTTCACCAGCTAAACCCTAACCTTGACAAAATAGCTAATATATTGTATATGGGAGATACTGTAGCTGATATGTATACAGTGGAAAAAGCTAGCACCCTGCAACCTCAGCATAATTGGATTGGCGTAGGAATTTTGCCGCCCCATGTCCAGGAAACACCACGTCGTGATCAGTATGCCGAAACTCTTAAAGCAGCAGGCGCAGCTGTAGTTTTTGATAACGTGCAGGAATTGACACCAGCGCAGATTGAACAATTGGTACTGAAGTTAAGCTGAGAGAAATTCATGATGCCACTGTTGAGCGACTTTATCCCAGCCAAATGTATCTTTAAGAGCTAATGCTTCCTTTCTTAAAAGTTCTTGTTTATCTGGATTTTTAAGTAAGTCTATCACTGCTTCTAAAAAGGCATTGTTTGTTTCTTCATTACCAGCAATGCCCTTGATTTTGATACCCGACTTTACATTTTCAGATAAACCCGCAAAATCCGTTACAACAGGAACACAACCACAGGCTTGAGCTTTCAAACAGCTAATGCAAAAAGTTTCTGGAATATGGCAAGGATAAACATATATTCCTGATTTTAGCAATTCTTCAACCAACTGCTTATGACCGACCCTTCCATGTTCATAGACATTTTTTTGTTGAAAAAGTCGTAAGATTTCTTCCTTTTTATCTGGTAATTGGGGAAACATTTTAATCAATGGTGACTGGATTAAAGCATCAACTACTTTCCATCCATAAAAAAGGTGAAGCTCTGCATCAGGAAATTCTTGAATAACCTGTTCCCATTTAACAAGAAGATGTTCGATACCCCGTGTATAGTCACTAATATAAATTAGCCTCTTTGGGTTTCTTGGAATTCCATCTATGTTGAAATCCTCTAGATTAATTCCATTTTTTGTCAGAAATACTTTTTCTTCAGGAATCCAGTTGGGCAGCATGGATTTATGAGAATTTGACAGCATAAACAGCTTGTCAAAACTTTCTAAAAATTCAGTTTGCTGAGAAGATTCTACAGGAGGTAATAATTGAGGATTGTCATGCATCCATACTGCGGTTTTTCTAGCTTTTACTTTCATCATAATCGGTTGAAGCCAGCCACGATGAAATATGAAGATATTAAAATTGTCCTGAAGATTTAATTTGTCAGCTAACTGATAGATAACGCCATTATATTCTCCCTCCATCTTGCCACACCTGTTGAAAACAGTAACTTGGTAGCCCAATTTAACAAGTTCTTGGCTTAAGTAAATCACAGCCTCTTCACTTCCTGCTATCCCCTTATCAATGCAAGGAGGTGCCCAATCTTCCACATGGAATGACAGGTTGGAATAAATTACAATTGAGTTTTCTTCCCAGTCCATCTACTGATATTCCTTTTAAAGATTTGCTAAAAAATTGGTCAGTTATTAGACTTCTCCAAAAATTAAGTTTGTTGTCAGAATAGAAGACTAAACCGTTTATTAACCGCTGTAAGATACGTGAGTTTACTGCTAGAGTACATTGAAAAACATCCAAAAGAAACCAAGCGTTTAA
>JAHHHE010000083.1 GCA_019359535.1 Gloeocapsa sp. UFS-A4-WI-NPMV-4B04
TGACGGGTAGGGCTTTCACCTACATCAATCGAGAAGTTCAGCCTATAATGACAGTAATCTGCTGTCGGGCTGGATAGCTTATGTACGGATTGATTACCGTGATTCGGCTATCAACGAATCGCAAGCGTTTTAGTAGTCAAAGCGATGCCAAAGGCAAGCCGCAAAGCGTCTATGTCTGGACTAACGTTGAATGAGTGGTGAGATTTTATTTTCCCTAACTTTTTCGGCAAAGTTCGCAGAGTGCCAACTGCGGGGAACTAACCAGTAGTCTTGGGGAATGTTTTGAAGGCGAGGAAATAATCAGAAAGCGCCTAATAAGTAATCAATAACATTCTCAAAAAGCTGAATCCCAGTAAAAGCTTTTATCTGCGGTAGGACTGCCAAAAAAACCTTTTATCTGTTTTGAGTCAATAGCGCGATACTCGACTGCTAAATAGCTAAACAGGGAAATGCTTTGCGAATGCCAATTCTAGATTAGGCAACATTGGTGTAAGGACAAGTCCAATTGTTGGTTTTTGAGTGAGCAGAGTGGTTTGAGCCGTGCCATTGTTGCTCGGTCAAGTCGACTCTCTAATAAGACGAAAGAATTATACTTGGTTCCTAAACGCTACAATCTTCAAATTATCATCTCTCCAAGCAAGTTTTAAAACAGACCCTAGTAGTCTTCACTTAGGTATGTTCGTAACCTCTTTTCATACCTTTGCTGTTGTCGATATTTCAGATATAAAGTAGAAGTAGATAAAATAAGCAGTTAATTATATTAAAATATGGCACTCAAAAAAATTCGTCAATCCCATATTTGCCCCGAAACACCTGAAGCACTTATCGGAGATTTAAAAAACAAGCAAGTCGAAGGGCTACTTTCTCACCAAGCTGACATACTTAGAGAATATCACAAACAAGAAGTTGTTAATGCATCAGATGTTGCCTTAGAGCTACCAACAGGTAGCGGTAAGACAGTAGTAGGGCTTGCAATTGGAGAATGGCGTCGTCGTTGCTTTAAGGAGAGAGTTGTATATCTTTGCCCTACTCGTCAGCTTGTTCATCAAGTAGTTGAACAATCATTAAATAAATATGGAATCAAGGCAAATGCCTTTGTAAATAAACAGACTGATTATTCTCCTACATTCAAGGCTGAATATACTAATGCAGAGACTCTTGCCGTTACAACTTATAGCGGTTTGTTTAACACTAATCCATTTTTTGATAACCCAGATATCATAATCTTTGATGATGCCCATTCTGCTGAAAACTACATAGCAAAATATTGGTCTCTTTTAATTGAGCGAAATAATAAAGAACATCGCATTCTTTTTACAGCTTTAGTTTTGGCTCTGCGTGGAATTATTACAGATACACACTATTCTCGATTAACTTCTAATTTACCAAATATTCACTGGGTTGAAAAAATACCTACACCTAGCTTTTACGATAGATTGACAGAGATAACTAGAATATTCGATGAGCATATTGATGACAAAACAGGCTTACAGTATTCTTGGTCTACTCTGCGAGATCATTTGTTTTCATGTCATATATATATTAGTTATAACTCTATATTAATTCGTCCTATTTTGCCACCGACTCGTTGCCACTTGCCTTTTTCTAATGCTAAACAACGCATCTATATGTCTGCGACATTGGGAGAAGGAGGTGAATTAGAACGGATTTCAGGTGTAGAAAAAATAGTCCGTCTACCAGTCCCAGTTGGGTGGAATAAACAGAGTATCGGTCGCCGATTTTTCTTTTTTCCAGAGAGGTGTTTTAGTGGACAAGACGCTCTTGAGATTACTATAGATATGATTAAAGAAACATCAAGGTCTCTTGTTCTTGTCCCAGACGATCATACTGCAACTGAAATTGAAAATTTGATATCTGAGGAAACTGATTACGAAATATTTAACGCAAATCAGCTCGAACAGTCAAAGCAACCATTTGTAGCTGAACCAAAAGCAGTAGCAATAGTTGCGAATCGATATGATGGGATTGATTTGGTGGGAGATGAATGTCGCCTTTTAATTATAAAAGGACTACAGCGAGCAACAAATCTTCAAGAAAAATTCCTCGTTACAAGAATGCCTGCTGGTATTCTCTTTAATGAGCGAGTTTTAACTCGTATTGTTCAGGCAGTTGGACGTTGTACAAGGTCTCCCAATGACTACGCAGCAGTAATATTGCTTGGGGAACAATTAAATAATTTTTTACTAGACAAAGATAAAAGGAAATTTTTACATCCAGAAATTCAAGCTGAATTAGAGTACGGTATTGAACAGTCTAAGGATGTTAAAAAATCAGATTTACAAGAGAACTTGCAGATTTTTTTAGAGCATAAAGAAGATTGGAACGAAGCAGAGGAAGAAATTATAGTTCTGAGGCAATCATCGGAACAATCTAAGCTACCAGGCATAGAAAAATTAAATCAATCTGTTTCCCATGAAGTGAGATATCAATATGCTCTTTGGAATAGTAATTTTGAAAAAGCAGTTGAAGAGTGCCGTTGTGTATTAACTTCCCTTAGCGGTGATGATGTTAAAGGATATAGAGCCTTTTGGTATTATCTAGCTGGAAGTGCGGCTTGGATGGCAGTACAAAGTGGTATTACTTCTATGGAGAGTGTATCACGCGATTTCTTTAAGCGTGCTGCTTCTACTACTGAAGGGGTTAGTTGGCTACATGGACTCTCTCGCTTGAGTACCGAAGTTCCTGAAGAAAATCAAACTGACAAAATTAGGTTTGCTGCTGTGATTGAAGGGCTTGAATCACAATTGTCAAAACTTGGTACTATAAATGATAATAAGTTTGATACAGAAGAGAAAACAATTATTGATAATCTTAGTAAAGTAAAAGAAGACGAATCTAAAGTATTTGAAAATGGACATGAAAGATTAGGTCGTCTATTAGGATATCAAGCAGATAATTCTGAGGATAATGCTGCTCCAGACCCTTGGTGGATTGCTAGTGATGATTTTTGTATAGTATTTGAAGATCATTCAGTGAATAGCCAAAAAACACCACTTGGAGCAAATAAGGTTAGACAAGCAGCTTCACATCTTAACTGGATAAAAGCTAACGTTCCTCTACTTCGTTCTGATGCAATGGTTATCACCGTTATAGTTACACCTTGTGAAAGTATAGAAAATGGTGCAAAGCCTCATACTTCAGATGTTTGCTATTGGAATCAAAAAAGATTTCAAGCATGGGCGCAAAATGCAGTCTCTGTCGTGCGGGATCTGAGGCGTAGTTATCCTGGTGAGGCTAACTTGGAATGGAAAGAGCGTGCTATGCAGGCTTATAAAGATGCTAGTCTTGATCCAGCATCCTTAGCAAAAAGTTTACGGAAGCAAAAATTAGCTAATCTCCCAACATTAGGTAATTAGAGTTATGTTACAGAAATTATTAAGAGAACTAAAGCTTTTGGGAAAGCAGTAATTTATGCGGTTAGTTTGTACAGTTGAGGAATAAAATTGATTTGTCCTAAAACAAAGTTTTATTATCTTGGCAAGTTCTGGGATCTGTTAATAGATTTGTGTCAAAGACTGAAATTTAGATTGAAGGCTGCGCTTTCAAATTTAATCAGATTTCGGTTCGACTTGGGTTTATGTAGCTGCTTATGATAAAGATATCTCTGGCTGTTCTAGAGCAATCTCCCAGTGGAGGCGTGAGCAAGGTATTAGTCTGACTCCGCGTAAATCAGGAGCAAAAGCAAGAGTGACCTACGACGGCTACACTGCTGGGCAACGCGCTGGCGACTCTATTAGCCTTGAGCGGCAACTGAGTAGCAGTAGTGCAGTGGTGAACTTCTACGGTAGATTTAGTTCTTGAGCGCTCCCAGAACGAGTTAGTTCTTCTCGTTCCGTCAGTTGCTGCCTGGATCTGAGGAAATGGCTACTGTTACTCCGACAAATTTTAACCTCTGCCCTAGAACAAACTTAACGAGTTGCTGACCGCTAATTAACCTTATCTGATACTTAATCAGCAATTCCTTGGGGCGCGGCCCCGTTTTTCCTGTGTGTATAAAGAATCCCCCAGCAGCTCCTTCGTGCTGAATTGCTTTGTGGAAGTCACGGATATGCTCTCTTTTAATATGTCCGGTGTAGCGCTTTGCTTGGATCAGGTACAGCTTTTCGGTAATTGACACCCGACCATCGACTCCGCCATCATTGCTGTACCGAAAGTTGCGCTGAATTTGCCACCCCTGTTCCTCGCAGCAAGTTAATAATAACTTCTCAAAGGCGTAAGGGTTCATTCTGCGAAGCATAGCGATCGCCATAGGTAACTCAACTGGGGTTGCCTTGCTACGAAGTTGCTGAAGTACGCGATCGCCATGTTGGATATTCAACTGGTGCTTGTTGGTGAGTCGCGTTCGGCTCTTTTGGAAGGCTGGTGATTGCCTTGGAGCAATCACACGATTGCTGGTCGATATTGTTTTGTTTTGAAGCGGCGCTCTAGGGAGGTTGGGCTTGGATACTGTTGTGTCCCGCTCTTGAGGTTCTAGAACTCTAGGCGAGGATTGCTTAGGCGGTTGGCTTTTAGATTGAGGCTTTTGACTAGGAGTCGAGGTTCTGAAGAACCCAAACGCCCAGGTGAGTAAAATAAACCAACAAAGTAGGATCAGGAAAGTAAAAATTCCCATTTTCACACTACCCCTGGGACTTGGCCCAAGATAATATTGTCTTAACTCGCTTGTGTATAAATACTTTGTCTCTGCCCATAGTACGAGTCATAGACGTGCTGGTATACATCTCGGCACTTACGTTCGTACGAATCTGCTGAATAACTTGGCGGCAATCGATCTAGAACTTCTTCAATTGTTAACTTCACTGCTGCCCGTGACTGCTGCCGTTTACGCCAATCTAGCACCAATTTCTCGCGTTTAAGCGTCTCCAACAGTTCAAAAGCAACTTTTTTAACTTCCTGTTCTTCCTTTTTGGTTAAGGTTACATCTGGTTTGATTAGCAAGTCGAAAAGGGCTAATTCTTCCTCGGTAAGCTGAAGGGCGATCGCTCTTTTATCCTCAACGTTCAATTCCTGGGCGAGTCCCACTAGCTGGGAGAAGAACGTCTCTATATTATGACAACCAGCGTTGTACTCATCAATCATTTGCTCAAATCGCTGCCAGTAATTAATGCGGCTTTTATTCAACCGCACCATTTGTTTTAACTGAAGCGTGACCGCTCCCTTGAGTCGTTCTGCCTCAGTTCGTTTACGCCCTTGTGTAAAACGAGTCTTCAGTGTTGCAAAATCTATCTGGCTCAAGTCAATGATTTGATTTGGTTCACGAATGACATACTCTACTGCCGTAATTGAATCATCCATTAGCTCTGATACTGCTGCTGTGACTTCTGAGATATCTACTTCTGGATTTAGCGAGTAAATCCGCTCGGCGATCACATTAAAGAGATTCTCCATCGCCCCAAATTCATTTGCAGATGGATCGGGCAGAATTGCTTTGTAGAGTTTCGTTACGTTCCGCGTTAGTGCTAGATATCGCTGCTTCGATTCGTCATTAACTAAAATAGCTTCAACTGTATCAGACACATACCTAATTCGCTCAAAACCTTGTGCAGTTTGGCTCTGGGATAAATTGATGCCGTGTTCTGTACAAAATGTTTTAGTTTCTGTGATCGCTTGCCTTAACTCTTCTACGAGTGTTGCTTTAGGTTGCACCGGAGTTTCGCCTGCTTCAACTCCACCGCCGGAAGCAGCGCCGTAAATTGCCAACGCTTTTTGTAGATCACGGAACACGCCGATGTAATCTACAATCAACCCGTTTACCTTATCTGGAAATACTCGATTTGCCCGTGCGATCGTCTGCATTAAAGTGTGGTTCCGCATTGGCTTGTCCAGGTAGATGGTAGAACAACTGGGTACATCAAAGCCCGTGATCCACATCGCGCAGACAAACACAATCCGCAAGGGGTTATTTTCGTCTTTGAATTTTTCGGCTAAGTCTTCATTAACAATGCGTTTGCGGTGAGGTGCGATATCCAGTTTCTTTTTCTGGAAAGCTTCGATTTCATTCTGCGACTGGGACATAACAATTGCCATGTCTGTTTCTTGCATATATTGAATCTTCGCCGCCAACTGTTCGCGTTCAGAAGGTTCACAGGTATTGAGTTGATTTTGCAAATTCTCCAGATACTCTTGCCAATATTGCTTTACCTTGTCGTACATCTTGACAGCAGTGAAGCGGTCAATAGACACTATCATTGCTTTGCCCTGGTATCCGCGCCCCAGGAAGTGAGCCACAATATCTGCGGCGATCTTCTCTAGGCGATCGCTGTCAGTGATAATCGTGTATTCTCGTGTAAACTGCCGTTCTAGCTTTAGTTCCTGTTCCTCATCCAAAGCGGCTGCTTCAATTAACTCCTCCATGTCTTGATTAAGAGCGTCATTAGATAACTGGACTTCAGGAATACGATTTTCGTAAAACAGTGGTACAGTCGCACCGTCATTAACCGACTGCTTGAAGTTGTAGATACTGACGTAATCACCAAATACTTCCCGTGTTTTTTCCTCTTCTCCTCCCATTAACGGCGTACCCGTAAACCCAATGAAAGCGGCGTTAGGTAAGGCAGAACGCATATTTAGGGCGAAAGTGTCATATTGACTGCGGTGGGCTTCGTCGGCAATTACAATAATGTCGGAGCGATCACTAAGTTTGGGATACTTCTTGCCTTTCTGAATGCGGAATTTTTGAATTAGCGTAAAAATATAACGGTGATCTGACTGCAATAGTTGTTTCAGGTGTTCGCTGCTGTTTGCTCTCACCCGTTGTTCTGGTTCAGTGACGGAGCCAGTATTAGCAAAATTTGTATAAATTTGGTCATCCAAATCGTCGCGATCTGTGACAATTACAAATGTCCAGTTACCTTGCAGCTTACGGAGAATCTTTTGGGAGAAGAACTGCATTGAGTAGCTTTTTCCACTACCTTGTGTATGCCAAAACACCCCCAGTCGCCCTTGATTGTCGCGGATTTTTGAGGCAGCAGCGACAGCATTATTGACACCGAGATATTGGTGATTTTTGGCTACGAGTTTAATTAAGCCGCCCTTTTGTTCGCTAAATAGAATGAAGTTTTCGACAATATCTAGTAGATGCCGTTTGTCGCAAGTGCCGCGAATCATCGTGTCTAGCGAAATAACGCCTTCTTCTCCTTCGCTATTGATTTTTTTCCACTCTGCAAAATGTTCCCAACTAGCAGTGGTGCTACCAATGCGACTCTTAACACCATTTGAAAGGATGATCAGTGCATTATACCAGAATACTTGTGGAATAGTACGTCTGTAGTCGGACAGGTTGAGGCGATAGGCTAGTTCTAGCCGTTTGAGATGGGCTTTCAGTTCAATAAATACTAAGGGTAAGCCGTTTATGAAACCCACTAAGTCAGCGCGTTTGTTGCCCATTTCACCGGAAACCCAGAATTGGGAAGCCAAGAAGAAGTCGTTATTTTCTGGCTGGTTCCAATCGATGACTTTGACAGTTTCGATAGTTTCTTCGCCGTCAGGGTTGCGGAATTTGACTTTAACGCCATCTTTGAGTAGTTTGTAAATCTCGCGGTTGGCGTTGGCTGGACTTAGAGTGCTGCGATCTCGTGTTAGTTCTTCAATGGCAAGGGCGATCGCTTCAGTGGGCAAATCGGAATTGAATTTTTCTAGTGCTGACCCCAATTTAGGAATTAATACCACTTCGGCTGATGTCTCTCGCCCCAGTGTGCTGTTCTCGCCATATGTTTCGTGGTAGCAGTTAGCGGTTGTGTAGCCCAATTCTGCAAATAAGGCGATCGTGGCGTTTTCTAGGGCTGCTTCTGAATTCGGGTGGGGTTGGCTCATGCGGCAATGCCTCCCGTGTTGATGTCGAGGTTTTCTACGTCTATTTCGCCTAAGATAAGTTTGGGTAAGAGTAAGTCACGGGTACGGCGGAGGCTATTATTTTTATGCTCTAATTTTTCGATTAAATTACTGTTACTAACAGCAAAATTAGTAAACTTACGCTGTAAAAAGATTGGCGGAAGCAATAATGAGAAGCTGCGTAAAATTCCAAGTGTAATCAAGGGAACTGAAGCTCCTTTATTTTGATTGATTATATGATTTATCATTTCTGGTCTTGAGAACCAGTAGTAAAGATATTCTGGTAAAAGAATGTCTTTATTAGTTCTCAGTCGTAACTGCTTGTTTGAAATAATGTATTTGGAGTATTTGGGATTTCGCGGGATTAAGCCAACTTGACCTAATGTGCCAGCCGCCGTAAAAATGATGTCGTTAGGTAAAGCTTCACAGTTACGAAGTTCATAAGCTTTCTCTTCTGTAATAAAGACAAAGCCCTCATCAATAAATTTCTTGATTCCAAGGCTTAAATTATTACCTCGTATAACTGGTACACCATCTTTTACGAAAAACCTTTTCCCGATATTTGATCCGAATGGACCAGAAACTATAGATTTTCCAGGCGCGCCAATTTTTTCGACTGTTGTTACTCCCCACCCCTCTGGAATCAGCCCTAATTCCGAATCAACCATTTTCACCTGTTCATGCCCAGGGAAGCGGAAGTTGACAAACCACTCGCGGTAGAGTGATCGCGCCATCTCTTCCAAAATCTTGATCCGCTGCGTGTTGTTTTCGATTAGGCGATCATAGGCTGAGAGAATGGCAGCAATTTTGCGCTGAGTGGGTAAAGGTGGGAAATAAATCTCACACCGCTTGAAGTCTTTGAGAATGACTCTAGGAATAGCTGCTCCTGTAATAAAGCCATTTTTTAGGTACTGACGCGTATTTTTGCAGTCCAAAAAGTACCGAAGAAAAGAAGAATTTATTTTGTTATTATTTGGTCTTAAAATAGCAACAGAAGATAACAAAACTACATCTAATTTATGTTTGATTTCACAGACAGTTTCTAGTGCAGAATTACCATCTTTTGCAATCAGAACATCACCTATCTCTGGCTGACAGCCTTGCCGTGTAAGATTTTCAAAATCTTCTTTTGATATATGACGGCAAGTTTCCAGAGTGATTCCATGAGGCGTTAAGTCTTTAACTGAAGCCATTGGGAAACCATATTCTATTGATTTTGGGCTATGGTGTGCTCCATCCGTTATTCGCACGCATACGTCTTCTAAGGTAGCTTTAATCCAAGTAGTTTTCATCTCACTATGCCTTCAGTAAAATCAGTAAGTTATTAACAATTATTTCTTCTAAAAGCTTTAATGCTTGAATAATTATCTCATCTAAATTTGCATATCTACCCTTGGGAGTTTGAGTTTGGATAAACTACTCATTTTCTGACCGCAAATTGATATTCATCGTCACCTCTCAAATAACTTTAACTAACCTATGAATTCACTTTAAGGCGTGTCTGCAAACTTAAAAATACGGCTTTTATAGGTTTATGAGTGAACGAATTTCAGCTAGTTCCAAGAGATTTTTTTGAGTATTATTTAATCTTCTGAGACTAAATCAAATAGTTTGCAGACACAACCTAATGTTTATACCAATAACTTTGCTACATTCTCGGTATTCAGGACTTCCAATTCTTCATTCAAATTTGATCTACTTAAATCAAGCTATCACCTTACCCTTCACTACTATTTTTATTACCCCTCATCACAAACTAACCTCTTCAATAAAGATATATAAATAATCGTTTTATTCGTTAAAGTTTGAGATTCAGTAAAATCACGAGCAACTTAAGCCTCCAGAGAAATGATTTGTTCTAGTTTTATAACCAAAGCAGGTAAATCATTTGTCACTACCTGCCAAACAATATCCAAATTAACTTCAAAGTAGGCATGGGTTAACCGATTCCGCATCCCAATGATTTGTACCCAAGGAAGTTGTGGATGTCTCGCTCTACATTCAGCCGAAATTCTACTAGCTGCTTCTCCAATAATTTCTATATCTTTGACTAGAGCCAAAGTTAGCATCCTGTTAGTGTTTAGCTCATCTCTTCTTCGCCCAGATGCAAAATCAATCGCCTCTATTGCAGCATCCCGCATATGAAGTAATCGGCTAAGGTTGTCAATTTTGGACATACTGTACAACAGCCTCTGCCATGACGCGATCACGGAAATAACGGCTTAATTCTTGAGGAGTGCGTAAATCTACTTCCTTACCATTCAATAATTCTGAAAGCTCTTGTTGCATTTTAATGATTGCAAACCCTGGTGTTTTCCCTGGCTCAAACTCTACTAAAACATCTACATCACTATCTGGTTTAAAATCATCCCGCAAAACTGAGCCAAAGAGCGATAACTTACGAATATGATGTCGCTGGCAAAATCCAGCAATTTTATCTTTTGAAATATCAATAGGTAGGGTATGTGTAGGTTCCTGTTCTGATTTTTTATATGCATCCATAGCTACTTATTCCTTGCCTTTTATCTCTCAGCGTTCGCTAGACTATCAATTCAACCAATTTCTCGCACTAATGATGCGAGTTTTTCCTTAACAAATGCAATACTTGGCTTCTAGTAAAAGCTCACTACAATTACCTGAAGCAATAAAACTCATTGGGCTGTATCCTCCAACAACAGCATCACATTTTCCGCAATGCGCTCCTCCAATTCCCGCGCCTCAACGTTGAGAACTTCCAATTCTTCGTTCAACTCTTCTAACCGTTCCGCAAAAACAAAATCTTCTACCGCCCGTTCCGCTACACCAACATAACGTCCAGGATTCAGACTCCAGCCCTGCACTTCAATTTCAGCCAGCGTCGCTACTCGGCAAAGTCCGAGTACATCCTGATAAGCCCCCTCTGGGAATTTCTCGTCCAGCATTTTCTGGCTGCCGTTCGTTGCTACCAAAGCCTCGCCTCGGTACAGCCGGACGATATTAGCTAAAAACTCAATCTGCTCATCAGTAAACTCCCGATGAGCGCGGTCAATTTGGCGGTAAATGTGTCGCGCATCAATAAATAGCACCTTGTCTCGGTGGGGTGTTTTCACCTTGCCCCTGTCCAAAAACCACAGCGTACAGGGCAGCGTCACCGTGTAGAAGAAGTTGGAGCCGACGGCAATCATTACGTCTACTGCCCCTGCCTGAATCAACTGGCGGCGGATCTCCAGTTCTGAACCCCGCGCATCACTGGCAGAGTTCGCCATCACAAACCCAGATCGCCCTGTTTCATTCAAAGCACTGTAAAATAGCCCAATCCATAAATAGTTAGCATTATCCGCCTTGGGTATCCCCAAGGATTTAAAGCGCAGATCGCCCTTGATTTTCTCTTTGTCCACCTTATCTACATTGAAGGGTGGATTCGCCATCACGAAGTCAAACTTACCAACACTTTGATGGATATCCTCGTAATAAGTATTGCCCTCTCGGACATCCCCAGATAAACCGTGAACTGCCAAGTTCATCCGGCAGAGTCGCACAGTTTCTCCAGTCTTTTCTTGACCATAAATGCTGATCTCATTATTGGGGTTCGTGTGTTTGCGCCTTTCTACTAAGGCTGCACTTTGGACAAACATACCACCGGAACCACAAGCCGGATCGAAAATACGCCCGTGAAATGGCTCGATTACTTCAACAATCAGTTTGACTAAAGCAGTTGGGGTGAAAAACTCTCCCCCTTTCTGCCCTTCACTCATGGCGAACTTACCCAAGAAATACTCATAAATCTTGCCGAAGGCATCGCCTTCAATATCCATCGGAATAGAGTTTAGAGTTTTCAATAATTCCAACAAGATTTCATCACCCAGACTTTTGTAATTTTTGGGCAGAACATTACCCGCCTTGAGTTCCTCATTCTCGTTTTCAATGGCTCTCATAGCATCATTGATCGCCCCGCCGATGTCTGTGCCTTCTGGTAAATTCAGCAGATTGGAGAAACGGGCGGCTTCTGGGAGATACATTATGCCCCGCGCCTGATAGTCAAGCTTGCCAGTAGTACGCCGTCGCCGCGATGATTCCTGCGACGCTGCCAATTCTTGCTCCGCTTGGGTAAACTTTTGGTCGGCATAGCGCAGAAAAATCAACCCCAAAACTGGAACTGAATATTCTGACGATTTCAGTTTGGAGTTAGCTCGCAACTGGTCGGCAGCTTCCCAAAGGCGCTTTTCAACATCAGTGTAATTAGCTGGCATTCTTCAAATCACTTGGAAAATATTTATCTAGTAAATCCTTACCGCGATCGCCCATACGTTTAACTATCTGCTTAATCTGCTTCATAGCGAGTGGCAGAGGCTTAGTTCGCCCGTTCTCCCAGCGATTCACGCTTTGATAGGAAACTCCTAACTTGAGCGCAAACTGCTCTTGCGTCAGCCCAAGGCGTTGCCGAGTTTCACGGATAAGCTTTGTAATTTCTAGCTGCTCTGTCATCAGTGATACCTTGAAACCCCTGCTATGTAAGCATACCGCAAGATAGGCTAGATAACACATGGTATATTTACTGAGATTTTACCTGCGGATTGCTTAGACAAGAGAACTTTTAGATCGATGTCCTGCATAATCGCCTAGAGAAATTTAGGTGTTTAGAATTCTCTAGTTCTAGTTATCTAGATGTATAGATATCTAGACTTAGATTTGCTTGTATTTTAAAAGTTGTAGAGCAAGCTTATAAGCTTCCTTAGCCTTTGATAGCTTCATATTTTGTAATCAAGGTATCTAGACTTAAAGATATCTATTTTCTATGCAAGCAGAATACTAAGGTGTATGCTTGGTGTATTGTGTTGGAGAAAAAACTGTGCAGACCTGCGCGTGTATTTCACTCTCAGGCGGTCAAGGAAAAACTACAGTTGCGTTATTTACTTCTCTGTTGCTAGCGCAGCAGGGAAAGAGAGTGCTGGCGGTAGATTCAGACCCTCAAGCAAATCTAAGCTTCTACTTAGGTCACGAAGTACAAGCAAATCAGCCGACCTTACTAGAAGTTCTAAATGGACAAGTAACAACAGAGGATGGTATTTATCCCACACGCTACGACAACCTCTTTCTCATCCCTGCAGATAGAGGATTGTTCAAAGTCTCAGACTACCTCAGCAGTAGCGGTACTGGCGCATTTATTCTCAAACTACGGCTAAAGGCAATTGCAAGTCTTTTTGATTACGTATTGATAGATGTCCAACCATCGCGGTCACAAATTTGTTTAACAGGAGTAGGTGCGGCTGAGTACGTTCTGATTCCAGTTGAGGCTAATACAAAAGGGTTTAATTCGTTAATAGACACCTTAAATTTTCTTAAGGAACAAGCTAGCTTAATGGCATTTACAGGCAAGGTCTTAGGAGTTATCCCTTTTAGAGATCGTTGGACTGGGCGAACTCAAAGCTTAGAGAGTAGAGAAAATGTTGAAGCAATGAGAGAGTTTGCAGATGATATTCCTATCTTGCCCTCCATCCGAGAATCTGAACAGTTCAAAAAAGCGCTCCGCCAAGGGCAACTGTTATCAGATTTAGGATATCCGGATCTTGAGTACCCCTTCGAGCAAATTATCAAGAGACTTGCCCATGAGTAATGATGCCCTAGAGCGCCTAAAACAACGTCAACGTCCCACTGTGCCAATGCGTGACGATAGTTTAGCACCCCAGAGTCCAGATAGTTCAGTATCTGTAAATGCAGATACCTTGACATCTAGATATCTAGAAGGTGAAAACACTAAATCTTCCCCATCCATAGAAAATACTTCGACATCGGCACACCTAGAAGTAAAGCAGGCTCAAACCTCCGTTGAACCAATTAAAACAAAGCAAAGTACCTTAAGGTTGGAGGCGCAGTTGAGTGATCGCCTTTCTACTGTTTGCCGAGAAAATGGTATTAGCCGGGAAGTATTACTAGAAGCTTTATTCCAATATTACGAGTCAGAGCCAGAGGGGTGGAAGACAATATTAGCTGAGGCAAAAAGAAGAGGAGAACAAAGACAACAGCTAGCTAACTTTAAGCGCGCTCAGTCTATGATGCAACGATTTGGAGAACAGACTTGAAAGCATAAGCTACTTCTAAAAGTTCAGGAGTCGGCAAGACGCTGGTAAACCTCCTTACGCTTTTCTAGAGAAGCTAAAAAAGCTGAACTGCTTTGCTGTGTGTTTTTTCTTGTGGTGATTTTAATGAGCGCACAAATTCTAATAGCTCTGCTAAAAGTGGTTCGGGTAAAAGTTCAATTCCTTGAATAATTTGTTGTTTTGTATTTATAGTGATCACCTCTAGAGATGAATGAACTGGGTGATATTGCCCTGCTTACCACGATTATGATACTTCCCTAGACCATGTTGAGCATGATGAGCCGCAATTTCCTGTTCTCGTTGTGTGAACACCCGTTGAATAGCCGCCTGGTAGGTTGCCCCAATTTGCTTACCCAGGTCTTTCACTATGGGGATAGAAATTGTCCACTTTTGAGCATGAGTCCGCTCAGGAGAATCATTGTAAGCAATGATGGCATCAATAATCCGATTTACTTTCGCCTCTGTAGAGTAGTTTTGGTTTGAACTTTTTGGCTCCCTCTGCGCTCGCGTCTTCTGTTGTGGAACAGTAGATGCTGTCCCATTATCAGCACTAACTGGAGCTTGTGTACTACTTGTCGGTTGGTTTATTGTAGCTGTCACAGGGGTAGGAGAAATCGCACCTTGTGCCTGCTGAACTCCTTGCAGAAGTTGTAGCAACGGCTGTAATTGTGTTTGTGATTGTTGCAGTTGGGCAACTTCACCGCGTAACTGCTCGTTGTCACGCTGGAACTGTTTCAGTTGCTGTTGAGACACATCTAGCTGTGCTACTAGCTGTTGGCGCTCCTGTTCTAGTTGGATGGCACTTGTCCTAGCCGCATCAATTTCCTTGGTTAAGAAAGCAATGCCTGTTGCCAAGTCAGCAATCGCGCTACTTCCAGATAAAGGGTTTGATTCCTGGCCGGACATTGCAGGAGCTGCTGTTACATCCATTGCTTGCTTACCGGATGAAATAGAATCATCTTCTAGCGAATCTGCGCCCGTTAAATGATTCTCTGTCAATTGCAACAAAGCAGACATTTTATCTAGTTGATTAGGGCAATCTGGGCAAACTAGATCCAGCACACTCATCCAGCGCTCACGCTCATCTCGGTGACAGCGCAGCGTACTGTGCGGCTGCTTAGTCGTCGTCGTCGTCGTCGGCTGCTCAATTACAGCTTTAGTTTCAGTTGTCGCTGCCATTTGCTGCTCATCCATTACTATCGGCTCGGTTACGGAAGTAGATACAATTGCTCCATCTGTTACATCAACACCCATATTTATATCTAAACCCTTTTTTGGCGGGTTAGCAAAAATCTCAATTACCGATATACCAGCTGACTTTTCCCGTTAAGTCTGTTTTGCAAGCTGCCAACCCTCGCAGAGGTCGTGTAACTTTAACCAACCTCGCCACAGTACTTGGATACCGATGGGTGTTTTACTTCGATGTTCGAGGTAGCCACCAAGACGAGCAATAGCTTCAACAGCCCAACTAACTGTTAATACTTTGGGTGGTTTGGGAAACTTAGCTTTTAAAATCCTGAGTTCAAGGGAATTGAGAATTTCAATTGCGGGAGCCCAAGGCTGGGTACGGTGTAGATAGGTTAATTGCAAAAGTTCAACAGCAATCACGCTCAAGAAGCCAATTAGGGTTTTCATGCCCTCAGCAGCAAGCCTGTATTTTTCTACCTGACATCCCGACTTAAAAATTTTATGATACTCCTCAACTCGCCAACGGTAAGAGTACCAACGTAAAACCATAGAAGCCATCTCGATATCTGCGATAACTTGGGTGGTTAACAACATCCACTCTACAGGGGTTTCACCTTCGGGACAATCAACCTCTGTAGCATAAACAGCATAAACAGGTAGTGGGCTACGGTTATCAAAACGGTAAGGAGTACGGAGATTTACCGGACAAAATCGTATAGCCAGTTTGGTTTGGCGGGCAGGACGCTTTTGAGTCTGTGGTAATTCGAGTTGTTGTTCAAAACTAATAGGTTGTGCTTCTAACTTCGACCACAGACGTTCGCTATCGGAATCTAAACTGCGGTTATGAGCCGCACGAACGATGGCTCCCGTGTGCTGGAGTTGGCGAAGTTGAGCAAAAACTTCTGTGATATCACCTTCGCGGTCAAACACATGAATAACCCTTGTCTGCTGGCTCACAAGGCTTTCGACAGTAGTGAGTGCTTGCACCCATTTATAAGATTCTTTTTGTTCAAACGGACGATTTTGGGCTTCTTTACGGGCTGCTGTTTGTCGTTGTTTCTTCTGTGTTGGGGTTTCATTGAGCGGCGGTTTTGGTTTGGGCTGACGATTCCACAGTTTTTGCCACAACAGACCCAAGGATTGACCATGATTAGGTTCTATGGCTAAGGCACTGTGTAGGATTAAACCGTTACCTCCCTTACCAATTGGTCCATAGCCTTCTGTTTTAGCCACAATACTGCCATAATCAAGAAAAGTTGTATCTCCAATACACAGCACTACATCGCATTCTCCAACAGTCTCCGCCGTCATTTGACAGTGCGGCTCAATCACGCTTGAAAATTCCACTTTTGGGTTGGCAAAAACTCATAAGCTCTCTTGAGTACTGTTGAGTTGCTGAAAACCTCTGACAGTGCTTTGCCAAATCCAAGGCTTAGAGCATACCCGATTGACATTGCACGCTCATTCAAGCGGCGATCTCCTAGAGATAAGGTTGCAAAATTCTTCTCCCACCAGTCCAGCATTGTTCGCCACCTTTAGCATCCGATTTCAATTACTGTACCGTATTTGCTGTTTCTTAAATACTTTACCAGCAGGCTTTTCAAGACTTAACGGGAAAAGTCAGATGTATAAATATTATCTTCACGAATGGGTAAAAATTTCACTACATCAGAGGTTGAAAGCTGGAGAAATTTTGAGTTTAATGGTAATACATTTGATTTGTCACATCTAAATGCACATTGGGTTACATATGTAGATATAAATACCAATCAAAAATATAAATTTTTTGTAACTTATAGTTCGCACTGTTTTACTAGCGAAATACCTAAAGAAATTTCTGACCAAGGCTTACAATTAAAATATATAGCAAAAAACGAATCAAGACTTTTTGATTTGGAAAGATATGAGCTTTCAAAAAATCTACCCGATATTGTTCATTCACTAAGTGACCAGCCGACACTAATTTACTATGCTAAAAATAAAAATTATGCAACTGATAAACTTGTATCCTTAAATGGAAACGAAATTACCTACTTTGTTCCTTTTACAGTCTATAGAGATAATAAAAAGTTTAGACTACATATAGTAAGTGCTTACCACAACAAAAATATAGGTAAAAAAATAAAAGTAAAATTTTTTGTTATAGCTAAAAATTTATTAACAGGTAAGAAGTTACCACAACCACCTATGGGGCATAAATAAAAGGTCAATCAAACTAGGAACAAATTTCTATTTATAACAAAGGCTCCTTAAGGAGCCTTCGCCAAAATGTTTTTATATTTTGGTATTCAGAACGTCTTTACCGGAATTCCTCGACCACATGGGTAACGGGATGTCGTGCGTTACGCACGTCTGCTGCATCCTTTTTTGTTTTACATCTTAAATATATGTCATTTCTTTAGTATCGTCAAGTTCTAAAAACTCAAGGGAAGCGTAAATATTTATTATGAAATCCTTATTAATTGAGAATGACCTAAAATAATTGAGAATAGTCTACGTAAAAATAGTCTTTTTAGCATTATTGTTCTCAATTAAAAGAACTATTTTCGCTTATTGAAAATTTCATAACAAATATTTACGCTCTCAGTAAGCTTCATCCTAGCACTTGTACCCCGACTAAGAAGCCTCGAAAACAAGCCCTACCAGACGCTGAAAAACAATCCAATCGAGCACTGGCTTGCTTACGAGTTCGGGTTGAGCATATGATTCGCCGCCTCAAGATTTTTCGGATTTTCTCCGGGCGGTATCGTAACCGGAGAAAGCAATTTGGCTTACGCTTAAATCTGATTGCGGGTCTGCTCAACTACGAACTGGCACACGCCTCTTGATTCATGCAGGAGGTCTATTGTTCGATTCCTGGACTGAGCTACTTTGTTATGCTGCTTGATTTGATAAAGTCAAGCTTAGGTAAGTGGATATTTACTTAAACTTTCTAGATGAGTTACATAGTTGATTAAGTCAAATTCTCTGAACTTTTACATAAATCTGAACTTTTACATAAAAAGGATGGTTAATCAATTTTCAGTTTAGACAAATTTCAAAACTATACAATGGAAGTGAGAGTACGCTTACATGACATTTTTTGAGCAAAACATACCTACTTCAGACCAGTTAAAATCAATAAGTAAAATTGCTGATTTGAAAGAGCAAGTTAAAGCCCTCATTAAATTAGCATCCGACCTATCTCCCTCACAATCTGAAGTTTTTCAAGAAGCACTGGAGACTACAAAAGAAATTGTCAGGAAGGGTCCCGATGCTTATGCCCAATTTCTTGATCTACTTCCTAAAGTTCCTGGCGCGCTAAGTGTAGACTTCTTAGAATTAATAGCATCTATTGAGGATGGAGAACATAATCGTGATAGTAAGAGATTTCAAACGCTTGTCAATATTTTACCTACCATTTCTTCCCAGCTTTCCAATACATATCAGCAAGAATTTCTTAGACAGGTATTAGATGTATTAAAAGCAATTAATAATTGTAACACTCATCAGATTAAGTATACTCTTTTGCAAATTTTTGGAGTTCTAGTTCCACAGATCGCTCTTCATAGATCTGATTTAGTTACACAAGCTTGTTTGATGGCAAAAGAGGCACATGGAGAAGTTCAAGTTCAATTGTTTACACTGCTAGTTCCTTTCTTAGATGAGACAAAACGCTCCGAGGTTCTACAAGAATCTCTAAGAATGGCAGAGGGTTTACTTTGGGGAGGTCAAGATCGCGCTACAGAAGCCCTCGTTGCTCTTGTTCCTCAACTATATCGCTTCCATGCTGATTTATTTAAACAGGCTATGCAAGTAGCACAATCACAACCTTTTCAAGGATGGGACACGCATTATCGAGTTCTAATGTCTTTAGTTCTGCAATTTCCTCAAGCAGAACACGAAGACTTTGTTCAGGAAGCTTTAAAAGTTGCAAGACAATTTAGTAATAAGGGTGTTTCAAGTTATAGAGGTGCTCGGCTAGGAAAGCCAGAAGCACTTGTTGCCTTAATTCCTTATTTATCCGATTCTCGACAACAGGCAGGTGTCATTCAAGAAGCTTTAACATTTACCCGTGAAAGTGATTGGCACCGAACCAAATTTCTCTTAGAAGTCCTTCCTTATTTATCTGATCCCCAACAGAGTTTAGAGGTTCTTCAGGAAGCGTTAGCGGCTGTATTACTACCATCAGAGAGAAAAGATCAAGCAAAAGCGCTCCGGTTATGCGTTTCTCACATTCCTCATAACGACGTGAAGTTACAACAACAGGCTCTAGAAATGGCAAGGAGAATTGAGCATGAGGCACAATATGGTTACATTGCCCTTCCTCTTGCTGACTTAGCTTCACTACTCCGTGGTTCTCAACAGTTAGAAGTTATTGAAGAAACTTTATGGATCACTCGTCAAAGTCAGAATAAAGACTATCAAGTTAAGGTTCTTACAATCTTAGCTCCTCTACTACCTTACTCTCAAAGGTTAGAAATTCTTCAGGAAGCTCTAAATCACATTTCACAATTTGGACATGAATATGAGAAACCTCAAGCCATTGCAAATCTAGCACCTTTAATTCCGCAAGACCATGTTGTTTTGCTACGACAAATTCTGATTGCTGCTCAAGGTATTCAGGATACTAAACTGCGAGCTAAAGCCTTCTTGTCCTTAGTTCCTCACTTCCCTATTTCTAGTCGCTCCGTTTTTCTTCAGCAAGCACTAGAAGTAACTCAACAGATGGGGCAGGACAAAGACAAATCACACGGATTTGAAGATTGCTTAGTTAATATTTCCTCTCAGCTCTCTCCTTTTCAGCCTGAACTACTTCAACAAGCACTTGCTATTACCGGCGATTCAAATAGTATTAAGGCTCTTACGATTCTAGCTCCTCTCTTATCATCCTACTACCCAGAATTAATTAGTGATGCTCTAGACATCATTTCTCGCTCTAGTCATAGTGTCGAAGCAATTAACACTTTGGCAGTTTTAGCTTCCTGTTTACTTTTTTCCCAGGTAGAATTAGTTAACAAAGTACTTTATATAATTGATCCTGCTTCCAGTTTGAAAAATGCAGACAAATATTTCGGTTCACCTTCTCCTCCTCGCCAAGAAAGTATTAATGTCCTAGCTACTTTGGTCTCTCGGTTACTTCCTTCTCAGAAAGAGCTAATTGATAGAGCAATAGCTATTGGAAGGGGGTTTGACCTACTTCAAGATCAAGCCAAAGCCTTAGCTGGAATCGCTTCTCATTTGTCAGAACCAGAGCGAACAGAAAAGCTTGATCAAGCTTTAGAGCTAATCATTACCAGACGACCAGTACATATCTCTTTAGAAGCCTATTCTGCCTACTTACAAGATAAAAACACAAATTACTACCATATTTATTATCTTGTAGATCTTTCTCTAGAAGACTTGCAAGATATAGAAGAGAATAGTGCACGGAAACGTGATGTAGAAGCCTTAGTTTCTATAATGCCTTGCTTATACGAACCAAAGCGTTCGCAGGTAATCCAGAAGACTTTAGACTTCATGCAAGAGCTTTTGGCACAAGAAGACCTACACGAAAATTTCAGAGCTTACTCAGTTAATAGAGACCATATACTTAAGTTTGTTTTGAATCTGGCTGAGATACAACATTCAGAAACACCTCGTGCATTGGAACTGTTAACTCCGTATGAACGCTATTTAGATTACAAGTCCTTTTTTTTGCTCTTTCAGCTACCTGAAACGCAGCGTTTTCAAAGTATGCAAAAAGTTTGGATTAGCTGCTTAAAGAACTTGGTTCAGAATAATGCTTTCGAGAGGAAAGAGGAGAAGATAGAGGAACTGACTAAATTGATCTCATACTTTCCTATTTCACAACAATCAGCAGTTCTCCAACAAGCTCTAGATACTGTTCCTCTAATTTATTCAAAATACGAAACTCAGCCTCTTGTAGCTCTAGCATATCAATTTCCAGAAGTTATACTTCCACAATTTCTAGAAAAAACTGTATTTCAGGATGAAAGCCTGATTGACTGACAAAACTCAAGTAGAAAAGATGCGATCTGGGGAACAAACAGTAAATTGCCTAGTGAATTGTTGCTGTTCAAACTGCTTAGTCGAAGCAAATGCAGGCTGAGGATCATAAGCCGTC
>JAHHHE010000084.1 GCA_019359535.1 Gloeocapsa sp. UFS-A4-WI-NPMV-4B04
GCCTCTAATGAGGGAAAGCATGGGGAGAAGACCGCCAATACTATTGATGGGCAGCCTGATATAGCAAGCGGGCTTCTGTGAACCATGAATTAGAATCCCCGTGCGTTCACGCCGGGGAGTATGTCAATATCTACCAACTACTAATTTTTAACGCTGAGGGACGGCAGGCTGCTGTGTATTTTGGTTAATGTTACTATTCGCAACGCCCACTACATAAGGCGAGGGAATGGCTGCTGCACGTCCAGTATTAACAAGCGCTTGGTAGACAAATGCGGCTACTTCAGCCCTTGTTGCTGGGCGGTTGGGGTTTAACTGATTAGGTGTTGGGTAGTTCACAACCAACTGCCGCGTAGTTGCTGCCGCAACAGGGCCAGTAGCATAGCTGGGAATCTGGGAAGCATCAGCGTATACCGAAAGCGCACTTGGGTTATCAGCGCTTAATTTCAGACCATTAGCTAATGAAACTAGCACCTGCACTCTGGGGATTTCCTGCTGCGGTTGAAATACACCACCTGGGTATCCAGCAACAAAACCACCACGATAAGCATTTTGAATTGCTTGATAAGCCCAGAAGTTTTGGTTGACATCGCGAAAGTCTTGTGATTGCCGTTGGGGTTGAGGTGTAAAAGCTTTACTAATAATCGTGGCGAACTGAGCGCGTGTAACTGGATCAGTCGGCCTAAAAGATCCATCGGGAAAACCAGCAATAATATCCCTAGCAACAAGGGCTTCGATGTAACGTTGTGCCCAGTAACCCTGAATATCTCGGAATGTACCCCCACTAATTGCAGGTCGCTCTACGGTAGCAGCAACAAAGTTGATATTACCAGCAATTTTTTGAGGGTCAATATCGTTACCAACAGCCGCTATAGTATTACTGCGGGTTGAGTTATTGACATCATAGCGACTATTACCACGCATGAAATTTTGACCTGGATTTTCTGCCGTACCGATATCTGGTTGAGCACTAGCGGTTACTACAACACCATCCTGTTTGCTGTTTTCAATCACGTTATTACGCAACGTAGGACGGGCAGAATCAGAAATAAACATACCTGCTCTGTTCTGGTAAAGTTGGTTTCCAGTTACTAAGGGGGTGGAATTGCCACCAATTGCCAAACCAAAACCAGTATCTAAAAACAAGTTGTTGCGAATCTCGCCTTGAGCAGACCGAGCTACAGAAATACCGTTACCACTATTTTGAGTGAAAACGTTACCTTCGATTATCGGAGTAGCAGTACCAGTAATAAAAACACCGTCTCGGTTGTTAATAGTGAAAGTGTTATTCCTAACTGTGGGATTTGTTGATTCAATCCACAATCCTGTTCCGCGTGTGTTTGGGTTGGCGATGGTAACGCCAAGGACGGCGCTGTCGTTTTCACCACGTATTGTGACGTTCTGACGGGCAAAGGTGGGACTAACGTAGATACCGCCACCAATAATTACTCTAGTCTGGCCTTTGGAAGATTCCTCGCCTCTTAGCGTTACACCTGATTTGATCGTGAGTGGGAAGACTTCCCCAGTCTCGCTAGTATAGTTACCAGGAGCTAGCTGAATGACTGTACCGGGTTGTGCTGGGCCTAGAGCGTAAGTGATTGTTTTATAGGGCGCTGCTTCCGTACTACCAGCACTAGCGCTGTCGGTCCCAGTCGCTGGGTTTACGTAAATAACTGTTGCATTTGCTGGAGTTGTAGTCGGAACTTGGTTTGTTGGAGTTGGAGTTGTAGTCGGAACTTGATTTGTGGCTGGAGTTTGGTTTGTAGTTGGAACTTGGTTTGTTGGAGTTGGAGTTGTAATCGGAACTTGGTTTGTGGCTGGAGTTTGATTTGTGGTCGGAACTTGGTTTGTAGCTGGAGTTGGAGTTGTAGTCGGAACTTGGTTTGTTGGAGTTTGGTTTACTGGAGTTTGGTTTGTGGTCGGAACTTGGTTTGTCGGAGTTGGATCTGCTGTGGTTGGGACAACAATTTGGGCAAGCTTCTTTGAAGACGCACTTACCTCAGTTGGTAGTACCGTTACCCCAGTAGAAACAAGTAACAAAGCACTCAATCCTGTTTGAAACGGTAGCTTAGATACGAAGCGTTTGGCAGAAATGAAGCTAAAAATGCTGAATTGTTTAGTGTAAAAACCCTGTGTCATTTTAATTTAAGTCGTATGCTGTCCTGAATAAAGGTACGCTGATCAGGCAAAAAGACAAAATTTTTTTTACTTTTATTTATGCAATAGGTAAAAGTATGCCAACTTTTACCTATTGCAGTCTAGTAGCAATCAAAATTAATATCAACAACGATAGTTAATGACAAATGACTTTACTGCTTGGTTCCCTGAGTAAAAAAGGCCGCTTAAGCTAGAAGTCACGAAACAGGCGCAGTGATATACCTGTTATTGGTCTAACAGAATGCCGCAACTAATTGTGGTGTAATATCGTCAAAAACTGCAAGAAGTATGCTGAATTTTTCAAGAATGCTCTTACTATTTTTGTCACTGCGTCGGGCGTTGGTTTTAATGGCAACTGCCAGTATCTTGCTTTTCAGCACCAGTGCGATCGCAGCCGATCAAGTTGTGCTAAAGTACCGTATTTTCCGTGAATCTATTTCTGTCGAAGAGCTATCGGCTTTTGCTGAAACTGGTGAACTTTCAAAGTCATTGCGAATAAACTTAGCGTTGGCGCGACAAGATCCTAAAGCTGTGCGTCGGTATTTAACCCAACCCGTGAAAATTAATGTAGTTTTATTAGACCGTTTGCTAAATAGCCCTGTTGGTAATCTTATTCTTAATGAAGTCACTGAAGTTGTACATACGCCTTCTGGTAAAGCAGATCGCCAAGCACTACGCTCTGCTTTAGTGATATCTGCTAGTCGTGATAGCAATATTTCCTTGATAGAAATTATCCAAAACTACCCGACTCAAGTGGTACAGGTGGAAGGCGATCGCCTAGAAAGTGCCTATCGTCAACTTCGCCGACTAGAAGGCCGCTTACAAGACTTGGTGGGTGGCTAAGAGGGTAGTACCGAATAGTAATGATAGATTGTAAGCTAGACAAGAAGGCTACTACTGACTATTACTCATGAACTGCCCGCAGTGTAACTCCAATAACATCGTTAAAAATGGACATACTCACTACGGCAAACAACGCTTCCGTTGTCAAGAGTGTAGGCGGCAGTTTGGGGAAAATCCAACTCGTCAGCCGATTGATGAAGCAACCCGTAGTCTGATTGAAAAATTGCTTAAGGAACGGCTAGCACTAGCAGCAATTGCTCGTGTTACAGGGGTGTCTGAACGTTGGTTACAGATGTACGTCAACCAGAAATATTACCTGTTGCCCAAGCAGGTGGAAGTCACCCAAAAAAACCGGGTCGGTTGACCCTTCAGTGTGATGAGATGTGGTCATTCGTAGGCAGCAAAGCCAATAAGCAGTGGATTTGGTTTGCGATGGACGAAACAACACGGGAAATTGTGGGTGTGTACATTGGTGATCGCAGTCGGCAAGGTGCATACGGCTTGTGGCAGTCATTACCTGCAGTAAGATCGTCAGTGTGCTATCTGCTATACCGATTTTTGGGACGCATATCAACAAGTGATACCCACCAAGCGGCCCACTCGCTGTAGGCAAAGAATCAGGCAGAACAAGCTACATCGAACGATTCAATAACACCGTCCGTCAACGGGTTGGACGATTGGTGCGTAAAACCTTATCATTTTCCAGAAAGTTGAGCAACCATATTGGAGCCGTTTGGAATTTTGTGCATCACTACAATGCATCGCTCCGACCTTGATCATTACTATTCATGACTACCGCTAAGAGTAATTATGAATGTGTTGAGTTTCTAAGTTTTAAATTAAGCTTTTGCCAACTTAAAACTTACTAACAGCGCACCCAGTATATGCAGTTACAAACTCTAAACTTATTTAGTAAGCCAAAGTTTCTAAAGTTTCCCGTAAATATCGGCGTACCTGATGATCTAGGTTAAGCTCGTGAATTTGAGCTTCCATTGGCAGATGCTCTAATTGCCAGCGTTGGAAACCGGAGCTAGCTGCGATCGCTTGTTTCAATGTTTCCCAAATTCTAAGTTCAGATTGGTGATTACCATAAGCAGGAAAGTGAGCCATATTTACTCAATCCTCGGTTTTAACTTTATCAACTAGGGTGGGCAAAATTTGATGAATTTGCAAGCCTATAATTGTGAGTTTGTTTCATAGCAGGGATTACCCGCAAAAATCGCCTGAAATCTGGCGGTATCCTTATTTAAAGGATAAGATTTGGTAGCAGTAAAATTTGCATCGCTTGTCACTAAAAACTCTTGCTACACTTAGAAGAATTTGCAGAAATACATTTTTAGCCAAAAACGCCAAGCTTGCGCTTCATCAATTTTTTTGCCTCACCATTAGAGTAAAAACGAGGTTTTCTCAGTTGTAATTGACCCAACCTGAATAAATCTCTAGTAGCTCCCTTAAAAAGACAGTTACTACAACTACTATTATGCGGATTAATTGGGTTTAGCAATAATCAATCCGCATAATGCCAATCCTAATAGTTACACTTTCAAAATATTAGGAACTATTACCAATTCAGTAATCATAAATCCCTATAGGTTCAGACGGAAACGAGGATATAAAAGCGAAGGATCAGAATAAGGATAAAGATTTATTTATCTTTCCTTGTCCTGATCCCCTACTCCTCCTACTTATTTAGTCAACGTGAGCGTGCGACGCTTAGTAACCATTTGGTAGGCTTCAATAACGTCGCCCTCGACCCAATCATTGAATTTATCAACGCCGATGCCGCATTCATACCCTGCGTTTACTTCCCGGACATCTTCTTTCATCCGTTTTAGTGAGTCAAGGGTTCCTTCATAAACCACCTTACCGCCGCGACGTACCCGCACTTTGCTGTTGCGTACTATTTTGCCAGACAGTACGTAGCAGCCAGCAACCGCTCCCTTGCCAACGGGGAATACAGCACGCACTTCGACTTGTCCGAGAGGTTCTTCTACCAATTCTGGTTCCAAGAGACCCTCAAGCGCTGCTTGGATGTCTTCAAGCAGTTTATAGATGATGTTGTATTCCCGCACATCTACACCTGCTTCATCAGCAGCTTGTCTAGCGCCACTTGCGAGAGTGGTGTTAAATCCAATAATCACTGCGTTACTAGCTGCGGCTAAGTCGATATCCGTTTCGGTAACTTCACCAGGAGCAGCTAACAACAAGCGGATTTGGACTTCGTTTTGAGGTAGTTGTTTGAGCGCTCCAACGATCGCTTCTAGGGAACCTTGAACATCTGCCTTCAAGATCAAGTTGAGTTCTTTTAACTCGCCTTCTTGAGCTTGAGCCGATAGAGTCGTCAAGGTGGCGCGTCCTTGCATTAAACGGGATAAACGTTGTTTGTCTGCTCTTCCGCCGGCAATTGCTCGTGCTTCTTTTTCGTTTTGGAAGACATCGAACTCATCGCCAGCTGCTGGCACATCATTTAATCCCAACACTTCTACTGCAAACGAAGGAGTAGCGGCTTCTACTCTGCGTGCTCGATCATCAACCATTGCTCGTACCTTGCCCAAGGCAGCACCAGCAACCAAGATATCGCCTACCCGCAGCGTCCCATTTTGAAGTAGTAGGGTAGCCACTGGCCCCTTGGCTTTATCAAGATGCGCTTCGATTACTGTTCCTTTTGCAGAACGATCTGGGTTAGCAGAGAGTTCTTCCACTTCTGCCACTAGGACAATCATCTCTAGCAGCGTATCCAGATTTTCTCCCTTGATCGCGCTTACCGGAACCATGATCGTTTCGCCGCCCCATTCTTCTGGGGTTAAACCATACTGTGTCAACTCTTGCTTTACACGGTCTGGCTGTGCGCCTTCCTTGTCAATTTTATTAATTGCGACAATAATTGGCACTCCGGCGGCTTGAGCATGGCTAATTGCTTCAATCGTTTGAGGTCTTACTCCGTCATCGGCAGCTACCACTAAGATTGCAATATCTGTGACTCGCGCTCCCCGCGCCCGCATAGCTGTAAATGCTTCGTGACCTGGGGTATCGAGGAAGACAATCTGCTGGGCTTTACCATCGTGTTCTATATCTACGTGATAAGCGCCGATATGTTGGGTGATCCCACCCGCTTCGCCTTGAGCTACCTTTGTTTTGCGGATTGAGTCGAGCAGGGTTGTTTTGCCGTGATCTACGTGACCCATAATTGTAACTACTGGCGGACGGCGCTGGAGGTGTTCTAAATCTTCTGCCTCCACCATCTCAGTTACTTTGCGGGCTTCTGCTTCTGGTTCTGCGGTTTCTACCTCGACTCCCAATTCCTTCGCCACCATTGTGATTGTCGGAATATCCAAGTTTTGAGTAATATTAACCGCTATTCCTTTTTGGAACAGGACTTTGACAATTTCTGTATCCTGAACTACTAATATCTCAGCTAGTTCTTGGACTGTCATATTACCTGTGATCACCACTTTTTCTGGACGTTCCTGCTGCGGCTCCGGCTCGCGGCGGCGATTTTCACGGGAACTGCTAGGCTTTTTATTTTTGAGTGTGGTTATCGAGGCAGCGATAGAAGTTACGGGTTGTCCTAAACGAGCTGTTTTTTGCTTGGGAGGACGCGCTACAGAAAGGCTGACTTGAATAGGAGCGTTTAGATCTAGATCGCTACCGTCTAAATCCTCTTCATCATCCAGCTCGACTAGGGGCTTGAGACGTTTAACTTTAGTGCCAGCTTTGCCAGCTTTACCGGCCGAATCCTGTCCCTCGTCAATTTCTTCTTCTTGCCACTTTTTCCCCCCACCGCCTTTGACCGGACGCGGTAATGTTGGTCGTTTTAGAAGTTCATCAGGCGCTAACAGTGTTGTTACACCATCTGAATCTTCGCCTCCATTGGGGTCTACCGTTTCTAGCCCACTCGATCTTGAGCGCCCTGCGATCGCACTTATCGGTTCATTTGCACGTGCTGGTCTAGGTCGATTGAGTTCTACTACTGGTTGGCTTCTAGGAGTTACCTGCTCTGGCCTTGTTACTCCTGGCATCCGCCGCGCCGGTCTTTCAGGCGCGTCTGCTCCAGAATTTGTCTCTGGGGGCTTAGTCCGTGGTTGATTTACTTGATCGCGTTTCAAGACTGGACGTTCAGCTTGACTCAGATTTGGCATCTGAATTGCTTTTTCTTTCACTGGTCTAACTGGCGGCCCAGACAAAGGCGCTTGTTGCTCTACGTCCTGTCTGACTAACATTTCCCGCTCTTGCTTCGGCGGACGATCACTTGCATCCTCTGTATCCTGTCTAGCCTCAACCGGAGTTAAGCGCACTGGCTTGCTTGGTGAAGCAGTCGGCTTTATCGGTGAAGTCGGTGAGGAGTAGGGACGAGGTGCAGCCGACGAAGCGCCTCCTGCTGGTGGTTGAGGAGGATTCAAAGCTTGAGGTTCAGAAGTATTGGAGTTAGCGCG
The DNA here is from genome assembly GCA_019359535.1 of Gloeocapsa sp. UFS-A4-WI-NPMV-4B04. Taxonomy (GTDB): domain Bacteria; phylum Cyanobacteriota; class Cyanobacteriia; order Cyanobacteriales; family Chroococcidiopsidaceae; genus JAHHHE01. The sequence goes on from JAHHHE010000084.1 coordinate 7,431, forward strand.
TTCTGGAGCTTTAGGTTTACGAATTTCCAAAATCTGCTGTTTGTGTGGAGGATTAGGTTTTGGTCTGGCTCCTGTGTTGGGCAAATTACTTTTTGGGCTTGTTACAGACATTTCTTTTCTTAGAGGAGCAGCGCTAGCAACCTGTTTTTCTGCCGCAGACCGGATGCGCTCTGCCTCGGTTTCGCCAATAGTGCTGCTATGGCTTTTTACTGCTATGTTGAGCTGGTCGCAAATGGCTAATAGCTCTTTGTTATCCAAATTCAATTCCTTTGATAGATCGTAGATTCTGACTTTGCCGTTATTCATCCACTCTTCCTTTTTACTTAACAGTTTTAATTTGGATGGTTGCCTGGGGTTTACGGCATCTCCGTCCTTTGGGTCCTGTGTTATTGGTTGCCGTTCAAATTTTTGCCCGTGCCTCCAACCAAGAAAGAGAGATGTTTACTTTTGAGAAAGGCATTTCAAGAGCGATCGCTTCGTCTTGCTCTGCCATTGTATACGTAGCTTCTTTTTTAATCTTGCACCAATCTCTAAAAAATTTTGACAAAGCTTTAGTTTAAAGTTGGATTGTATGTGAAATTTCTACCCATTTACTATTTTGGCACTAACTCAACAATATGTTGAGCAGTTATTAAGCTATTTGGATGACAAAACGCCCCTTGTTCTGATTAGAGTGATTACTTTAATTTTGATGATGGCGCTGGCGCTGTGTCACTGTTAAAGTTTTGTGTAGCTAAACGTTGCCATAACGTTTGGTACAGTGCTTCTGATACAGATTTATGAAGCGATCGCCCCAATCGATTTTTTTTTTAGCTGCTTGTAAACAACTTGCTTGAGGGCAAAGATACGCAGAGCGCCCCATCCCCCGATCCAATTGTAACTCCCCAGATGGGTAAACGCGGACAATTCTCCAAAACTCTTGTTTTAAAGCTACCCGACGACAACTTATACACCGTCGGTAGTTAGGTTCCATTTACAACCTCCGCAGAATGTTAAATTTACCGACTTGTGAAGCTCACTTAATTTACACTATTTTCTCACCTAAGTTTGACAATTTATCCAACAGATGCTTAAACATCTGTTGGCTCAAGCACTTGCTCCGATGCTTCATCCTCTTCAAAGAAGTTGCTATCCGCTTCTATTGCAGCTTGTTGTGCTTGATATTGAGCCGCAGAAACCTTAAACCTGCTATCTTCTGCGTCATAGTCGTACTTGGCGCGGTCTTTAATATCAATCTTCCAACCAGTCAAGCGAGCAGCTAGGCGAACATTTTGACCTTCTTTACCGATCGCTAAACTTAGCTGATCTTCGGCGACGAGAACGTGAGTTTGACGAGATTCTGGCTCCATTAAACGCACTTCATCTATGCGGGCAGGACTAAGAGCATTGGCAATATAGGTAGCCGGATCTGGAGACCAGCGAATCACATCAATTTTTTCACCCCGTAATTCATTTACTACGACTTGAATCCGCGATCCCCTGGCTCCAATACAGGCTCCTACAGGGTCTACATCTCGCTCTAAAGTATCAACAGCAATTTTAGTTCGCGGTCCAACATAACGAGAAGGGGGGTTTGCTTCTCTTGCTACGGCAACAATGCGGACAATTTCATCTTCAATTTCCGGCACTTCGTTAGCAAAAAGATAAACAACTAAACCAGCGTCAGATCTTGAAACTATCAGTTGAGGACCCCTTTGCTGACCTTGGCAAACTTTTTTAAGCAAAACCTTAAACGTCGCATTTGCCCGGTAGTTATCGTTGGGTAGCTGTTCCCGCTTTGGTAATTCGGCTTCTACCTCCGGCTGACTAAAGCCACTGGTAACTGCCATAATTACCGATTGCCGTTCAAACCGCAGCACCCTAGCTTGTAAGACAGTTCCTTCTAGGTCTTGGAACTCCTCTTGAATCATTTGGCGCTGCTGATCGCGTAGTTTTTGCGCCAATACTTGTTTTGTTTGCATCGCCGCCATGCGACCAAACTCTTTTTGTTCTGGGGTGACATCAAGAATCACTTCGCTGCCGAGTTGAGCTTCTTCTGCAACTTCCTGAACTTCCTTCAATGAAATCTGGTGGTCAGGATCGCTAACTTCTTCAACAATAGTTTTGGTAGCAAGAACGCGAAATCCCTCTTCATCAATGTCGAGTTCAACTTCAAAGTTATTAAAGTAATCTTCTTCAAAATTACGTTTATCCATGCTTTGAGCACGACGATAACGCTCGTAACCTTTAAGTAGTGCTTCTCGTAGAGATGACTGGACAGCAAGCCGAGGTAAATTGCGGTCGCGACTGATGCTTTCAATTAGGTCTTTGAGTCCAGGTAAACTAACCATTGACATAAGCAAACCTCCTTGAGGTGTTAGGGATTAGGAAATAGAAATTTAGCGTTAACAGGGGGAGGTGGCAATTTTATTCAATCACTTCGTACTTAGTGGTGTTCATCTAGCTGCACCTTGGCGATCGCCGAGCGGGGAATGGCGATCGCCCGACCTTTTTGATTTAAGTAAAGTGCAGATTCATCGCGGCGAATTAGCTTGCCTCTCCACTCCTGATGACCTTCGTAGGGCTGGGAAGCACTGACCACAACGGCAAACCCCTTAAAAGATATAAAATCGCGATCGCTACTCAGTTGCCGTGAAACACCAGGACTAGAAATCTCCAGTACATAATTATCAGGAATAATATCCGCTTCATCTAAGACAGGTTCTAAAGCACGGCTCATACGTTCACAATCATTCAGCCCAGTGTCTTGTTCAGGGTTACGGATATCTACGCGCAAAATCGGTGGGCGTTGGTTAGTATGAAAAACCACTCCTACGAGTTCCAATCCCAAGTCTTCTGCCACCGGTGTTGCTAAATCAATAATTTGTGGAATCAGTGGATGAGCCATTTTTCAAAACAAAAAAGTGGGTCGAGAACCCACTTCTGATGAAAGATATCTTTCTAGAAGGTTTAAAGGCGAATCGCTATCGATTCGTCACTAATTTGAGTTTATCGCATCAGTGAAGTTACTTGGCGCTTACAAAGAGTGCAGGAGCATTTAGTATCGAATTCGAGGATCTATATAAGCATTCAAAATATCAATCACAATACTAGCAAACACTACGATCGCCGCAAAAAAAACTAATATGCCTTGCACTGTGGGATAATCCCGCAATGAAATTGCTTCATACAGTCGATTTGCTAACCCAGGCCAAGAAAATGTCACTTCAGTTAAAATCGCGCCGCCCAACAAAGAAGCAAATGTCAATCCCAGAATCGTGATTACTGGAATTAAGGCATTTTTAAGAGCATGGGCTAACAAAATTTGTCGTTCGGGAATGCCTCTGGCGCGGGCTGCCTCTACGTAATCAGCCCGGAGTGTTTGCTTAAGATTGACTCGGACAATCCGCTCAAAAATTCCGCTCAGAAGCAGACCGAGCGTTACGCTTGGAAGAAACAGATAGTACAGGGCAACTAAAAACTGGCTTAGGTTGCCACTTAAGAGGCTATCAATTGTGTAAAGTCCCGTTGGCCCTTGCGGTGTAGGTAGAGATGTAGGAAAGCGTGTGCCTAAGGGAAACCACCGCAACTGCACCGAAAATATTAACTGCATCAGCATCCCTACCCAGAATAAAGGCAGCGCGTAAGTAATGATGCCGAACAGCCGTCCTCCCACATCCAACACCGAGTTGGGGCGCGATGCTGAGAGTATACCAACAGTGATTCCCACAACTAAAGCGATCGCCATACTAAATACGGCTAGTTCTACGGTAGCCGGAAAGTATTGCCCAATCGTATCCCAGACAACTTCGCCTTGACTCGTGATTGAAGTTCCTAAGTCTAAACTCAATAGGCTTCCTAGATAACGAACGTATTGCAACCACAAAGGGTCTAATAGCCCCAACCGTTCACGATACTCCTGCTTGACACTATCAGGGGCGCGACCACCGAGAACGGCATCTACTGGATCTCCCGGTGTTGCCCGTAACAGGAGGAAAACCACTGTTGTGATTGTCCACAGCATTAGTGGAGCCAAAAGCAGACGAGCCAAAATGTAATATTGCAGAGAACGGGAACGAGACATGAGAACTAGGGGCTAGGGACTAGAGGTTAGGGAAAGACGAGGGATTAGGAACTGGGCAAGGAACTCTGCTTTAGGAAAAAAGAAAGGGCTGTAGAACTAGCAAAGAGTTGGAGACTGAATAGTTCTTCCCCTGACCCCTGATCCCTGACCTCTGACCCCTAGCTTCTAGCTTCTTTACTGACTTTCCAGAGGGGGAGTTTGAGAATTGGGTCTACTTGTAAGTCTTGGATACCTTTCTGACCGAAAGCATAGTCTTTATTTTGCGCTATGGGAATAGCGGGGACATCAGCCGCTATGAGTTCTTGAATTTGGGCAAAAATTTCTTGGCGGGCTTGGGGGTTTTGTTCTTTACGTTGCTGTGAGATTAGCTCATTCATGCGATCGCTATAGTAAAACGAACCCTGACTTCGACTTGCTCCTTCTTCACACCCTTGTGCTGCACTTCCTTTACTACAACTGAAAAACGGTTGAATATAGTTGTCGGGGTCGCCAAAATCAGGATACCAATCCAGTAAAACTGCCTGATAAATCCCTTTACCGATATTGGCAAATAGAGTGGCTGACTCTTCAGTTTGCGGTTGGATTTGGACTATCCCTTCGAGTTTCTGTGTCGCATATTCTCTGAGTGTGCTGGCAATTTGTTCCCGCGTTGGTGAATTCGCTGGATACACGACTTCTAACTTTAAGGGGTTTGCTTGGCTGTATCCTGCCTGAGTTAAAAGTTCTTTAGCTTTGCTAACATTGCCGTCGTTGTAAGTTGTTTGAAAAATTGGTTTGTAACTGTCAAAAGTGTTGGGGATCATGCTGTAGAGCGGTTCAGCTTGCCGCTTATAAACACGCTCGGTAATCAGGCGACGATCTATCATCGAGGCTAAAGCTTGTCTCACTGCTGGGTTATCCAGAGGTTTCTGCTTTACATTCAGCATCAGATAGCTTACTACATTGCTTTTTTCTTCAATCGCCTGCCAGCCGCTTGATGCTGCTTGTTGTTTTAGACTCTCAACCTGTTCTGGATCAAACGTTTGATAAGCAATGTCTATTGCACCAGTACGAAAGGTATTATACAAGTTGGCGGAACTAGAGACAATTTGAAAATCAATTCCTTGATTCTGTGGTTTTTCTCCCCAATATTTATCGAAAACATCCATCCGAATCAAACTTGGAGTGAACTGGACTAATTTATATGGGCCACTTCCTACTAGCTCTCTCGGCTTGAATTTTCCTGTACCAATTTCATAAGCCTTGGGAGAAATAGCACAAGTACCAGAAAAAGCTAAAAGTGCAGGAAACGCTGCAAAGGCATTTTTAAGTTTAATAGTGATTTCATCGCTGTCAGATGCTGTCACCGATACTACAACATCGCCTAAAAGTGCTGAAGGTTTGCCACCGTTTTGAACAAACCGATTCAGGGAAAACGCCATCGCTTCGGCATTGAAGGGTGTACCGTCGTGAAAAACGACTCCTGAACGTAAAGGAATAGTGTAAGTTAGACCATCCTGACTCACTTTTGGCATTGCTGTTGCCAGTTGGGGTTGAAGTTCGCTAGTGCCAATTTTATATGTATAGAGGCGATCGCAAAGGTTAGTTAAAACGTTCGCTCCTGCAAGCTCGTAGTTATCCGCCGGATCGAGTGTACGTGGTTTTAGTGTTGTGCCAAGGCTAATCCGGCCATTGCCTCCCCCAGTAGGTGTACTTGTTGTTTCTGACGCTGGACGATTATTACAGCTAACTGCCAAAATGCAGCACAGAAAGAATAATCCCAAAAATTTTCCAATCGACCGCCATTTTCTGACGGACAGGCGAAACGAGTTAATCATGTTTAAATTATTCAAATAAGCTCTCAGCTTATACTTTTCAAAGCTGAAAGCTTACCACTGAACGGGAAGAAAGAAAAGCGAATAGACCACAGAGCACACAACCAAAGTCATTGATTATTAGTTAACCAGATATCTCCTCAACCAAGTTTGAAGCCAATTAATAGTGCCAGTTCCAGCCATTTCCAGTAGCAGTCCACATCTGTAAACCCAAGTTCGCTGGCTAAGAGAACTTGGGTTTCAACATCTAGTAGCTTGTTGGAAGGGTCTTCCCTTGACAGTTCATAACCAATTGCTTTACAGAAGCGTTGATGCATTGCAGTCGTAGGAGAAGCTACGTGCTCCAGATTACAAAACACTCCACCCGGCTCAAGCAAGTCAAACACCTCAGCATATAGCGATTGCTTGCGCTCATCGGTGCAGTGATGAATAGCAAAACTCGATACTACCGCATCAAAGCGACCAAGGGAAGGTAAGGGTAGATCGAGGTTATGTTCCACAACCTCAACCGTTTCATCCTCAACGAATCGCTCTCGTACAGCAGCAAGCATAGTTGGAGAAAAATCCAGAGCAATTCCAAACGCTTGTGGCCGATTAATCTTCAATAGTGCTAGCAGCCGACCATTTCCTGTACCCAAATCAAGAATGCGCTTAACATTTTGAGGAACGTGATCTAACAGAACAGCCTCTCCTTCTGTCCGATGGGGAACCTGGTCAGCCGTAGCTAGATATCCCAAAGCATGATCAACCCTGTCCCACAGATTTACCATTACTACTTCTCGGTTGTCTTTTGCAGCATTACTTAAATCGAATAGTACAGAGGAAATGATTTGGCATCCTTTGGTTTGACGTAAACTCGTTCTTCTGGTTGTAGTTGCAACTGATCAAAGCGTTCGCGGGTAAGATGCGCTGTCACTACTTGACCATCATCTAGAGTTAATTCTGCCTGAATTTCCCAACCTAGATGAATTAGACGACTAATTCTCGCAGCTACCGTTGTGCCGTTTTGCTCTCGTTGAATCATCACATCTTGAGGACGCAAGAACATTTCAGGGTTAGTAGACTCAAATCCATTGCCTTGGAAAATGTTAGATGTACTGGGTAATACGTTCACTGGCCCAATAAAGCTCATCACAAATGCTGTCGCTGGATGATCGTAAATTTGAGCTGGTGTTCCTACCTGTTCTACTCGACCTTTATTCATCACCACAATTTCATCAGAAACTTCCATTGCTTCTTCTTGGTCGTGGGTGACAAATACTGTAGTGACATGAACTTCATCATGTAGGCGACGCAACCAAACCCGCAAATCTTTCCGAACTTTGGCATCTAAAGCGCCGAAAGGTTCATCTAATAATAAAACTTGAGGTTGAACCGCTAACGCTCTTGCTAGAGCTACTCTTTGGCGTTGACCGCCGGAAAGTTGAGATGGATAGCGATCGCCTAGTGCGCTCAATTGCACTAAGTCTAGTAACTCTTCTACCCGCTCTTTTACTTTCGGTTTTTTTGCTTTGCGAATTTCTAGAGCAAACGCAATATTCTGGCGCACTGTCATATGCTTGAACAAAGCATAATGTTGAAACACAAACCCAATATTGCGCTCTTGCACACTCTGGTGTGTAGCATCGTTACCTGTCAGCCAAATTTTGCCTTTGTCTGGTAGCTCTAGTCCAGCAATTAGCCGCAATAATGTAGATTTACCAGAGCCTGATGGTCCCAGCAAAGCCACAAGAGAGCCTGATTCAATTTCTAAGTTAACTTCGTCAACTGCTTTAAAACTACCAAACTGCTTGGATACGTTTTCAACTACTATGGCCACAATAAATAACCTCTAAAAGAGAAAATAGCAAAATATCTGAGCTTTGAAACTGTAAATTTCAACCAAACACATACTCTAAAATCAATAAATCCCTAGTTCCTCGATAGGATTACTGTAGTTTTATATCATAATATCTTCTGTTGTTTAGTTTTGTATCTTCACAGAATCTTAAAATTTTACAAATTAGTTTTGATTAAATGCGCCGCTAGCTAAATTACAAGCGCTTGCAGCACAAAGAAAGATTAGGCTGCGATTCTGACAGTTTTAGTAGTCTTTTAATTTAGGATCTTGAAGCTTAATTGATTATTTTTATCTAAAATCTGCTTTGTACTAACTTCATCACTTGATAGGGATGTGGATATTACGTAAATATAGGAATTTTTTGATTTTTATATAAAGTTAGTAAGTGTTAAATGCTACCGCAATTATACTTCGGTTATTGAAGTACCCGCAAGAGGAGGTTCTAATTATAAATACGTACTTGTGAATCTTTTTCTTCCCTAGCCGCTGATTTTGAAATTGAGTATCGGTATGTTAAGGTCTATTGCATTTCAGTCACATCTGCAAGGTAAGTCAAGCAGGAATTAAAAAGTCCGTGATACTATGCTTTCCTAGCTCTTGAAGAATGGGAGAAAACCTTTGACATTACGGGTTGCTGTTGTTGGTTCAGGCCCAGCTGGTTCCTCTGCGGCTGAGATACTTGTGAAAGCTGGGATTGAGACTTATTTATTTGAGCGCAAGCTAGATAATGCCAAACCCTGTGGCGGTGCGATTCCTTTGTGTATGGTGAGTGAGTTTGATCTGCCGCCGCACATCATCGATCGCAAAGTTAGGAAAATGAAGATGATTTCGCCCTCGAATCGAGAGGTAGATATCAATCTGGTAAATGAAGATGAATATATTGGAATGTGCCGCCGTGAAGTGCTAGATGGCTTCATGCGCGATCGCGCAGCACAACTCGGTGCAAACCTAATTAATGCCACTGTTCATAAACTCGACATTCCGACAAACAATACTGACCCTTATATCATTCATTATGTCGATCACTGTGAAGGTGGCGCACAGGGAATAACAAAAACTTTGAAGGTGGATGTAATCATCGGTGCTGATGGCGCAAATTCCCGCATTGCCAAAGAAATTGACGCTGGGGATTATAACTACGCGATCGCCTTCCAAGAGCGGATTCGTCTGCCCGAAGACAAGATGGCATATTACAATGACTTGGCAGAAATGTACGTGGGTGACGACGTTTCTACCGATTTCTACGCCTGGGTTTTTCCCAAATATGACCACGTAGCCGTAGGTACTGGTACGATGCAGGTTCACAAAGCTAGCATCAAACAGCTACAAGCTGGTATCCGCGCCAGGGCTGCCAAAAAACTAATTGGCGGTAAGATTATTAAAGTGGAAGCTCACCCGATTCCTGAACATCCTAGACCCCGCCGCGTTGTCGGTCGTGTTGCCTTAGTAGGAGATGCGGCTGGCTACGTTACCAAGTCTTCTGGTGAGGGGATTTACTTTGCGGCTAAGTCGGGACGGATGTGTGCCGAAACAATTGTGGAGTTTGCCAACGGCGGACAAAGTATCCCCACAGAAGCCGATCTCAAGGTTTATTTGAAGCGTTGGGATAAAAAGTACGGTCTGACTTACAAAGTGCTGGATATCTTGCAAAGTGTTTTCTATCGCACTGATGCTACGAGGGAAGCCTTTGTAGAAATGTGTTCTGACATGGATGTACAACGGCTGACTTTTGATAGTTATCTGTATAAAACGGTTGTGCCAGCTAATCCGTTCACTCAGCTAAAGATTACAGCAAAAACTTTTGCTAGCTTAATTCGAGGTAACGCACTCGCTCCTTAATAAAACGGGCGTTAGTTGGATTTTTAAAGTGATCGCTTAGTAGTAAGCGATCGCTTTGTCGTCCATAAAATTAAATATCACAGCTACTTGATTTATTGGTTGAGTTTTGTTATGCTTAATCGTATAATGGAAATTTGTTTATGAATAATATTTTTGTTTATATTTCGATTATAAGGATAATAGCACAAAAACTTTAATTAAACTTCAGCACTGAGTTTTATTTAAAACTAGTAAACCTTTTCTACACTTTTGGAAAAAATAATAACAGCGCTTGCTCTAAAACAACCTGATTAAAAGTAAAGATTAATCGCTTTGATTAATAACGCTAACTGACAAAGTATTATCTTCTGACGCTTCATCTCCAGGTAGCTCTAGGCAGTAACCAGCACCATAAACTGTCTTAATGTAGGAGGGATGACGGGGATCGGGTTCTAGCTTGGTTCTCAAGTGACGGATATGTACTCGGATCGTTTCGATATCATCATCAGGATCGTAGCCCCAAACTTCTTTAAGGATGTCACTTGGGGAAACAGTCTGTCCATGCCTTTGAAGTAAACAGTGAAGTAGCTCAAATTCCAGGTGAGTTAATTTAACTGTTTCACCAAACCAGATAACCTCAAAGCGTTCTGGAACTAAAGTTAAAGCACCATAATTGAGAATTTCACTGTGTTTGGCAGCTTGGGGAATACGGTCAGTACGCCGCAACAGCGCCCGGATACGGGCAAGCATTTCTTCGACTTCAAACGGCTTTGTCAGGTAATCATCAGCACCAGCATTGAAACCTTGCACTTTATCCTGAGTTTGGCTTAAAGCCGTCAACATTAAAACGGGAATTTCAGCAGTGCGCTCATCTCGGCGTAGGCGTTGGCAAACAGTAAATCCATCTACTCTAGGCAGCATGAGATCGAGCATGATTAAATCTGGCTGAATCTGTAGCGCTAGCGCTTGACCTTTGATGCCGTCCTCTGCTTGGCAGACATCGTAACCAGCCATTTCTAGATTGACTGCGACTAATTCTGAGATTGCAGGATCATCATCGATGACAAGTATCCGAGCCATGCTTAAAAAGTTTTACCAATTATTAAGGTTAAATAAGAACCTTTGGGACATACAAAGATTGCTGTACTGATTATAAGGAAGATCCTGAAGCTTATCTAAAGATTTAGTCTAATTCTGCTGATATAATCGCTATTTTCTAACAATCGCAAAGCTAAAATCGCAAATTTCTATTAACTCATCATGTCTAGAGCTAGAAGTTATGCAGTAAATTACAAAAGTTTACAATAATAGCAGCACTTTGAAGTGGCGCAACGATTAAGTAGATGTCTCAGGTAATGCCTTTTAATCCGCCTTGGTTTCTGAGAAACGGTGTAGCGATGACCGTGTACACTGCTATCTGGGCTGGTAGGGAGTGGGAAAATACCACCCTGCATCCAGAACCACCTTACAAAGAAATGATTTTTACAGGCGCAGGAGGAGTGCCAATTTTTGGCTGGGTTGCGATTCCTCAAAATGCTCATAGTACGATTGTTGGCACTTATGGCATTACAGGTTCTTTAGACAACCAATGGTTTCTTAGGCTGTTAGGACGCAAGGCATTTGCTCAACGCTATGCAGTGGTGTTGTTTGATTGGCGCGCTCACGGCAAAACAGCTCAACTATCTCCAACGCTAACTTCTGATGGCTTGTACGAGGGAGAAGATTTTGTTTGTATTGCTGCTGAGGCTAAAGCTTTAGGGTGTCCTGCTCCTTTTTGGTTTACGGGATTTTCTTTAGGAGGACAACTCGCTCTGTGGGGAGTGAAAGCAGCACAGAATTTAGGAAGAGGGGTTAGGGAGAGCCAGTCTTGTGCGGAGGTTCCCTCCGTTGAGAGAACTGGCGTTCAGGAATCGGGGGTCAGGGAAAATCTTACGCCTGAAGATATTGGTGGTGCTGCGGTTATTTGCCCTAGTTTGGACTCTATTCGATCGCTTTCTTATTTAGTTAATGATCCTTGGGGTAAGCGTTTGGAACAAGGAATTACCCAAGAACTGAAAAAACTGGCGCTGGCGATTTATAAAGCTCATCCTGGAGCAATTGAACTAGCAGCAATTGAACGGGCTAATAGTATCTGGGGTTTTGACCAAGAACTTGTAATTGGGCGCTTAGGCTTTCCATCGGTAGAGTCGTATTACGAAGCTAGCAGTGGTTTACATCTATTGCCTCAACTGGAGAAACCTACTTTAATTCTCTACGCCGCAGATGACCCGTTGTTTGATCCGGCAATTGTATCTGACTTGCAGGCTGCGTGCGATCGCAATCCAGCTATTGATTTAGTGCTTACTCGTTATGGCGGTCATGTTGGCTATATCAGTAGTCAAGAGGGTCAGTTGCAAGCAGGAGATCCCGATCCTTGGTGGGCATGGAATCGAATTTTGGAGTGGTGCGGGAAAAAGGGGCTAGAGATTAGGGATCAGGGGTTAGGAAGATCATTTAGATCTGAGTAGGAGTCAAATACTATCTACCTTCTATACTCATGCACGAGTTTCTAAGACTTTAGGACTTAAGCAGTCACTGAGCCCCCGCCAGAAGAGGCTACGCGATTAAGAACACGGGGCTATGCTAGTCCCTTCCCGTAATCTCCCTTCCGTCCCTCTTAATCTCCCTCCCGTCCCCCTTTTTAAGGGGGAAGCCAGAGGCGGCTAGGGGGGATTGAGGTTTGAGACAACAAGAATGCTTAACTTCTATACTTATTAATAAAGTTCTGATATTCAAGCATGAGTTTCTAAGACTCGATGACGAAGTTTTGATACTAATTGAGAAAACTCAAAGACTCATTGACGAAATTCCCCTACTCGCCGACGAAGTTCTAATACTCACGTACGAGTTGTAAAGACTCGCGGACGAAGTTCTAATACTCACGCACGAGTTGTAAACACTCATTGACGAGGTTGTGATTTTCGCGCACGAGTTGTCAAGACTCATTGACGAGATTGTGATCCTCGCGCACGAGTTGTCAAGACTCATTGATGAAGTTGTGATCCTCGCGCACGAGTATATGTGAAGTTTAAGAGTTAGAAGTAGCGTTAGAGGTTTTGTTTCTAATTGCTTTAAACCGTTCGCCTAACTGCTGCGCGAGAACTTTTAATCCAGGAGTCTTTTTAGCAGCAGTCTTCACGTAGTCATAAACCGTTAAACTGCTGCTCATGGCTTCGCTGCCTACTGCCATTAAAGTATCATCTACTTGTTCGCTCAGTTGCCGCAGTCCTAGTAAAAGTTCGGTAAGTGTACTAGCTAATTGATAATCTTGCACGAATTTGTCTATGTCAAAGCTGGCTGGGAGAATTTCGCGGTTTGACTGGGCGGCGGTGAGACTATTGTTGACAAAGGCAAGGCTTTTATCGCCCATTTTAAATAACTTGCGGCGTTCTTCGACACTTAGGGTAATCAGAAAGGGTAGCTTTTCTTGGATTTTCTGAAGGGCTGCTTTGATTTCTTGAATATCTTTGTCTGAAAGGGTAGCGTTGATATTTTGGTAAGCCATTGTACAGTTTCCGTGTGACTTTGGTGGGTGAATGGCAATAAAGCCATCTGTTGTTATAGTTCCCACTACACGAGGGTGATGTAACACAATAAGCCCCTTTTGCGTCTACGCTCAAGTTTCCAGTGTGTATAGTTGCGTTGGGTGGAAAAGCACGAGCGCGCATCTTGCAGTGTGGAGAGGGAAGGAGCAATCGCTCTACTTTTAAAAATTTGAACTATTAATCTGGAATTTAAGCAGGGTCTACTGTAGATTACTGTTGTACAGCAATATTTAAAAAAGCCTAGACCTACAGCAATTTTTAGGTAATTAAACTACAGCATTCGTTCGTTAAGCTAGGAGTAATGTTGTTTCTTGTGATAGCACCGATGCCTGTTGCATATTAGACCTGTTGGGAAATAGGGAGCAAAATCGCTGAAAGGCTTGCCATAAATAGGTTTCAAGGATTTTGATCTAAAGTTACTAAAAAGCTTGTCAGGGCTGGGTTTCAAGGATTTTTGAGCTTATTACCCGACAACTCTATTCTGCTGATTTACGTCGGCGCGTAATTGAGACGTACATTGCCAAAGAAGGCTCACAGCGTCAATTAGCGCAACGATTTAAAGTGAGCTTGACATTTGTGCGGAATTTATTGCGGCATTACCGCC
>JAHHHE010000085.1 GCA_019359535.1 Gloeocapsa sp. UFS-A4-WI-NPMV-4B04
CAAACAGCAGATGTTGAATTTCATTGACTACTTTAACCAAAAGTTAGCTCGTCCTTTTCAATGGACTTTTAAGGGTAAGCTTTTGGCGGCATAACCCTATCTAAACTTACGCCAGAGTCTACTAGTATTAATTTTAGGCTGGTTTCATTACCTGCTGTGTGATGTTTCCAGAAGTTGCCACCCTCACCGATAACCGTGTGTTCAACTGTGAAGCTCATTGCGGCAGATGAGCTTAAATGAAGCACAGAAGCTTTAACGAGCCGTCTGTATAGCGTAGTGTTGGGCAAGTTTAGCTCTACACATTAATGTACACTACTGGGCTTTGCAGTCCACGAGGGAAGTATGATTCAACTGAACCGCCCAAATAACAATCACGAATTGCTGTGTCTGCTTTTTGTCCGGTGAATTCCCATCGCCCTTCCCGATTAACGTCATCACTTGCTCGTGTTGTATACGCTGTTGTACCAGCAGAATGCCATTGTTCTATTTCGTATACCTCACGAACGACACCCTCAAAAACTGCAAGCGCTAGCTTTGCACCGATTCGTCGTTTACTAAGCCTCCAAACTCCGCGAGTTACATCATAAAGCTGTGCGTCTGACATTCCATGTCTATATAATCGATTAACTCGGATCAAAAGCGCTGGCTCAAGGATAGTTATGGGCTTCGGTGCATAGTAAGAGATCAAATCCATCAATGACATTCGCCCAAGCTGAATACTTCGCCAACCCCGAACTTCATTTGCAAGTTGATCTAAGCCACAGAGATCAATAACAGCAGCTTCGATTCGTAGCGCTGTCTCTTCGTCGTGAAGCCCATGTGCTAGAACCTCTAAACGTGGCTCAAGCCTAGCATTACGTAACTCCTCTAATACACTTACTTTTCTCGATTCACCCTGTGCAGCTAAATGTGCAAGTATCCGCTCATTCTGTCCTTTTCCAACATAAAACGGTTGGTTAGAACGGGGATCTATATACATATATACGTAATAGCCAAGCCGTCTTGCAACTTCGCGAGGTATCGAGAGCATCTAAAACCACCTCACATAATGCAAACACACTTATGTGCTCTAACACCTTTATGGGCAATACTATCTTGGACTTCTACGGTTTAACTCAGTAATATTGACGAATTATATTGACTTAGAGTGGTTTCATATCCCCGATGGGGTAGTTAGCTCACGCCAAACCATGACGCGATCGCATACTCACTTCTACAGTTAGGCGTTAATTTGAGTTCATTCTTGCCTCATAACTCCATCTTCTAAATAAGCAACACGATCAGCTACATCAATAATCCGAGAATCGTGTGTCACCATCAAGACGGTACAGCCTTGCTCTTTTGCCAAGTAGCGCAGTAATTCAATCACATTATGCCCACTTTGGGAGTCTAAAGCGGCTGTTGGCTCATCTGCCATAATTAAGCGCGGGTTGCCAGCTATTGCACGAGCGATCGCTACACGCTGTTTTTGTCCGCCAGATAAATCACCTGGCTTCTGATTTGCTTGCTTTTCTAACCCAACTTGTGCTAATAAAACTTGTGCTTGCTGTCGCGCTTTTCGTCCCCGAATACCTTTAACATTCAGCACTACTTCAACATTCTCAGCTGCTGTTAGGGCAGGAAACAAGTTGAAACCTTGAAAAATAAAGCCAATATTTTGCAGTCGAAACCGGGCTAGCTTGTCCCGCGACATTGACGTAATTTCTTTACCGAGTAAATAGACATTTCCAGCAGTTGGCGTTAGTAGTCCAGCTAAAATAGATAACAGCGTGGTTTTCCCTGAACCAGACGGTCCCATCAAAAGTTGGATATCACCACTTTTGATTTCCCAGTCAGTTGGTTGGAGAACTTGAAAGCGCTCTCGTCCTGACTGAAAGGTCATCTCTACGCCTTTAGCAATGATCGCCGCCGTTTCAGACTCAATTGAACTTATAAACGTAGTATCAATCTGGATTTGGCTCTTAGTAGACACAGAATTATTTAAAAATTACTCAATATATTCACTTGCTGCAATATCAATTTTGGCAAGCCGTATGACAATAGACGCTGCTTCCTGGTAAAAGGTTCTAGTTGCCAACAATAACCGTATGCAACTACCTTAGGCAACAAAAGTTGTTCTCTGTCTCTTAGTCCAACCAATTTTAAGTTTTATATTTTAAATTAATTTCCACACACTCATTGTTACGCTTTGTACTGCTTTTCCTCACAACTGATTTGAGCAATAATACTTCTAGTGTAAAGGACAGACGGCTACTACTCCCTAATTATTACGGCTCTTCCCACTCATGCTTGAGCCAAGTAAAGATACATTTAACTAAGAAACTACACAAAAGTTTATGTACAGGGTGAGTGTATCACCCGCTTCAACGGCTCGGTAAAGGAAACCTGCGATGTTTGAACATTTTACGGACAAAGCTATCAAAGTCATCATGCTAGCCCAGGAAGAAGCCCACCGCCTGGGACACAACCTCGTAGGAACCGAGCAGATTCTCCTGGGGTTGATTGGCGAAGGCACGGGTGTGGCAGCAAAAGTGCTGAATGAACAAGGTGTCACCCTACAAGACGCACGCAAAGAAGTAGAAAAAATTATTGGTCGGGGGACACGGTTTGCCTCGTCTGAAGTTCCATTTACTCCCAAGGTTAAGCGTGTTTTTGAACAAGCTTTTGCAGAAGCACGTGGATTAGGAAACAACTATATCGGAACTGAACACTTGCTATTGGGACTGCTCAAAGAAGGTGACGGTGTAGCAGCGAAAGTATTAAATAACCTGGGTGTTGACTCTGAGAAAGCCCGCACAGATGTAATTCGGGCGCTAGGAGAAGTAACAGCCGTTTCTGGTGGTCGTCAAGATCGACGCGGCAGCAATCGTTCAGGAAGCAAGACAGCAACTTTAGATCAGTTTGGTACTAATCTGACGCAACTGGCAGCAGAAGGCAAGCTCGATCCGGTTGTTGGTAGAGACAAGGAAATTGAACGCGCTACCCAGATTTTAGGTCGCCGGACTAAGAATAACCCTGTTTTGATTGGGGAGCCAGGAGTTGGTAAAACTGCGATCGCCGAAGGATTGGCACAGCGCATTGTCAATAAGCAAGTTCCCGATCTTCTCGAAGACAAGCAAGTGATTAGCCTTGATATGGGCTTATTAGTTGCGGGAACTAAACTTCGGGGCGAGTTTGAAGAACGCCTGAAAGCGATCATAGATGAAATTCGCTCTGCTGGTAATATCATCTTAGTAATTGATGAAGTCCATACCCTGATTGGTGCAGGAAGCGTAGAAGGTGGCATGGATGCTGCCAATATCCTTAAGCCTGCTCTAGCAAGAGGTGAACTTCAGTGCATCGGCGCAACGACACTTGATGAATACCGCAAGCACATCGAACGCGATGCAGCTTTAGAGCGCCGTTTCCAACCGATTATGGTTGGTGAACCGAGTGTAGAAGAGACTATTGAGATTTTGTATGGTCTACGTTCCACTTACGAGCAGCACCACAAAGTTAAAATCTCTGATACCGCGCTAGCAGCAGCAGCTAATCTCTCAGACCGTTATATTAGCGATCGCTTCTTACCAGATAAAGCGATTGACTTGATTGATGAAGCTGGATCTCGCGTTCATCTAGCTAATTCTCAGCAATCTCCTCTAGTTAAAGAACTGAAGCGGGAATTGCAGCAAGTCAGCAAAGATAAACAACAAGCGGTTGCTGCTCAAGATTTTGACCAAGCTGGGATTCTGCGCGATCGCGAGTTGGAAATTGAAGCTCAACTCAAGGACATCGCCGCCAACAAAGACAAAGAAGCTCAAAGCGCTGCAAATACTCCTGTAGTTGACGAGGAAGACATCGCCCACATCGTTGCTTCTTGGACGGGAGTACCAGTCAACAAATTGACTGAATCTGAGTCTGAGTTACTGCTGCACATGGAAGATACTCTCCACCAGCGTCTGATTGGTCAAGAGGAAGCAGTTACGGCTGTCTCAAAGGCAATTCGGCGGGCGCGAGTAGGTCTCAAGAACCCCAATCGACCAATCGCTAGCTTTATCTTCTCTGGCCCTACTGGAGTAGGTAAAACTGAATTAACAAAGGCATTGGCTGACTACTTCTTTGGCTCAGAAGCAGCAATGATTCGACTCGATATGTCTGAGTACATGGAACGCCATACAGTTTCCAAGCTGATTGGTTCGCCTCCAGGGTATGTAGGATATGACGAAGGCGGTCAGCTAACTGAAGCCGTCCGACGCAAACCTTATACAGTTGTGCTGTTCGACGAAATCGAAAAAGCTCACCCCGATGTGTTCAATATGCTGCTGCAAATATTGGATGATGGTCGCCTGACTGATGCCAAGGGTCGCACAGTAGACTTTAAGAACACGGTGTTAATTATGACTTCTAACATCGGTTCTAAGGTGATTGAAAAAGGCGGCGGTGGTCTTGGTTTTGAGTTCTCGTTTGAAAATCAAGCTCAGTCTCAGTACAACCGCATTCGCTCTCTTGTGAATGAAGAATTGAAGCAATACTTCCGTCCTGAGTTCCTCAATCGCCTTGACGAAATCATTGTCTTCCGTCAGTTAGCAAAGAACGAAGTAAGGCAAATTGCCGACATTATGCTGCGCGAAGTCTCGACACGGTTAGCTGAACAAGGCATAACGCTTGAAGTAAGCGATCGCTTCAAAGACCGCGTGGTAGAAGAAGGTTATAACCCAAGCTACGGCGCTAGACCGCTACGTCGGGCAGTTATGCGACTCTTAGAAGATTCTCTAGCTGAGGCGATGCTATCTGGTCAAGTCAAAGAAGGTGACACAGCCTTTGTTGATCTTGACGATGATGCTCAAGTTAAGGTGATGAAGTCTGAACAACGAGAATTAATACTTTCAACCGTTGCCTAAAATTTAATTCTCTTAACCCCTGGTAGTGATACTAGGGGATTTTTTTATGCCGTAAAACGAGATAATACCGGACTTGCAGATACGCCTATAAAGCTAAAATATTTGCCATTTTCTTGCCAAATCATTTAACTTCTACGCTAATAGTTTAGGATGTTACTTCCTTTTTCAAAATTTCTGGTGATTCTTGTTCTTTTTCACTATTGTTAGACGGTGTACCAGTATTTACAGAATTATGAGAATTAGCTGTAGAAACTTGCAAACTATCTGCTGCACTTTTAATAACACTTGCTACAGGAACAGCAAGTAGTAATCCTAACAGTCCACCTACGTTTGTTCCTACTATTAAAGCAACTAAAACCCAAATTGGTCTAAGTCCTGTAAAACTACCTAACAACCGAGGCGCAACCACCTGGTCAATTAGCTGATCAATTACAACAGCTACACCTAAAACCTTCACTCCTAGCCAAAAATTGTGTGATGCTATTAGCAAAATTATCACGCCAAGACTCACCACATCCCCAAAAGGAATTAGGCTCATAATCCCAACTGTCAGACCAAAAACTAAACCAAAGGGAACTTTCATAATTAAAAACATTACAGTCATCGAAAATCCCACAAGAGAGGCTAAAGCTATTTGACCGATAAAGTAATTTTGAAAGTTCTGCTGAAGGGACTGCTGTATTTGAACAGAAAAACTAGAGGGTAATTTCTGAAATATCTCGTTCCAGATTCGCTGTCCATCTAACAAAAGATAAAAACTTAATACGACTGTCAGCAGTGCTTCTGAAATACTATCAATCGTATTAAGAGCAAGGCTAATAATTTCATGTGTAAAGTAGTTTAATTCATTAGGCAAGCGATCTTTTACTTGAGTGACTAACTGAGTTAACTTAATAGGTAAACCTTTGCTAATAGCCCAATCATGAAGAGCCTGAATTTGTTGGCTACCAGAATCAATCCACTGTGGAATAAGTTTAGCAATTTCATTAAATTCTTCTAGAACAAAGGGAATTAAGGTAATAGCTAAAATAAATAAAATTATCAAAGCTGGTAAAAATATTAATATAACTGCTTGATTTCGTTTAACTCCGCGTTGCTGAATAAAACTTACAGGATAATTTAAAATAAAGGCAAGTAGAATCGCCAAAATAAATATAGTGACCAAGGGTTGAAAATATTTAATAACTTGAATAGCTAGCCATCCATTGAGAAATATTAATGGAAATAATAGTGCCAAAATTAACCATTGAAGTAGTTTATTGAGTGGAATATTCATATGTTCTTTAAACAAAACTAAATTACCTTGAATATGGCTAAAAACACTTTTGAAATGTAATTATAATTAACGCAAACTTAATTATATAACAAGTAAAATAATAGCGATAGCGATTTATATCTCTGTTAAAGCTTCAAATTGCTCTTTATTAATCCGACCCGCTTCATATAAAGTTTCTGTAATTTCAGAAATTGTCAATACTGCGTGAGCCTGATACCCATTTTCTTTTAACCTCTCTTTTACTCCTTGTTGATGATCCATAAACACAACAATGTCATAAACATTTAATCCAGCTGATTTAATTTTTGCTGCACCTTCCATTACACTTTTACCACTAATCAAAATGTCATCAACTACTACAACTGTTTCTCCAGGATTGAAATTACCTTCAATTAGTCTACGAGTACCATGAGCTTTAACTTCCTTGCGTGGAAAAATCATTGGGTAATTAAGGCGTAGTGCTAACCCCGTAGCAGTTGGTAAAGAACCATAGGGAATGCCCGCGATTATATCAAAGCTTAAGTTCTGCAAAATATCTGCATAAGCCGTGAGAATTTGATGAAAAATTTGGGGGTTAGAAATGATTTTGCGTAGGTCAACGTAGTAAGGAAATGTTGCTCCAGATGCTTGCACAAAGTTACCAAATAGAATGCAGCCAATATCATAAAGTTGCAAAATCAAATCTATTTGGGTGTGCTGATTTAATAAACAAACATCAGGCAACCATAGAGAACAAGTAGAACCTTCAGCAATAACTTGAACCGCAAGATTTACTTCTTCACGTAGAGCCTGAATTTGCTCATTTGGGCGATCGCTTGCTAACATATCCTGGGGAATGGGGATAAGTAAACCATCACCACTAGCGTTTAAGCCTGCTGCTAGGATATTGTTAAGATTGCCACCTTCTGCCCAGACAGAGCGCGCTAAAATCACTCGTTCAGGAGCGTTCGCCCGAATTTTTGCTAATACTTCAGGCGTTGTAGTTCCTACTTCCAAACCAAGTTGTTCTGGAGTACCCCAAGTTTTTGCTTCCTTTACCACTTGTAAATAAAAAGGGGCTTCACTTGTTGGATACTGCTGTAAAGTAATTGCTGCGGGATTAGAAGTACAACATAAGATAAATACTGCTTTATCAGGGTAAACTAAAAACGGTGCAACATGATCTTGCCCTGCATACGGACTTAAAGTAATAGCATCAACTTTCCACTTTTCAAAAACAGTACGAGCAAAAATTGTACTCGTGTTAAGGTCGCTGTGTTTGGCATCTAAAATAATTGGAATGTGGGTAGGAATAGCGTTTAAAGTTTGTTCAAGTAGTTTTATTCCCTCAACACCCAGAGCTTCGTAAAAGCCCAAAGTAGGCTTATAAGCACAAACCAAATCAGCTGTTTCAGCAATCAAAAATTGTAGCCATTTCGACAAACTACGGATAATGTCTTCTTTGTCTTCGCTAGAGTAATAGCGTGTAGGCATCATTTCTGGATTTGGATCGAGTCCCACAAAAAGTAAGCTTTGATTACGGGCGATCGCTGCATTCAATTTATCAAAGAAGTTCATAAATACTGTCTGAAAAAGAAAAATTAATATGGCTGACGTAGTAATATATAGCTCCGCAGGTTGCCCTTATGCCCATCGAACGCGGCTAACACTACTTGAGAAGAATGTAGACTTCACGCTTACCGAGATTGATCTTGACAATAAGCCAGATTGGTTTACTAAGGTATCACCGTTAAGTAAAGTGCCAGTAATTCAGCATGGCAAAAACCGCGTTTGGGAATCGACAATTATCAATGAGTATCTTGATGAAGTGTTTTCCGATGCACCATTAATGCCAACCGATCCAGGCGAAAGAGCGATCGCCCGGATCTGGATTGATTTTGGCAACGTCAAGTTTGTCCCCACCTTTTATAAGTTACTGCTCAATCAGGAGCAAGAAAAGCAAAAAGAATGGGTGCAACAGTTACACAGCCACTTGTTATTCATGGAGCAAGAAGGCATTGGTATATCTAGCAATGGTCCTTATTGGCTTGGGGAATCACTCAGTCTAATTGATTTATCGTTTTACCCTTGGTTTGAACGTTGGTGTGTGCTAGAACATTATCGCGCCTTTACCCTGCCGTCTACTTGTCTGCGCCTAAAGCAATGGTACTCAGCTATGCTGACTCGTGAATCAGTTCAGTCAATCAAAAACTCACCAGACTTCTATATTCAGCAATACATCAAATATGCGAATAACACAGCCTCCGGTATTACCGCTCAAGAAATGCGTCGGATGTGAGCAATTATCACAAGTGAGTAGTGGATAGTGAGTAGTGAGTAGAGATAGTTCTTCCCACATCAGCTGAAGATTTGTTAGCAGCAGGGGAGGCTTGGGGCCCCCTTTGGGGAACTCGGGGTCCCCCTTGGGGAAAGGGGCAAGGAGGGGAGAGGGGAGAGGGATTTACTAGCTTTTTTCCTAGTTTCAGGGCGATGTAACTTAAATGTAGTTCAGCTTAGGTAGCTTAATAATGTCAACTGGCGCGATCGCTTGCTGCTAATTTCTACCGAGTTGTTTGTTGACGCTGTACTTGTTGGATAAACTGTCGCATTCTCTGGAAATATTGCCCACCTGCAATTTCAGCTGTATTGTTATGTCCTGCACCAGGAACGAGATACAAATATTTTGGTTTAGGTGCAGCAGCGTACAACTCTTGACTCATCGTAGCTGGAACCTGCAAATCAGCCTCACCATGAATGAATAAAACAGGTATTTGTAATGAGCTTACTTTACTAATCGAGTCAAACTGTTGATTGAGAATTAAATCTACAGGAAACATCCAAAACCTACCTTGCAGGTTGGCTATATCTTTAATTGAAGTAAATGAACTTTCCACTATTAATCCTGCTGCTTCTGGATGTTGTACAGCTAAATTAATTGCGATCGCACCTCCTAGAGAATGCCCATAAATAAAAATCTCGTTAGCTTGGTGTCGTTTTACTAAGTAATCCCAAGCATTTTTGGCATCCTGATACACCCCCGATTCACTTGGAATGCCCTCACTACGGCCATAACCACGATAATCCATCAACAATACAGAAAATCCGAGTTGATGAAATCGGTTAGCATGGGCAACATTCGCTCCGATATTAATTCCATTACCGTGCAAATACAGCAGCACCTTGGCATCGGCTTGAGCGGCGGGTATCGACCACCCGTGCATTCTTTCCACTTTGCCTGATTTAGTTGGAACAGGCAACCAAACTTCTTGATAGCCTAGATTAAAAGCATCCGGCGTAGTTTCAATTACAGGTGATGGAAAGAAGATAAAACGAGATTGCTGGAAAAAAAGATACAAACAAATAGCTAGATAAACAAGCGCTACCACACCACCCATACTTAGTAGCGCTCTTAACAGAAATTTCATCATATTGCATCCTAATTAGCTGTCAGCTTAATAGGGGTTGGTATTCTCCAGAGTGCTTTGAAATTTAGTTCAAATCTAACTAAACTAAACGCCTGTATAAGTCGGCTTGAGCCGACTTCAGCTATCAGCCTGGGAATTTACTCCCAGGCGGGTTAATTCTAATTGATCTGAGGCGATGGCTACGCCGACACCAAAGGTGTACGCATTTTCCAATCTGTCGCTTGCTCATAAGCATAAGCAACTTGAAACAACTGATCTTCGCGCAACACATTACCAATTAGTTGTAACCCAATCGGTAAGCCATTGTCGTCAAAGCCGCAAGGTAAACTTAAACCCGGTAAACCAGCAAGATTAACTGTAATTGTCATCAAGTCAGTTAAATACATACTCAGGGGATCTGCTGTTTTTTCCCCAGCTTTAAACGCCGTAGTAGGAACAGTTGGACACACTAACACATCAACTTGCCCAAAAGCGTTTTCAAAGTCTTGCTTAATCAAAGTACGGACTTTTTGAGCCTTGAGATAGTAAGCATCGTAGTATCCAGCCGATAGCGTATAAGTCCCCACCATAATTCGGCGTTTGACTTCTGTCCCAAAGCCCTCAGCCCGCGTCCGCATATACATATCTAGCAGATTTTCAGGATCACTAGCGCGGAGTCCATACTTAACACCGTCGTATCGAGCTAAGTTTGCCGATGCTTCACTAGGAGCAATAATGTAGTAGGTGGGCAATCCGTAGCGGAAGCGGGGACAAGAAATTTCTTGAACTTCTGCGCCTAAGTTCTTTAATTGTTCAATTGCTTTATTAACAGCTTGTTCAACAGCAGGATCTAAACCTTCACCAAAAGTTTCTTTAATAACTCCAATTCTCAGGTTCTTAATATCGGGTTTGAGAAATTGGGTATAGTCGGGAATATCAACTTTCAGGCTAGTTGAATCTTTGGGATCATAACCCGCGATCGCACTCAGTAATATCGCTGCATCTTCTACAGTGCGCCCAAATGGTCCAATTTGATCCAAAGACGAAGCAAACGCAACTAAACCGAACCGAGAAACTAATCCATAAGTTGGTTTTAGTCCCACTACGCCGCAAAATGAAGCAGGTTGACGAATAGAACCACCCGTATCCGAACCAAGAGCAACTGTACATTCTCCTGATGCTACAGCCGCCGCCGAACCACCCGAAGAACCCCCAGGAACCCGCGACACATCCCAAGGATTAGCCGTGACTTGATAAGCCGAATTCTCTGTAGAACTCCCCATCGCAAATTCATCAAGATTAGTTTTACCCACCATCACTGCACCAGCATCAGCCAGTTTTTGCGTCACAGTTGATTCATAAGGCGGCACAAAATTTTCTAAAATTTTCGAGGCGCAAGTTGTGGGAATTCCTTGCGTACACATATTGTCCTTAATCCCAACTGGAATTCCAGCCAGCAGCCCAATTTCTTCACCAGCTGCAATTTTGGCATCAACAAATGAAGCCTGTTTCAATGCCTGATCCGCCGTCACATATAAAAAGCTGTGTAACTTTGGCTCTAACGCTGCAATTCTATTTAAGGCTTCTTGGGTAATTTCAACAGCAGAGCGTTCTTTGCTAACCAGCTGATGATGCAACTCGCGGATAGATGCCATCTCTCGCTTCCTTTAAAGACTCACAATCCAGCTTTTAGTATAGAGTGCCAAGTCATAACCAGTTCGACTCAAGTTCTAACTACTAAACTTGAATATAGTCAAATAGTTGAGCAAATACATTAACAGTGTCCATGCGCTCCTCTTCTTCTCAAGCAGTCCCACTCAACGTTTACGTCCAAGGTAAAGGTTTTCCGATTCTCTGCTTACACGGTCATCCAGGATCGGGCAGTAGTATGTCTGTTTTTACTCAACACCTATCCAAACGTTTCCAAACGATCGCCCCTGACCTGCGAGGATACGGCAATAGTCGCGTTAATGATAATTTTGAGATGGAAGACCATTTAACCGACTTGGAGAGCCTTCTAGACTCCTTACAGGTCGAGCGGTGTATTATTCTGGGCTGGTCACTAGGCGGAATTTTAGGTATGGAACTCGCATTGAAGCTACCACAGCGAGTTAGTGGGCTGATTTTGATTGCCACAGCAGCTAGACCCCGCAGTAACCATCCGCCGATTAGTTGGCAAGATAATTTATATACGGGCGTGGCTTCGATTTTGAATCGGCTGCAACCTAGCTGGCAATGGAATATTGAAACATTTGGCAAGCGATCGCTTTATCGCTACCTGATCCAACAACACACTCCTACTGCTTACAACTATATCGCTGCTGATGCGATGTCAGCTTATCTTCAAACTTCTGCCGTCGCTCAACGCGCCCTTAACACCGCCTTAAAAGCTAATTACAACCGATTAGCAGACCTTGAGCAAATTCAATGTCCCAGTTTAATGCTGGCTGGCGCAGTTGACCGACACATCACACCTGAGTCGAGCCTAGAAACCGCTCAACACATCCAAGATTGCCAATGGCGATGCTACCCCAATACAGCTCATTTGTTGCCTTGGGAAATCCCCGCTCTATTACTGAAAGACATTGATGAGTGGATTGAGCAAAAAGGGCTAGGAGTGATGACTTGAGAGGGTGATCAGGTGAATTTTTCCCCTCTTCTACATCAGACCGCTAAAAACTGGCCCTGTTCTGCGGTCAATTCTCTCCCCCAAGTCGTCAGCGATTGTGAGATTATCTGGCTTACAGCGCTTCACATTAACGCCAATTCCTTGCGCTTTCTCTTGTTGTAAATCTTCTACATACCCTGCTGTTGCAGCCTTAGCTTCTTTTTGGCTGAGAAAAGGTCCGAAGTAATACGTGCAGCGGGGGTTTTGGGTCACAATCTCCACCCACCAAGCCCAACCGAAGCTTTGGAATAAGTTAGTTAAAAAATCTTTGAAGTTATCTAAAAATGGTTTCATGGTTTTTGCGGATTTGGTCATGTGTTACAAAATATTACATGAACTGCTGCTGTTGTACTTCACACTCTGTTATACTCTGTTAGGCTTATTTTTTCAAAGTATTTTTTGGGAAATTATCTAAGTGGAGTGTATTCGCCCAACGTTGACGGAAGATTTCGTAGAGCGCCATTCCTGCTGCTACAGAGGCATTCAAGCTCGGCGTGTAGCCCAAAAGCGGAATCGACACCAAAACATCGCAGCAGCGTTGTGTCAACAAACTCAGACCTTCGCCTTCAGCACCAACCACTAGAACAATGGGGCCAGTGAATTGAACTGTATGCAGAGGTTGACTAGCCGTTGTCGCTGTACCGTAAATCCAAAAGCCAGCTGTTTTCAATTCTTCCAAAGCGCGGCTGAGATTAACTACTCTAGCAACAGTAAATGTTTCTAAAGCACCCGCCGCCACTTTCATAACAGTTGATGTGATCCCAGTTGCCCTTCTTTGGGGGATCACTAATCCTTGAGCGCCGATCGCTTCTGCTGAACGGATAATTGCACCCAAGTTATGCGGGTCAGTAATGCTGTCAGCAACAACAATCACAGGTTGATCAGATGCAGCTTTTGCCCGCTCAATTAAATCACTTAGTTCACTGTATTCATAAGGTGCAACTTGCGCGGCTACACCTTGATGATTAGCTTGGTCGGTGATTTGGTCTAATCGCCTTGGTTCTACTTCGTCAATGACTGTGCCGTTTTCCTTTGCTTGCATGACTAGGGAGTGAAAGCGCGGATCGTAGCGCAGGCGTGCAGTAATCCAGATCCGATTGAGGTTTCGCTTTTTTTCCAAAGCTGTTAAGACTGGATGACGACCGTAGATTAGATCGCTGCCTTCTGTTTCTTCTGAGCGGGGAGGCAAATTTGATGATTGGTGTGACGGCTTGTCCGCAAATGTCCGACGCGGGGGTGACGTGGGTGAAATTTGGGGTGAGCGATCGCGTTTGATGTCAATGTGCTTCAGAGGGCGTTGTGGTGCTTGCTGATCGTTATGCCGGGCTTCAAGTGAGCGATCGCGCTTGATGTCGATGTGTTTCTTCGGAGAACTCGCAGGATAGCCATCACCTGCTATTTTTTTGATCGCAGGTTTACCTTTAATTTTGATTGGTTTACCCCGATGTGGTTCACCAGCAGATCTAAGTTTTCGAGGTTTATCAGCCATATAGTTTTTGAGTTGCGCGTTTGGGCATCTCTATTAATTGAATTTATCCAACTTTCTAGAGTAATTTCGGTATCTTAAGAGTGATTTAAACTATTTCTCTAGATTTGGATCTAGTTCTAACTTTTGTAATAGCTCAGTCAAACGTTGGGGTTCGCTAAGGTAAAGGTAGCCCATTAAAGTTTCTAAGCCTGTTGCTTGTTGATAAATTTCTGGGTCAACTCGCTTGGGACGATTGGTGGCGGCGTTGCGTCCGCGTCGGACAATTTCTAATTCAGTGTTGCTTAAGTGCGGGGTGAGCGATCGCAGATGCAGTGCTTGAGCTTCTGCGCGTACCTGAGCTACTACCAAATGATGATACATTTGCGATCGCTTTGGTGGCAGTAGATAGTGACTCCTAACATAAAGTTCATATACCGCATCTCCCAAATACGCCAACGCTGTCGGAGAAAGCTGTTGTAGCTGCGCCACTGTTAGCGGCAGTGCCTGAAACAACCCTTCATCTGAATCTAGTAAGCAGTTGGCAATGGGTTTAATAAATATTTCTCCTTAGAATTTCACGAATTCAACGCAGGCTCTGGCGATGAATTGCCGGAGTACCCTTGACGAGTTAGTTATTGTTTTGATTTTAGCTAGATTAATAATGCCACTGCGCTACTTTAATTACAAATTGCTACCCTCACCTATTTTTTATTACCCTCGATCTCCACCTTGTAAAAAGTTAGTAGCTAATAATTGAAAAATCAAAATTAAGCTATCCAGATTTAAAACCGGATAGCTAATTTAATCTGTTTGGGAAACGCTCAAGAGTCCTTGGCGTTTTTTAGAGCTTCTTCTACAGAAGATCTTAGGGAAAGAAACTTCTCTAACCGAACCAACTTCACCGTTTGGGTTACGCGGGCATTTGTGACAATTTGCGAAGTACCCCCAGCACTTTGAGCCTGTTTAGCCAGTTGCACCAAAGCGCCTAATCCAGAGCTATCAACAAAGTCTATCTGAGAGAGATCAAGAATAATATGCTTTGGTCCCTCTTCAATCAACTTGCTGATTACCTTGCGAAATGTTGGTTCAGAAAAGGCATCTAACAAACCAGTAAGACGAAATAGCTGGTAGTTATCCCGGACTTCACGAGTGCCTCTCAGACTAACAGTTAAGTTCAGTTGTTCAGCAATAATAGCCTCCTTGCTGTATTGTCCTTAAAGTCGAGGCTCAAGTATAGATGCTTTTTTGAGATGTTGTCTACGGCTATTGGGGAGAAAAAGAGTGAATAGTGAGTAGTTAATAAGCCACTAGCCTCTTGCTTCTACCATCGCTTGAACAAACTGCTCGAACAAGTAGTCAGCATCATGGGGGCCAGGACTTGCCTCTGGGTGATATTGCACCGAAAACAAAGGCAGAGATTTATGTCGTAAACCAGCAACGGTGCGATCGTTTAAGTTGAGATGAGTAATTTCTACTTCGGCATCAAGTAAAGAATCTGGATCAATTGCAAAACTGTGGTTTTGGCTGGTAATTTCTACTCGTTGCTCTAAACCAGCTGGCTGATTCAATCCGCGATGACCAAATTTAAGTTTGAATGTTTCAGCACCCAGCGCTCTACCCAAGATTTGATGCCCCATACAAATACCAAAAACTGGTTTTTGGCTACTTAAGAGTGCTTTTGTTGTCGCTATGCCTTCAGTGACGGCAGATGGATCGCCAGGGCCATTAGAAAGAAAAATTCCGTCAGGTTTGTGTTTGAGAATTTCTTCTGGTGGAGTGTTAGCAGGAACGACAATCACGCGACATCCGTAACTTGCCAAGCGGCGTAAAATATTTCGTTTGACACCAAAATCAATGGCAACAACGGTAAACGGTTCAGGATTTGATTTTATATTTGAGTTAAATTCCCAAATTGACGTAGTAGGATCAGACCATTCGTAGACACTTGACGTGGTAACTTCTGAAACGAGATTTAAGCCTTTCATGCTCGGAGCTGCTGAAATTTGCTCCAATAACTCACCCTCGTCCAGAATTTCCGTTGATATTCCGCCGTTCATGGCTCCAGAAACACGGATTTTGCGTGTCAGAGCGCGAGTATCAATGCCGTAAATTCCAGGGATGTTGTGTTGTTTGAGGTAATCAGGCAAGCTCTTTGTTGATCGCCAGTTACTAGGGCGATGTGTAATGTTACGGGCGATCGCACCGCGCACTTGTGGGTGGTTAGATTCTTCATCTTCTGGATTAACACCAGTGTTGCCTAGTTCGGGATAAGTAAACAGAACAATCTGCCCACAATAACTTGGATCTGTCAACACTTCTTGATATCCTGTCATCCCAGTGTTAAAAACAACTTCTCCAATTGTGGTTCCTGTGGCTCCAAAAGACCAACCACGATAAGCAGTTCCATCAGCAAGGACAAGCAAAGCTGGTTTAGCGTCAGAAGAAATCATAGGTACTTTATATAGCTGCTGGCACGAGGGTAATTATGCCATGACTTAATTGTGGATAGTGTTTGTTGGCTTACATCTGTGTAAGGAGGCGATCGCATTTTCCGCCTTGTTAATCCCGAAGCGCGATCACCTTCTAACGTTGCACTGAGCTATTATCCGCCGTAATAAAAAGCAATTTCTTTATCTTTCAACGGAGCAAAATCAGCATCGAGCAGCATTTGGTTGAGTTCTGCTTGAGAAATGTGTTTTGCGCCAATTCGGACAATGCGCGATCGCATTGTATTAGATACGCCGCTACGCTGCCTACCTGCTTCTATAGCCATTACTTTGCTATATAGTTCTAGCTTGGCGGGCGGAATTGGCGAACCATCAAAGTCAACTCCAGCAGCGATCGCTTGAGCGATAGCGTCAGCGCCTGTTGTTTGATTACCTGAGTTAGTTTCGGAGGGCATTAATAATGTGGAACTCTACGGCTGCATTTTACCAGGCATGAGGACTTGAGGAGTGAGTAGTGAGGAGTGAGTAGTGAGTAGTGAGATTTTTTCTTTTCTACTCACTTTTTCACTCTTCACTACTCACTGCGTCCAGAGGACGCTTGATATATTTCTGCGATTAAGTTTTGCTTGCTGAGTGGCTGTTGCTTGGCTACGGCTGCTAGATGCTGCAACTCTTCTAGGGAAATATCTTGCTCAGATTCAAGATTAGTTTCGCTTGAAGTACCTAACTTGATTACAAGTAAGACTAAGAAACGGCGCAGTGTTTCTCTTTGAGCAGTTGTTAGCTCTAAGTCATCAGCACAAAGCGAGATAGCCTCTATTAGCTTTTCTTCAGTAATGTCAGCAGGGATAGAAGCGATCGCCTTTTCTTCACCTAACTTGCGCGTCGCCAAACCACTGCTCAACGCTCCCAAGAGTGTGCCTAGCCATAATCCTGTTGTACTACCTTGCCAAATTGCTCCTGGTGCAACCCAAGCGTTACACACAGTCTTCAAACCCCAAGGCTGTGTTTGACACTTATAGCTGTGGATTTTCAGGCTAATTTGTCCACCAACATAGGAACTAAAAATTCCCGATGCCAGTGCCGCAAAAGTACAAATTAGAATCCGTTTTTGTCGCCGCCGCTTGCTCATTATCAAAGTTTTGAGTATTGAGTAAGGGGTTTTAAAGTTCCCCTCTTGCCTCTCGCCTCTTGCCTCACCCCGTATTTCTCATTCCAGCAGCAATGCCGTTGATCGTTAATAGCGCGCCTCGGAGTAACTCACCCTTACTGTAACGAGAGTGAATAACACCAGAAGTTGTAGGATTCCCGCACTCGCGTAATCGTTTTAGCAAGGAAACTTGTAAAAAGCCTAGCGGTACAATCGTGCCGTTGCGTAACTGTACAGACTGCTGAAGGACAGGATCGCCATCCAAAAGTCGTTTGTGACCAGTAATAGTTAACACCAAGTTGCGCGCGAGGTAATATTCATTAGCAATCTGCTCGAATACCCTTTCACATCGGGCTTTGTCTTCGGGTTTTGCCAATTCCTGCACGTAATGTTCCGCCATCTGAATATCTACTTTTGCCAAGGTCATTTCTGCCTTAGAAATCACCATTTTAAAGAATGGCCATTTCAGATAAAAGTAGCGTAGCAGTTTGAGGTGTTCCTCTGGCTCTTCGTTCACAAACTCTTGCAAAGCTGTACCAACACCGTACCAAGAAGGCAGCAGAAAACGGCTTTGCGTCCAGCTAAACACCCAAGGAATTGCCCTTAAACTGCTTAAATCTTTTTTGCCACCCTGACGACGAGCGGGACGAGAGCTAATTTGTAACTGGCTAATTTCATCAATCGGCGTGACTTGGTGGAAGAAGTCAATAAAGTCTGGTTGCTCATATATTAGAGCGCGATAGTGTCGCCGCGATCGCGCTGATAATTCTTCCATAATCTCATTCCAAGATTGGATATTATCAAATCCAGTTCTCAGCAGGCTAGCTTGAACAACAGCAGCCGTAATTGTTTCTAAATTGTAGAGAGCTAATTGAGGCAACGAGTATTTAGATGCCAGCACTTCTCCTTGTTCAGTAATCTTGATTCGCCCATTGATACTGTGACCGGGTTGTGCCAAAATCGCCTCATAAGCTGGGCCGCCACCACGACCTACCGAGCCACCGCGCCCATGAAAAATTCGCAAATTCACTTCATATTTTTCAGCTATTTCCTGAAGTGCTTTTTGGGCTTTATGGATTTCCCAGTTACTGCTTAAAAATCCAGAGTCTTTATTGCTGTCAGAATAGCCCAACATGACTTCTTGCAAGTCAGGGTTTAAAGGTGAGGAGTGAGCAGCAAGTAAAGCGCGATAAAGTGGCAATTCAAATAGCTTTTGCATCACCGAAGGAGCGCGTTGTAAGTCTTCCACAGTTTCAAACAAAGGGACGACTTGCAAAGTTCCACTTTCTGTAGCGGGATCGTAAAGTCCTGCTTCTTTGGCAAACAGTAACACTTCTAGAAGGTCACTCAGTTCGCGGCTCATACTGATGATGTAAGTTTGGCAGATACTGGGGCTAAACTCTTGTTGCAGCGATCGCACTATGCGGAATGTTTTAATTAGTTCATTTGTTTGCTCAGAAAAGGGTAGTTCTGCTGGAATTAATGGGCGACGAGTTCGCAGTTCTGTTGTTAGCCACTCGACTCGCTCTGCTTCCGACAGTTCATGATACGATTTGGGCAAAATTTGTAAGTATTCTAAAATCTCATTCCAAGCATCTGCGTGGCGTGAAGACTCTTGGCGGATATCGAGGTGAGCCAAGTGAAAGTCATAAATTTCTACCTGACAAATTAAATTCTCCAATTCACGGCAACTAAGACCTGTTTCAGTCAAGTTACGCTGAATTAGCCGCAATTCTGCTAAAAACTCGGCTCCAGAGCGGTAAATTGCTTTAGCGTTAACTTCTGGTACTTCGAGTTTCTCGACGCTGTTATCAAGTCGACTATTGCGATCGCGTGTATTTTCCAACCGCTTTAATATATAAGACAGCTTCAGCCGATACGGTTCTTGCCGATAACGCAGCGCTAATGCTTCGTAGACTTCATTTAATTGAGACTGATCTTGTTCCAGAGATTCCAGCAAGTCTGGCAAAATATCACTCCAGTGCAGTGATAAACTCAAAAGTTCAATCAACCGCTTCACTGACTGCATATACTTTTCCAACACCATTTGGCGCTGATAGCACGCTGTCCGCCAAGTGACTTGCGACGTTACCGAGGGATTACCATCTCGATCTGATCCTACCCAAGAGCCAAACTTGCAAAAGTTATTTTGGGGCGGCTTCAGCCTTGGAAAGCTGTCAGAAAGGGCGTGTTTTAATCTCTGATAAAGTTGGGGAATCCCCTCAAACAAAACTTCCTGAAAATAGTGCAGCGCATATTCCACTTCATCCAGCACTTCAGGCTTAAACTGATGTAGCTCATCTGTCCGCCACCAAAGCCGGATTTCTTCAATCAATTGTTCGCGTAGTTCTGCTGCTTCCCAAGTATTTAAGCCGTTGTTGCTTTCTTGCCCTTCTTCTACTTGATCTAGTTGTTGTAGCAGTTTAGCCATCCGTCGCTGTTTGTCTCTAATAGTAGGACGAACAATCTCTGTCGGGTGAGCAGTAAACACTAAGCGGACATCAAGCTGATCAATTAATCGCTGGATTTGCTGAGGCGGCACATTCATTTTATGCAGATGGGGAAACAAAGTATGGAATGTACCTTTGTTTTGCCGTTCGTTATTTATGGCTTGCCAGCTTTTTTCTAGTAATTCTGCTCCTGGTGTGCCGTTAAGAAATTGTGCTTCCTGCTCTACTTGACTAGATTGATCGCTATGTGCAGGTTTGGCTAGCTTCTGTTCTAACTTTGTATGTCTTAGACTGCGAGTTAATTGTTCACGCTGTTCGTAATGTTGCTCAACAAGGTTAATCAGCTGAAAGTACAGAGCAAAGGCGCGAGCAGCTCTAATTGCTTCGTTAAGCTCAAGCTGTGAAATTAAGCTGACAACTTCCGTTGCTTTTTCGTTTGTTGCCTGCCCTTCAGGAGAACACAAATCGCGTAGCTGCTTCAGAACATTTACTAAAGTTTGACCGCACTCTTGCTGAATAACGTCCTCCCACAAGTCTTCCACTACTTGGAGGCGTTGGCGCAAGAACACATCAAACGGAGAACTGACAGTCAATGCCTCATCGGAGGAGTGAACGAGCGAAGTCATAGCGTCTGTTCGGGTAAAACCAGGAATATGAATAATTTTAGAGTTGAAATCAAGCTTAAGTAGTTCATCTGCAACAATCTTGACTATTCAAGATATGCGTTATCTCAACTATCAACTTCATTCTCAGCTGGAAACTTGAGTACAGGAAGGCGATCGCCTCTAAACACTTCTTCACTTGCTTGACTGATCGCAAGTAATGTTTCCTCTAGTGCTTTACCTCCTACCACAACTCCTATTACAGCTCCCGTGCAAATCTGTAACAGTACATGAGTGGGAATATTAAAAAGCATTAGATTCAATCCGTCGTCTGAGGATTTTTGATTAAGATTACTCATTGTTACTTTTTAAAGAAATTGCGATCGCAGTCGCTGCTATTTAAGCTTAATTTGCTTCTGTATTTTGATTGTATGTACTTTAATTTCTCTTCCACTCCTAAAATACCTACACATATAAGATAAATTTATAAATAATATTTGTAAATTTGATTAATCACATCTAGTAAATTTAAGTAATGTAATGTAAATTAACAATTACAGGCAAAGGACAACTAAGCCTGATTCATTCCAAACAACTCTTTTTGTAGTTAACAAAGCAATCATAGAACCATGACAACAACCTTACAGCGCCGCGAAAGCGCTAGCTTGTGGGAGCGCTATTGCAACTGGGTAACATCAACAGAAAACCGCCTATATGTAGGTTGGTTTGGAGTATTGATGATCCCAACCCTGCTAGCCGCCACAATCTGCTTCATCATCGCCTTCATTG
>JAHHHE010000086.1 GCA_019359535.1 Gloeocapsa sp. UFS-A4-WI-NPMV-4B04
TTGGTTATTTTTATCAAGTTAGAGAAGTGATGTTTCTTCTGACAAGAATTAGTTAAATGGCAACTAAACCTTATGAGCAACTATTTGTCAATTAAATTTAATAAAACTTAGATGCGTTTGCCCTGATTCAATTGATACCCCACCCTTGCCATTACCTAACGGTGTAAGTTCCTTACACCGAACTGCTTACCAAATTCGGCAAGCAGGACTAGAAATTTATGCTATCCGTGATCTTCAAAGAGAGGAACTATAACAATGCTGACTAATGAATCTAACGAATCCAAGCATGATCCGTCTGTACCTTCTGAGGAACAGTTCGTACCGTCTAATGAACCAGAATGGGAACAAGAGCGCATGAGTACGCTTGCTGGTTTTGAAGACAAAATTCCGGCAATTGCAGCAACAGAGGAAACAACAGACGATGAAGAATCACTATTGGTAGAAGAAGATCCTCACTTGCTTCGTACTCAACAATCTTTCCAAAATAATCCTTTTTCAAAGCTCGGTCTGGTGTCGTTGAGTACCTTAGTTTTAGTCGTAACGGCTGGTATTTTTCTCTCCGGGAACTTAATGCAATCCTCTAACGAAAAACCACGAGAACAGCAAGCAGATCCAACCGCAAAGAAAGAAAGCCAGGATAAAACTGACGCGACAGATAGTCAAGGACGAGTATTGACTGATTTAGCCCTCACTT
Source organism: Gloeocapsa sp. UFS-A4-WI-NPMV-4B04 (assembly GCA_019359535.1). Lineage (GTDB taxonomy): Bacteria > Cyanobacteriota > Cyanobacteriia > Cyanobacteriales > Chroococcidiopsidaceae > JAHHHE01. Next base: position 695 of record JAHHHE010000086.1, read on the forward strand.
CACAAGGAAAAGAGCTAGAAGCGCTGAACGAAAAAGGTAAGCAGCAGCCGAAAACAACAGAGCAACCAGCAAAACAATCCAAACCTGTTGTACCTAAGACCAGCAGAGTATCAACAAGAACTGATGCACCAGCACCAAGACCGCGACCAAGACCCGTAGCAACATATTCACCACAAAGACCCGTAACGGCGTATGCACCACCAAGGGTATATACACCTCCACAATCAATACCGAAACCTGTTGTTCAACCGAACCCTGTAGCTCGGACTCAAAGTAAAGAATCACCTGTACCATCCCAGGAAGCAGACCCAATGGAGAGGTGGATGGCTGCTGCACAACTTGGTAGTTACGGTCAGGCATCTCCTGTTGCAGAAACACCAGTTGACGCAGATACCGCAGGGCTGCGAACACCAGTTGAATATGCTGCACTAACCGTTTCGGCAAAATCAAAGCAGCAGACAGAACCACAAACGCCAGTCGTCAATTTTGATGAAGAAACGCCAATTTTACAAGAGCAGCCGCGTCAGCTGCTCGTACCAGGTAGTGGAGCCAAAGCGGTTCTTGCTACACCATTTGTCTGGGATGAATCCGAGGATAGTCAAAGCAACCAACTCAATGTAGTCTTAGCCGAACCCCTACTAGCCGCCGATGGGTCTATTGCTCTACCTGCTAAGACTCAGTTAATTGTTGAAGCCCGATCGCTTTCAAAAAATGGTTTATTACATCTAGTGGCTGTAGCTGCTATTGTCCAGCAAGACAACCAGCAATATGAAATCGCACTGCCAGAAAATGCTGTTGGTATTCATGGAGAAGAAGGCAAGCCTCTTATTGTTGAGAAGCTGAATGATAAAAGACGAGAAGTTAGCAGAAGAAATATTACTCGATTGGCAATTGGCGCAATTGGACAAGCATCTACATCTTCTAATAGCGGTGGATTTTCTCGGTCTAAGCAGAATGACTCCAATCTCTTAACAGATATTCTGGAAGGTGGAAGTGATGCGATTTTGTCCGATATTGACAAGCGTAACGAAGAGGCAATTTCAGCGATTGAGCAGCGCCCAGATGTTCTCTTTCTCAAAGCTGGCACTAAAGTTGAGGTCTTTGTTAATTCCTCTGCTGCTATTGATGTTTTTGGACTTCACCAACCAATTCTTGAAAGCTATCACGGCGATCTCGATCATCTGGCTCTAGCTAATAGTGATACCTTCTTTCCGTACATCTGGGAGCCAACAGACTCTAATTTTATCCCTCCAGCAGTAGAGGAAAGACAGGCGATGGCTTGGCTAGACACTGAATAAAGGTGAGGAACTCATGAAACCATACTTATTTCTAACATCTTGCTTGTTAAGTGCTGGTCTAGTTAATCTCCCTCCTATCCCAGTACAAGCGGATTCACCCGTGCAGAAGGTATTATCAAGTGATGCACAAGGCTTAAACAATAAGCTGTCTACGATTACTGTCTGGGCAGGAGCAGGAGCCAACCTTAACTTTATCCCCACTGGCGAAATTGTTAAGAAAGTTTGGCTAGACGACCCTTCACAGATTGTTTTGGATTTTGACGGCCCCATGTGTATGCAAGCAGGCGATCGCGGACAGAGTGATCACTGCTCTAACTCTGCGGCTACGATAGTGCATCTAAAACGCATCCATTCGGTTAAGTTTCCGAACTTGCCCCAGACGGATAGCACCCTATTATCCGTAGTTACCCAAACATCAGCAGGAGAGCGCAAACTTTATCAGTTCCAAATAACATACGGAACGGGAGCGCCTCAATATCATACTGTAGCTATTTATCCTGATGCTCAAACACCGACAGATGGGATGAATGGCTTAGTTCAAGCTCAATTACAAAATGTTGAACTTGGTTTGCGGGTAGCCAAGTCAAGAAACTTGTTGGGCAGGAATCAGGGAAATCAAAGGCTCGAACTTAGAGTTCAAAACTTTTTGGACTTAGTAAGTTCTGGGGCAACGCCTCAGTCTGCTAGTCAACAAGCAGGTGTGTCGATGAGGTTGATTTCAAAGCTGGCTTCACTAGGCACAGCTAGCACGGCACAACAGCAAGCTCAACTTCCAGCCCGAAATCAGCAGATTGAAAATCCTCCAACTAATCCGCCAAGTGATTCACAGCGAAAGCGATGGTCGCAAAGCGAACCGCCGCAGGCATCGCCTGATCGTGCTACACAGCGATCGCCTAATCCTGTTGCCAGTCCACCTGTAACCGAACTACAGCAGCCGAAAGTCCCTATGAATCAGCTCATAGGGGCTAATGCCTCTAGACCAAAACAACCCTCAGTTTCTACTATCCCACCTGGGGCTAGACCACAACAGCAGAAAACAACTACCTCTGTTCTAAGTTCTGCTAGTAGGACACCAAGAAACTTAAATACTGCCAATCCTTCACCTGTAGTCAAGAAACCTCTACTAACGCAAACTAGCTCTCGCTTGCCCTCTAGGGTCATACCCCAGCGTCGATTAATTACTGCTACAGCTACTAGGGATAAATCCTCGGCTCAAGCACCTAAGTCACAGCAAGCAATTGACGACGCGAACGCTACCGCCTTTGGATTAGTCGTAGCGAAGCAAAAAGGTCAGATTGCTCCAAATACAACTACTTGGAAAAAAGCTCAGGGTGCAATTCGACAGCTGCGATTGGGTAAAAACCGAGAGGAAGCGGCGCGGCGATCTGGCATTGATATGGCTACCCTTAGCCAGCTAATTAAGTGGGGTCAAAACCGCCCGTAGCCCGTAACACATTCTCTTTCCAAGTAGCACAGCAATGTCAATGCGGCTTAAGCATATACGATCGCTCCTATTTATTATTATCTTTATCTTGGCTGGACTCTTGCATTTCTCTCAAGTAGTTCAACTAGGAAACTTTGAGCGTGCTGTTGCACAAGAAGCCCCCTGGAGTGATACTCACAGCGATGGAGACGGTTTTTTACCAGTATTGGAAGATGAAGGGGCGCTTATGCCAGATTTAAGCCAACTGAATTTTTCTAGGTTTCCGCCATTTGCTTCTGGAGGTAATTTTCCCTTCCCGCCAGAAATTATTGAGCAAATCGGCTTTGATCCTTCGTTTATCTGGCAAGCAGGAGAAACAATAGATCAGGTTTTGAAGTTAGGGAATTTACAAGATATAGGAGTAGAGCTACTAACCCTACAAGAAATAGCTTATGCAGTGGGACTAGATTTAGGTGGTATTAGCCTTGCTGATCTTGAACCTTTAAAATGGCAATCGGTGGAAGATATTGTTCTCGCAATTCCGCAACTTCGGGATTTGCCATTGCAAGAGGTTCTGCCTATCTATAATCGTTTGCTGCAAGAGGACGGTAGTTTAGCAAGTTTAGCTGGGACGCTCCTGGGCGATATTGTTGATAACCCTCAATTTAAAGATTTAATTGGCGTAGTTTTAGGAGATATCGACCTCAGCGCTTACGCTATTGATAGTATTCCTTTTTTATCAGGAATCCGCTTAGAGAACCTACGTGACTGGCAAGTATCTCTCGTAGCTGGCATCCCTGGGCTAGCAGAATTTCCTTGGTCAGAATTTCCTAATCCCTTGTCAAGTATTGGGCTGGTAGCACTATTTGATGTGGCTTATGGGGAGAAAGAGGCGCGAAGACTCAATACAATAACTGGCAGTGATGTCGAGGGATTTGCCGTACCCTGTAACCAAGATTCATGCCCCTACATCGAACTAAGTGGCCCTCCCGAACTAAACGCTACCCCTTTACACGGTAAACAGTGGATTGTTGGCCCTGCCCAGATGGTGCGCGGTGGACGTGGTTTATTAGCGGTAGTAAATGGCGGGAAAGAGCCAACTGGTCGGCATCCTTTTGGGCCAGCTTTTAAAGTTGTCTTACAGAAGACGGATGAATCCGAAGGAGCGGGCGAGTTTGCCATTTATTTCCGCTATTGCAATGGTTTTATGGGTTGTACGCCATATTTTATTGGCCCTGTTCCTTGGTTTACTCACCACGAAAAAGATATTATTTTTGTTGGGCTAACCGATGCAGCACCAATTCCAGACAATATTCCCGAAAACCCAGGACTACCACCAGGATTTGAGTTACCACCTGGCGAAGTAGATCCAAATAATCCTGATGCTCCCACTGATGACTGCCAAAAATACAAAGGTGTTTCAATGGGCGCATTAAGGCAGGCGATCGCTGCAATTGAAAGTTACGGTGGCGATTACACAGCGATTGGAGATTATGTCTGTGCTGACAAGGGTGCTAATTGCGGACGAGCTTTGGGTAAGTACCAATTTATGCCCTACAATGAACACGCTGAGGCTAGAATTTCACGCCGTCCGGGGGGGGTTGAATTTCTCAAACGAGCGAGTAGTCCTGCTACAACTCCAGCAGCGTTACAAAGCGAAATTCTCAAGTATTTCCCGCAATCAGATCAAGAAGCTGCTTATTCTGCTTGGATAAAAGAACTGATTGACCGTGCAAGAGCTGAGGGGTTATCAGGAGATGCACTAATCGCTCGTGCTGGTGAGATGCACAATGCTGGCCCAGATGGGCGATCTCCTAAGTATGGTAAGCGCACTGCGGATGAGTATAAGAAATCTTTACCAAAAGTTGAAGAAAAATGTAATCAGCAGGGGACTTGTACAGGGAAATTGGTTCATCCTGCCCCTGGATTCCCCATAACATCACGCTTTGGTATGCGTTTCCATCCTATTCGTAAGCGGTGGAGGATGCATTCTGGAGTTGATTATGGCACTCCTATGGGTACTTTAATCAAAGCAGCAGATGGAGGAACCGTTATACATTCCGGTGATATGGGCGGTTATGGTTATACAGTAGATATCAAACATTGTGATGGCAGGTCAACGCGCTATGCTCACAATAGTCAGCTACTTGTGGGCAGAGGAACAGGGGTTAAGCAAGCTCAAATCATTACAAAAGCTGGCTCTACGGGTGCTTCTACGGGGCCTCACTTACACTTTGAAGTCTATATTAATGGCAGAGCAGTAGACCCACTTACACAATTAGGGAAGTAGTGTTTTATGAAACGAAAGCACGTAGTGATGGGATTAGTAATTGCTGGAGGATTGTTTTTAGGCTCTAAACTTTTCATGCCGACACAGCACTTGATGAGCAGGGTTAATAGTTTAAAAACGCCAGTTGTATTTGTACAAGCAACAGCAGAAATAAATAATGAAATCCCCCAAAAACCAGGGCAAACGCATCTAAATTCTGAATGCCTTATGTAGCAAGGATTTCAAGAATCGATAATCATAAATACTAAATGCCTAAAACCCTTGCCCAGTCTGCCTTTCAAAAATAAGATGCGTTTGCCCTGCCCCAAAAACTCTATCCTTGCTTACCCAAACAGGTAAAAAGATTAGCCCTAGCAGCATCTAGCTCTGTTAAGCAAGATACTTATTATCTTATTGATGTACACCAAGCGCCACGCCCTTTAAGTACAACTGAAGCTCCATCACCTACGGATGAACAAACTTTAGTTAAATTGGATAATTTAGGTTGTTTAGTAGTTGTTCCAAAAGAAAAAATGGGAGCCGTATCTTTAACAAGATATGTACCAGAATCGGTTACTCATGCTCTTAGCTTACAAATGTACCAAAAAGCAATTATTGAAGTTGGGGGTAAGGAAAAATTCCAACAATTATGGGATGAAGATGATGACCCGGAGGTAGGAGATAAATCTTATATTTTTCCAGAAAATGCTTGGGCATTACAAAAACTAGGTATTAAAATTTCTCCAAATGTACAAGTAGTAACGGATGTAGAACAAGTTGAATTTAAGTAAAAAATGCAAAATTTAAAACGCTTAGTTTCAGTGCTAATTTTGTTAGCAATTACTCAACTTGCGATCGCTTGCAGCCAAGTTGCAATTGCAAGGGAAGCTGTAGCTACAGACAATTGGCAACCCGCCGCTTTAGCCGCACCACCAGGATTGATGGAACAAGTGGTAAAAGAAAATATCAGGGGCGAGTGGCTGGGAGATCCAGGTCGCATGAGTATTATTAAACTTCAGGAGCCAGGTCAGCAAAAGCTTCTCTACCTAATCAACACGCGCATTATTCGGGAGTGTCCCCCTAGAGGATGTGACCCTTTACAAGACCCTCTCTGTGGCAGTGCTGGTTGTGCCTACTTCGGCTATGTCCAATCCGGAAAATCTTATCGTCAAGTTTTTAACGAGTACCTCAAGTCTTCGTTACCTCCTGATGTACCATTTATGCGCGTCTCCAAACAAATTTCTAGTGGTCTTCCTTGCTTAGAATTTGCTGAAATGCCAAAGATGAATGCAGATTCATTACAAATTAAACGCTTTTGTTACAACGGCAATATATACAAAGAGAAAGGTAAATCAAAAGAACCATTACAAAATAATTAGTTAACGTTAACTTAAACAATTATTAAAAGTAAAAATCTACAATGCCTACTAACGAAAGTTATTAACTAGGCAAGAGGATTCTTTACCCTTTAAAGCTGAAAAACAATGCAAGAACTACCAACTGAACAAATTAATCACGATACTTACAAAAGGCTAGATGATTTTCCAACTCTGGCGGAAGATTTAGCAGCAGTTATTTCAAAGCCACCATTTCCTACTAACTATCAACCTGAAACTATCGAGATTTTCTTTGATGAAATTCCAGTTTATACCTGGATGAATGGGGAGACAGTATTGGACGTACCTGTCTTACAAGATACAGAACCAGATGCCATAGAAATTGGGATTGATGGCGAACTTGGGTTTGTAATATTGGGCGACCAACTAATTCTTAATCGCATTAAAAATCTAGCACTTTACGATGAATTAATGAAGTCATATGCAAGCAATAGATCGGGGTGAAGCTAAAGCAATTGAGGAAAATTACAAGCAGATATATATAAGCACAGCTAAGATAACTGCGGCGTTAATTGCTGAGATTCTGCAAAAGCTGAAAAAAAATCCAGAACTTAAAGTTGAGTTAGAAAGCGAAAAGCAACCTAAAGTCCAAATAAAAGTAGGGCGCGAGGTTGCTTTTCGAGGTGTGCAAGGGCAAGAACCTGAATTTAACAACCTCACACCCAAACAGATAGATTATCTGGCAAATGTGCTAACTCAACCCGCAGCAAATAAATCAAGCGCTCCTACTCCAGATAAGCAGATGAATCGCGCTGTCACCATCAAAGTTAACGATAAGGTGGTGTACAAACTTAGTAAGGGCGTTGTTGAAATTAACGAGCTTCAGCCCGAACTTGCTGCTGAAATCGCCAAATCTATCGCCCCTCCAGAGCGATCACCTTCAAACCAGAAAACAACCTCCTCTCCAGAGCGATCGCCTTCAAACCAGAAAACAACCTCCTCTCCAGAGCGATCGCCTTCAAACCAGGTAGCTACTAACCCAAAAGAGCAATCGCCTTCAAACCAGAAAGCAAACACCCCTCCAGAGCGATCGCCTTCAAGCAAGGTAACTACCACCCCCGAAGTTAATCAGATATCAGAAAAAGCAATACCAAGTCAGCCAGAGTCTCAACCTGCCCCTTCTGTGCAATCAGAAGAGGTGCTAGAATCATCTGTCATCGCGCCTAGCCAACTGGACAATGAGCTAGAGAAGCCGAAGCAAGAGCAGGAGGTAGAAATTGGCGTAGACCCTCAAAAAGAAGTTGAAACTACTCCAGAGGAACAACAGCAAGTTTCTCCACAGGAACAGCAACAAGTTTCTTCAGAAGAACAGCAGCAAGACCCCCAAGAAGAAGTTGCAACTACTACAGAAGAACAAAAGCAAGCTCCTCCAGAAAAACAGCAACTGGTAGAAGCTGGGGTAGACCCTCAAAAAGAAGTTGAAGCTATTACAGGAGAACAGCAGCAACCTCCTTCAGAGACAGATAAATTCCTGCAAAGTTTAATTGTCTTAGAGCGCCGAATTGAGCAAACTGTTAAAGAACCGCCGCTTAAACAATGGCTGAATAAAGCAGTAGAGGCATTTAAGGAAGCTCCTAAAAAAGCACAACAAGCCTTAAAACAAGCGCCTGGTCAGGTTGCTGATGTAGTTCGCTCTACGCCCGACAAAATGCGCGACCGAGTGATCGCCACAACAGCACTCGACTTATTTCATAAAAGCCCATATAGGGATACCCAAGATAATGTCTACAAAGCAGAGGGATACTCAATTGAGTCTCAGGGAAAAGATGTTTACTCAATTAAAAACAATGACAATCGTGAGGTGATGCGGTTCAAGCACACCGTCCTGGGGCCGCGAGTTCTCGAAGCCAACATGAACCCAGGTGAACAAAGAGACTTTCTCCAAGTTCGTAATCAAATCCAGAAATATGGTTTAGACGATATTAGTTCATCAGACTCATTTAACCAGACGGCACAGTTAGGAAAATTAGCGCCTGCTGGCACAACAGAAATCAAACAGAACCTGGTCAACCGCTCCGTTGCGCTCAATGCCATGAGCGTCTTAGAGAACTTTGGGAAAGATACAGCAGCAGGAGAAAAAGTTTTTGAGGGTAAGAATTACCGCATTGAGCAGAAGGAATACGGTCTTACTATCACTGCCCAAGACGGACGAGGAGTAATCTTACAATCTGGGTCTGGGGAAATCAAAGCTAATCTTTCGCCTAAAGATATATCCCAATTTAATGTTATTGGTAGAAAAATCGACAACGTGCGTCAACAAATAGGCAAGCCGGAAAATAATTCTGTGATCGAAACTGCTGAAAAACTCGTCCAAGCTTTCGGTAAAGAGCGAGGGGATGGTTCAAAGGTGTTCGAGGGGAAAAATGAGTATCGCATTGAGCAAAATGGGGATGCACTTACCATTACTGACAAAAACAACAGGGGGGTAATTTTACAACGTCAAAATGGACAAGTAAAAGACAATCTCTCACCGAAAGATATTGAGAGGTTTGACTCAATTGGCAATGAATTCGCCAAGCGTGAGGTGAAGCAAGTCGCCTCAGTCATTCAAACCGCTAAAAATCTGGTGCAATACCTTGGCAAAGAAACATCGCCTGGACTGAAGGTCTTTGAAGGTAACAATTACCAAATCCAGCAGAGTGGAAATGATATTTCCATCGTGGATAAGAATGAGCGTGGAGAGATTCTCCGCCAACAAGGAGGGACAACGGTTACAAACTTGTTACCTCAAGATATCTCTAAATTTGAGGCTACTGGGAAACAAATTGAGCAGCATATAACGGCGGCAGCGCAGCGTGTTCAATCTCGCCCGTCGTCAAAAAGTATGGTCGAACTGGGTGCATAACAGTTCTGCTAAAGCGATATCGAGTTTATTTGGCTTCTTCTATTGAATTTTTATCATGCCCCAACACTCAACAACTCAGCCAACACAGTTTATTGGTGGTGCTTCCACTCAGTCGATAAACAGTCTTGTCAACTCCTTTAAATCAGGAAATGGTCTGATTCTACTGTGCTGTTTAGTAGGTTTTATAGCGCTCTCCATTTTAGGCGACGGCAAGAAAGGCAAGCTCTCCAAAGGTCGTTTTGGTAAGGGGAGAGAAAAAGGCGCAGCACAGCAGCAATCTATTAAGCAAATGCGCTCACCTCAACCTAATTCTGTCTCTTTATATATCGGTAGACCCAGTAACTCTCCCTTTGAAAAGCAACCGTTATATTTACCTGATGCTCAACGCGGTATAGCAGTTTGCGGTGGCCCTGGCTCTGGTAAAACTTTCTCAGTAATTGATCCAGCAATTCGTTCTGCAATAGATCAAGGTTTTCCGGCGATCGTCTACGACTTTAAGTATCCCGCACAGACTCAACGGTTAATTGGATATGCGGCAAGCCGAGGGTATAACGTGCGAATTTTTGCCCCTGGCTATCCTGAATCAGAAGTTTGTAATCCACTTGATTTCCTCAACTCAAGCTCTGACTCGTTAATGGCACGTCAAATTGCTGAAGTGATGAATAAAAACTTTAAAATGAGTAATCAATCAGTTGAAGATTCCTTCTTTACCCAGGCAGGAGATCAACTCACTGAAGCTATCCTGATGTTAGCTAAAGGTAGTAAGTATGCGGATGTGATGATGTGTCAAGCACTGTTGAGTATGGAGGCACTACCTCAACGCTTAATGGCTAGAGAAAACGAATTAGACCCTTGGGTACGAACCAGCTTCGGGCAGTTGATCTCGGTCGCTCAATCTGAGCGTACAGTTGCTTCAATTATTGCAACTGCGAATGCTAACTTTACTAAGTTCATGAAAGGTGATTTACTCGGCTCTTTCTGCGGTAAATCGACAATTCCTCTTGATTTAGAAGGTAAACAACTTTTAGTTTTAGGACTTGACCGCGAGAAGCGTGATGTTGTTGGGCCACTACTTGCTACCGTGCTACATATGATTGTTAACCGCAATGTTACTAAACGCCGCAAAGACCCCTTAATTCTTGCCTTGGACGAACTGCCAACTCTCTACTTACCTGCCCTGGTGCATTGGCTGAATGAAAACCGCGAGGATGGGCTAGTCTGCCTATTAGGATTTCAAAACCTGGTGCAACTAGAAAAGGCTTATGGCAAAGAGTTAGCTCGTGCCATTTTGGGTGGTTGTGCTACCAAGGCTATCTTTAACCCTCAAGAGTATGATTCAGCACGAATGTTCTCGGATTTCTTAGGTGAACAGGAAATCAATTATAAACAAAAATCTCGCGGTCGCAGTGGTGGTAAAGCAAGTACGAATATTTCTGACCAAGAGCGGACTATTAAATTATTTGAATCGAGTCAATTTCTTAAGCTCCCTACTGGTAAATGTATTTTAATTAGTCCAGGTTTTCAAAGTAAAGGAGAATCTTCACTTCCGGTTGAGCAAAAGATTAAATTATCCAAATCTGAGCTAGCAGCAGTTGAAAGAAGTAAAAATGTGTGGAAACATATTAGAGATAGGCTAATCAAGCGCTCTTCTCAATCAACTATTACTAAAGAAAACTTGAGTAATCATTACAAGCTTGTTGAACAAATGTTTCCGAAGATTCAACCAGGCTCTCAAGCTAAAGTTGAAGTTGATGAGCAACAAGTACCAGATGCCGAAAAATTTGCTGAGATGATGTAACATTTACCCGCAATAAGGAGTAAGAAAATGCCGCTAAGTGCATGGGATTATCAAAGGAATGGCACTAAGTTAAGCAGATGAAAGTGTACAAAAGTAACTCCATGTCTTTACTCAAACAGAACAACGAATGTAGTTAGAGGCGTGATAGTTTGTTTTAGCAAAATAATTGTTTCAGCAACCAAAGGCAACGCCTCCTATCAGGTTGTGGTAGGAGGCATACAATATACTAAACTTTTTTCAAGACTGGCCTATGCTTTAGCAGCTACGAGCGATATTTTTAGCCAATGACGAAAATGTCATTGTTAGTCATAGCAAGACCAGTAGCAAGTTGAGCAAACTGCACTCTGTCGGTTATACCATTATTGCTGCCAGTGGGGTCGAAGAATAGAGCCCCAGTACCACTATTGTAAATGAAGCGATCACTAGTATCAACCGCTGCGGTACCAATCACGAACTGAGATGCCGCAAGTGTGCCTAAACTTAGCCCACCGCCGAAACCAGCTCTAGAGACTTGGATCGTTTCACCTACAACTGAAACCTCATAGTCTTCTATAGTATCAATCCCTTCACTGGTGGAATTAAATACAAACTTATCAGCGCCAAAACTACCACTAAGTCTATCTACGCCAACCTGACCGATGAGCGTGTCGTTGCCGCCTTCACCAAGGATGAAATCATTGCCTCCACCACCCTTAATAATGTTGTTAGTAAAGCCAGTAGCTTGAATAATATTGTTAAGCTCATTGCCAGTACCGTTGATGTCAGCACTACCGGTGAGAATAAGGTCTTCCACGTTAGTTGCCAGAGTCCAACTTATACTAGACTGAACTTGATCAACACCTCCGTTAGCAGACTCAATAGTCTGGTCAGTGGTTCTATCAACAACGTAGGCATCGTTGCCTGCTCCACCTTGCATCTTGTCAGTGCCTGCTCCACCATTAAGGAGGTTACTTCCGCTATTACCAGTAATTGTGTTGTTAGCAGCGTTGCCATAGCCTTGAATGTTACCAGTTCCTGTGAGAGTTAGATTTTCCAAGTTAGTACCTAGTGTCCAGGTCACTGAGGATCTAACAGTGTCAGTACCAGAATCAAGATTCTCGTTAGTCTGGTCGCTGACGTTGTCCACAACGTAAGTATCGTTACCCAACCCTCCAGTAAGGATGTCAATACCTCCCCTACCATCAAGGGTATTGGCAGCAGTATTGCCGATTATTTGGTTGTTAAGAGCGTTACCAGTACCATTGATAGCGTTAGTTCCCATCAGAGTTAGGTTTTCCACGTCCTCGCTCAACGTCCAACTGATTGAGGACTCGACAACATCAGTACCACCGCCAGCCGCTTCAATCGTTGTGTCAGTAACTGTATCCACGCTATATACGTCGTTACCGTTACCACCAACAAGTCTATCGGAGCCTGCACCACCATCAAGATTATCGAGACCGTCGTTACCAATAAGGGTATCGTTGCCACCAAGACCAGTGAGGATGTTGCTTAAGCTATTACCAGTAATTGTGTTACTGGAACTGTTACCTGTACCTTCATCTGCCTGAAGAGAGCCTTCTAAAAGAGTCAGGTTTTCCAAGTTAGAAGTAGCACCTAACGTATAATCAACGGCAGAAACTACAGTATCTATGCCTTGTCCTGCCAGTTCTCTAATTTCGTCAGGAGTGCTATCTACAAAGTAGGTGTCATTGCCCAAACCACCAATGAGGATGTCTGTACCACCCAAACCGTTAAGGGTATTAGCAGCACTATTCCCTGTAATTGTGTTGTTGTCGCCGTTGCCACTGCCACTAATCGAACTAGTTCCGGTAAGGGTGAGGTTCTCAAAGTTGTCAGTCAGGGTATAAGTGACAGAAGACTGTACAGTATCCGTGCCTTCATTTAATCTTTCTTGAAGTATATCTTCAAAAGGACTATCCACTATAAAAGTGTCATTTCCTAATCCTCCTTGAAGTATATCGTTGCCAGCTTCACCATCTAAAATGTCATTGCCACCTTGACCAGCTAGGAAATCGTTGCCTCCTCTACCTTCCAAAATGTTGACATTATTATTGCCAATAATCGTGTTAGCACCGCTGTTACCCGTACCATTGATTGGATTTCCTACACCGTCGCTACCGTCAAGGAAAAGAGTTTCTACATTGGCATCTAACGTAAAAGTTACAGAAGACAAAACCTCATCATTGCCTTCGTTCAGAGCCTCTATGATATTGTCATTAGTACTGTCCACAAAATACGTGTCATTGCCAGCGTCACCAACGAGGTTATCGTCGCCTCCTTGACCATCTAGCCTATTGCTAAGGGTGTTACCGATGATCGTGTTGTTGAGTCCATTGCCCGTACCGTCTGCCGCACTTCCTGTGAGGGTCAGGTTCTCCAGATTGGAACTCGCAGCCAGCGTATAATTGATGGAAGACTCGACGGTATCTATGTCGCCAACGCCATTTTCCGTGATGCTGTCGCCAGCATTGTCTACAACGTAAGTATCATTGCCTTCATCACCGATAAGGATGTCTGTTCCACCCTTACCATCAAGAGTGTTAGCAGCATTATTTCCTGTAATCCTGTTAGCGCTGTCGTTGCCCGTACCATTAATTGCAAATGTGCCTGTAAGCTCTAAGTTTTCCAAATTGGCATCAATAATAAAATCGTCAGAAGACTGAACAGTATCCACACCTTCACCTACCAGCTCCGTGATGTTGTCGCTGATATTGTTGACAATATATCTATCGTTACCACCACGACCCGCAAGCTGATCAACACCACCACCACCATTAAGGATGTTATTTGCGTTATTGCCTATAATCGTATTGGCTTCATTATTGCCAGTTCCGTCAATTCCACTAATCCCTGTAAGAGTCAAGTTCTCTACATTAGCATCTAGTGTAAAAGTAGTGAAAGACTCAACTGTATCTACACCACCATCCAGTGACTCATCGATAGTGTCGCTACCACTCACAATATAGGTGTCGTCATCACTACCACCACTAAGGGTATTGAGACCTAAACCACCTTCCAAAGTATCGTTGCCCGCCCCGCCTTGTAGATTATCATTACCATCACCACCTAAAAGGTTATTATTCTCAGCATTTCCAATGATTGTGTTAGCACCGCCGTTGCCTGTACCATTAATTGCACTTCCTTCTAGAATCAGGTTTTCCAGGTTAGCACCTAGAGTATAATCTCTTGCTGCTTGGACAGTATCTATACCACCACTCGTACCTGTATCGCCGGGGTCGCTGAACTCTTCAAACTCCTGAATAAGGTCTGGTTGCTCGCCCTGGTCATCAATGATGTATGTGTCGTTGCCGCTACCACCCTGTAGGGTATCGAAACCACCAGGACCGCCATCGAGCAGATCGTTACCACCCAAACCATTTATTAAGTCACTACCAAAGCCACCCGTTAGAGTATCTGCGTTATTAGTGCCGTCCATCTTGAAATCCTCCTAGTGTATTCAAATTGCTGTTCGTATACAACGATACTCAGTCCTAAGACATAGAATAAAAATAAATTTTATCTGTCTTAGGATGTATATTAAGTCTAATCTAGAACTTATAGCTGAATAAAAGTTAGCTATGTTACAAAACTTTTGTTAAAAAAATGTTAAGTGTATTATACCAAGTAGGAAAAAATGTCTCTTTTCTAACCGAAAATTAGATACTAGTTGGTATAGCTTTACACTTTCATTTTTGAGCATTTATATAAGTCAGGGCTTATAATTTTATGAGAGCTTTCTTATACCATTGGTACTTAAATAGACAGCCCTTGGGGAGGGTTATAGCTTCTCCTCGCTTCTTACAAGGATAATTTGTGTAGACGGACAGCACGCTCGACAAGCACGGACGCTGCTTTCAAGAGATAGACGAAAAAAGTCGCCCTACTTCAGTAGAACAGGGTCTTAGTTCATGGAGACTTTCAATGACTATTACCAATCGGCTGCAAATTCTCAAACAGAAGTTTACTCAAAGCCTTGGACTACCCTTTCAAGAACTGCTACTGGAGGCTACAATTACTCAAGTTCTAGTTGCTGAGAAGATTAAATATCGCCGCCGTCTGTTTGACCCGTTTGTCACTCTTTGGACTTTCCTGTCTCAAGTTCTAGATCAAGATAAAACCTGTCACAATGCAGTTAGTCGAGTCATTGCCTGGTTGGCAGCAGAAAATCTGGAAATTCCATCGGTTGATACTAGCGCTTATTGTCAAGCTCGCAAAAGATTACCAGAAAAATTACTTCAAGGACTATTTAGCAAAGTAGCTAAAGATTTGGAGCAAAAAACAACAGAAGAACATTTATGGTGTGGTCGTCACGTTTTGGTAGTAGATGGCTCAACCGTATCAATGCCTGACACGCCGGAAAATCAAAAAGCTTATCCTCAACCCAACACTCAAGCCTTTGGCTGTGGCTTTCCTATTGCTAAAATTGTCGCCTTATTCAGTATCGCTACAGGTGCTGCCGTAGCTTTCGTTGTTGATGGACTAAATATTCACGATATCAAACTAGCAAGGCTTTTGTACCAATTTCTTAATCCCGGTGATGTTCTTCTGGGCGATTGTGCTTTTTGCTCCTACGCAGACCTGACTTTTATCCAAAACCACAATTGTGATGCTGTTTTTCGCCTCTCTCAAGCTCGAAAAAATCAGATAGAGCGAGGTAGACGCAAACCATTAAGTTCTTTTGAATCAATTGAAGTTTGGCATAAACCGTCTACACGTCCTAAAGGACTTACACAAGAAGAATTTACCTCTATTCCTAAAACTTTAACTGTCCGGCTTATTAAGTATTACATCCCTAGTCCTGGCTATCGCACTAAATATGTTACTTTAGCCACGACTCTCTTAGACCCAAAAGTTTATCCTACTACTGAAATTATGCGTTTGTATGGTCAGCGTTGGGAAGTAGAACTTGACCTAAAACATTTGAAAACTACTTTAGGTATGGATATTCTCCGCGGCAAAACTCCTGAAATGGTGCGTAAAGAAATTTATGCTTATTTATTAGCTTACAATTTACTGCGGACTGTTATGTGGAAGGCTGGCACAACTCATCAGGTTGACCCGTTACGATTATCTCTTCAGGGAACTCGCCAACATTTGAATAACTTTGTCCCACAGTTAGCCTCTGCTTCAAATCGCCAACGAATTCGACTTTATCAAGCTTTACTAAAGATAGTTGTTCACAAACTGGTAATAGAACGTCAAGGACGATGCGAACCTAGAGTGCGGAAACGTCGCCCCAAAGCTTATCCCTTGATGATCAAACCACGTCACACTTTACTCCAGGAGTGTTTCGCCGCTAACGCTTTTCGTTAACTTAGTGCCATTCGATTATCAAAGACTGCATATGCTCGTTATGCTCAGAAATCCTGGTTCTCTGTGGATCGGAACCCTTGGGATAGCTGTAATAGGATGGATCTTCATTCCTGATGGAACTCCACCAGCACCTAAAACTGCTGAGGAGTTTGTCGAGTTTGCTCAACGCCCTTCTACGGAACCTGAAGAGGCGATGGAAGCTTACAAAAAAGCGCTTTCTATGAAGCCCGATCTTGTTGAAGCTTATTTAGGACGTGGCAAACTTAATATTCAACAATACTACCGAGAAAAGTTATCTAATAAGACCAATCAAAACTTTGCGCGTCATCATGAAATGCGTCAGGATTATCAGAAGGCAGCAACCTTAAGTGCTAAGGCATTTGAAAAGGGTCAACAAGCAGATTTTTTGTACCAGCAGGCAGTTAGTGACTACAACAAAGTCAAGGGTTTCTATCAGCAACAAGGGCAAGAGAATGGGGTTAAAGGTATTAACCAGCTTTTTGCAAAAGTAGATAAAAACTATCCTGTCCATAACTTATGTTTCCCTCGCACTCAGCAAGAATGTTTATCACAATAAAGTAGTGAGACAGAACAGAACAAATTATGAAGCTTTTATTAATCGAGAGTGGGGGGAAAATAAAGAAGCTTAAGCAAATATTAGGCTCAGAGTGGACTGTAAAAGCAACAATGGGCCACGTAGTTGAATTAGCAGAATCTGGAGAAAATTCATTAGGTTTTACCTTAGATACTGAACGAAACCGCATTGATTGTAATTACGTTCCTAGAGGTACACGAGGCAAGCAAATCCTCAAAGAATTGCGAGAGGCGGTTAAGGCAGCATCTCTTATTGTTCTTGCCACAGACGCAGACCGTGAGGGTGAAACAATAGCGTGGCATCTAGTCCAGCAGCTAAAACTTAAGAATCCCCAAAGGGCAGTTTATACCGAGATTACAGAAAAAGCAGTACGACAAGCGATCTCGCACACTCGTCCAATTGATATGAATTTGGTCGCTGCTGGTCGCTGTAGAAGTGTAGCTGACAAGCTAGTGGGCTTTATGGGTTCCCCCTTGCTCTGGAAGCTTGGTAATGGTGCTAAATCAATGGGACGAGTCCAAAGTGCTGCCTTACATATACTTTGCATCAGAGAACGCGAGATTCTCGCCTTTGTGCCGCAGGATTATTGGAGCGTATATGTAGATTATGCTGAGGGATTCCGGGCTTACTATGCGGCAACGGCAGTAAGCCCAGACGTAAAAGAAAAAGGAGCAGATACCAGTGATGATGCCACTGATCCAAAAGAGAAGCAAGTTGAGTCAGTAAGAGTTCTGTCACAGAATCAGGCTGATCAGCTAGTGGCCCAAGCTCAGTCTAATCCTCATCATGTTGTGCGCGTGGATGCTACCACCACAACTCGTAGACCTCCTGCGCCCTTCATGACATCAAGTTTGCAACAAGCGGCTGGCTCAAGGCTGAAGTATGGCTCAGAAAAAACGATGAAGCTGGCTCAGAGCTTGTATGAGTCTGGTCATATTACCTATATGCGGACAGACTCGGTTACATTATCAGAAGATTTTTGCTTGGATACGCGACAATGGTTACTTAATCACGATCCTCAGAATGTTCCAGAGCGTGTAGCAACTCAAAAAAGTTCATCTGGAGCGCAAGAAGCACATGAGGCAATTCGACCAACTCATGTAAACAATACTCCTGACAGTTTAAGGGCGAAATTAGCTGAGGATGAGGCGAAACTATATAGCCTAATTTGGGGAAGAGCGATCGCCTCGCAGTGTAAAAATGCCCAGTTGCAGAAAACACGGATTGTTACGCAGTCGGGTACAGCATTCTGGCAAGCGCGAGGTCAAGTAGTAGCATTTCGTGGTTATACAAGATACTGGAATGATTTATCAAAAGATTCACAACTGCCCACATTACAGCAACAGCAGAAGTTAACGCTCGAAGACTCTGGTTCCGAAAAGAAGCAAACACAGCCACCACCACGATACACCGAGCCAAAGCTAGTGCAAGTGATGGAGAAAAAGGGTATCGGTAGACCCTCTACTTACGCCCCCACAGTTAAGGTACTACGCGAACGTAATTACGCCAGTTTGTTAAAGGGATGCCTACAGCCTACCCAACTGGGCATGGAAGTTGACGAGTTTTTGGGCAAGACATTACCCAAAATGATTCAGCCTGAGTTTACCGCCGAGATGGAAGCTCAACTCGATGTGATCGCGCTCGGTAAACAAAACTGGGAAAAGTACCTGATTAACTGGAATGAGACATATTTTGCACCAGCACTCAAAGCCGCCTATCAGTCATTAGGAGTAACCCCAGGGGGTGCTTCACGTAAAAGTAGGTCATCGTCAAGTGGTAGTAAGCAAGCAGCGTTGACAGAAATTCACTGCCTAAAGTGTGAGTGGCTGATGCAGAAAATTTCCTGTCATTCCGAAAAGCTACAAAGTGACCACTTTCTAAAATGCTCGAACTCTTCTTGCGGCGCTGCTATGTTCTGGTCAGATAAGCAGCAGGGATACGAGTTGCCCTATTCCAACACTCAGTCTTCTGGCCAAAACAGCAATAGCCCAAATCGCAGAACCAACAAAACTTTAACAAAAACATCAGCTACTAAAACACGGCGAGCGCAGAACACAGATGGTACTTCTTACCAGGAAAGCTCTAATCCACAAGCCGCTACAACTATACAGTATCCCTGCCCTGTATGCGCCCAACCACTCGAAATATATGAATACAAGAAGGGGAACGAACTTAAACAAATGCTTCGTTGCTCAGATCCTTTAAAAAGAAAAGAGGACGACCATAAACAAGCTGTTTATTTTGCTTCCAAGGGAGTATTTTGGTCGCCCCTTCATGGTGAAATCGTTAAGTCTAACAGCCATGAACAAGTAGCTTCATCCGCCAAATCTAATCAACCAAGTCGTCCAGTAAACAATACGTCTACCTCTGTTAGTAAAAATGCTAAAGATTCGGAAACTATCACCTCACTACCTGTGCCAAACTTGACCGAACATCTATGCCCTGTGTGTCAGAAGCCCCTAGAACTGTACAACTATACCAAAGGAAATGAGCCTCATCAGATGCTACGTTGCTCTGACGCTTCTGTTAGGCGGGAAGTTGACCACAAAGACGTAGCTTTCTTTGCTTCTCGTGGTGTGTTCTGGTCGCCTAAATATGGTGAAGCTGGTAGTCAGACTAAAACTGCCAACGATGCCTTTTGAAACCAAAATACAAGATTTAACTAAAGAAAATTTATTGTGAGGATTTTATGGAATCACATCAGCATGAAATGATTCAGCAGCCTGGAGTAATTCAAATTTTTTTTGACGGGGTGGAGATTTTCAGTACAGAAGATGGTAACGACGAGTGTTCTAAAAATCTTGCAGATACCAGTCAGCAACCAGAGGTACTTGAAATGACATGGAACGGCATGGTTGTTTATTCTTTGAAATTGCCATCCCCTGTAGATCGTTCAAAGTTAAAGCCGGACTTTTTGGTTCGTTGTTTCTCAAAGTTTCTTGAGGAACGCTAGCTGACTATAGCAGGATCATCTTGCGGAGATTGAGATGGATATTAGCCAACAGAGGTTGGTTTCAAGTTTCGCTAACCATTTTCTAACAGGTTGTAGTTTCAAGACACTCGTTGAGGCAAGAGCGCAAGCCGCCGTTATTCTAGGAGAGCCAGTCAGGCCTGGAACTCCTCAAGCCAAATTGGTTGATGAGTGTATTGAGCAGGGACTTGTACAAGCGGCCGGGGTAATTGTCAATTCCGGCGCTCTCCCTAAATCGCTATAGCAATACTAGGTCAGTTGAAGAAAAGTAAAGGTTCAACTACTGTTAAGGATAAATGTAGACTTTGAGGTCTGACGGAAGATGGAAGAACTGGTCAAGTTTATTCAAAGTAATCCTGACTCTAG
>JAHHHE010000087.1 GCA_019359535.1 Gloeocapsa sp. UFS-A4-WI-NPMV-4B04
TGAGCATAAGAAAGGCAAATGCTTCAAGATTTGTAATTCCACATCCATTGCTCTACCTACCTTATAGAGTTTTATCCTTCACTTATTTTATCTATTATATTCCGGAATCTGACAAAAGAGGGGTATAAACTCAGGGTTTTTCGCAACACAAGCCAAAGCCCAACTGTGTAATAAAGTTATGGGTTCAAACTACGTCTAACCACTCAATAGCCGCGTCTTTAAACATTGAGGTGCTGAGGTAGCGTTCACCAAAGCTAGGCTGCACTACGATAATTAAGCGACCCGCATTTTCTGGACGCTTTGCAACTTGGATAGCAGCATACAGTGCAGCTCCAGTAGATATACCTGATAGCAGTCCTTCTTCTTTTGCTAGCCGCCGCCCGTAAACAATTGCCTGTTCATCAGTTACCGAGATAACTTCATTAACTAACTCTGAGTGATAAATTTCTGGGACAAAGCCAGCACCGATGCCCTGAATTCTGTGCATTCCAGCATGACCTTGAGATAGCACTGGACTATAGGCTGGCTCAACGCCGATCGCTTGAAAAGATGGCTTACGCTGCTTAATCACCTCAGCCACACCTGTAATTGTTCCGCCTGTGCCAATCCCAGCAATCATAATGTCTACTTGACCGTCTGTATCTGCCCAGATTTCTTCCGCCGTGGTTTCGCGGTGAACTTTGGTGTTAGCAGGATTACGAAACTGCTGCAACATATAGGCATTCTCAGTTTGAGCGACAATTGATTCTGCAAGAGCAATCGCTCCTTTTAGCCCCTGATCTCCTGGCGTTAATTCCACTTTAGCGCCGTAAGCCTTTAGCATTGCCTGTCGTTCTTGGCTCATCGTATCCGGCATTGTCAGAATCAGATCGTAGCTCTTGACAGCCGCCACCATTGCCAGAGCAATACCTGTATTGCCAGAGGTCGGTTCTACCAAAACAGTTTTTCCAGGCTGAATTAAGCCTGCTGCCTCTGCTACTTCAACCATACTTACACCAATCCGGTCTTTAACCGACGCGGCTGGATTCATGCCCTCTAACTTCATTACAATCTGAGCAAGCGCCCCCTCTGATTGAGGGATTTTGTTTAATTGGACAAGAGGAGTATGTCCAACTAAATCAGTAATATCATTTGCAATCCGCATTGGAGTTTCTTAAAAGGTTTGATAGGGTGTTATAAATTTGTTGTTAAGGCTGCTGAAGATTAGATTAGGGTAGTCATTCTAAAAGTCTAAGCAATATATTTGGAACACCTTCTTGGTGGCATACATCAAGGCTTACAGCTACAGAAAGTTAGCAGGGAAGCAGTAATTTTTATTCCTCTTCTTTTCCGAGTGTGTAACTTTATGGATCTGTTTACTGCCAAGGAAGGCAATGAGGTGAAACTTTCTATTTCCACCTCACAAAAGTTTTTAGATTAAATCCATCAAACACCTTTACCTGAAAGCTTTCGTCTAAGTAGAAAAAGATAAAACCTTCTGGGAGTGATTTCTTTAGGGCAAGGAGACTTTTTTATCGATTATTCAACTGCATTCCTCTCCTTCTAGGAGGTTAGCAAGTTACGACGAGGCTTGTCAGCGAACAGCTTTCTCTAGGTCAGCTCCCTTAAGGTTCGCTCCCTCTAAATTAGCTCCCAATAAGTTTGCTTTCTCCAAATCAGCTCCCGATAAATTGGCTCCGGACAAATCTGCTCCGGACAAGTTTACTTTTCCCAAGTCAGCTTCTGATAAATCGGCTACCCCCAACTTGGCTCCTGATAAATTAGCTTTTTCTAGGTCAGCTCCTGATAAAGCAGCTTGCTCCAGATTAGCTCCCTCAAGGTTGGCTCCCTCGAAGTCGGCTTCTCTTAAATTAGCTCCCGACAGAGTAGCTCCTGACAAATCGGCTCCCGATAAGTCGCATTCTAAGCAGGAGCCGGTATTCTGCAATTTTTCCAAATCTCTCTGCTTGTAAGCATAAGCAGGAGATACAGCCGAAGTGAAGAGAACAAACAAGATAACAACAAGTGCTACTAAACGTTTCATCTTTTACGCTCCTTATTGGATACTCAAATTAATTGAATGATTGGATTACAACTGCTACAGGAAATTAAAGCGTGTCCTGCGCTAGCAGCGCCTTTGGCATCGCCTTACTCCTTTACAGGAAAATACCTTGCCAGACATTAAATCGGAAAGAATAGATTCATTTTTAAGTGAAATTAGCTCATGGCATAGACTGGAAAAGCTTTTGCATCTTTTAACTTTAGGTACACTTGTTGTTGCGACTTCAGATCCAACTCATTAAAATGTTCTCGTGGCAGAACAGCATTAACAACTTGACCATCATCTAAAGTTAATTCGGCTTGAACTTCCCAACCTAAATTAATCAAGCGACTAACTTTAGCAGAGGTAGAAGGCTCACTTGCTTGGGTCGCTACCACTACATCGTGCGGACGTACAAATATTTGGGGATTAGCTCTATCGAAGCCATTGTTATGAAAAAGATGTGAGGAACCATGCAGGACATTTACTGGGCCAATAAAACTCATCACAAATGGTGTTGCTGGCTGGTCATAAATTTCTGCTGGTTTACCGATTTGTTCTATTTTGCCTTTGTTCATCACGACAATTTCGTCTGAGACTTCCATTGCCTCTTCTTGGTCGTGGGTGACAAAAACGGTCGTTACATTGACTTCATTATGCAGGTGGCGTAGCCAGGCGCGTAAGTCTTTACGAACTTTGGCATCTAGCGCCCCAAAGGGTTCATCGAGAAGTAGCACTCTAGGCTCAACTGCTAATGCCCGTGCTAGTGCTACTCGTTGGCGCTGACCACCAGAAAGTTGCGAGGGATAGCGATCTCCTAATCCCTGCATTTGCACTAATTGTAGTAGTTCTTCTACCCGTGCTTTTGTTCTAGGCTTTAACACCTGACGAATATTTAAACCAAAGGCGATATTCTGGCGTACAGTCAAGTGTTTGAATAAGGCATAGTGCTGAAACACAAACCCTATACCACGTTTTTGGACGCTTTTATAGGTGGCATCCTCATCTCCAATCCAGATTTTACCTCTATCTGGTTTTTCCAAACCAGCAATCAACCGTAGCAGGGTAGATTTACCAGAACCTGATGGGCCAAGTAGTGCTACTAGAGAGCCAGTTTTGATCTCTAAACTAACTTCGTCTACAGCCTTGAAACTACCGAACTGTCTGGATATGTGATCAACAATAATTGTCAATGTAGTTGCACCTCCAAATAAAACTACGGTTCATCAATCAGATTACTGTAGTTTTCACTTTTGTGCCTACTGATTTTAGAAAAACCTTATTGTTTCTTTACAAATTGAGTAAAAAATAGGTAAAATAAAATTTATTTTGTAATCTGCCTAAAGTTATAATTAGTATAAATTAGTGTGATTCGTAAGTCGCACGTTTAGAGTGAGAAGAAATTCTCTAGTCCAGTGTCAAGGACTGTTCCCACCTAAAGGAGCGTCGTGAGTAATCGCGGGGTTTGGTAGTGCATTAAACGATGGTGGGGTAAGTGATCAAATCATGCCAAGTCCAAGGTTGCACCGTTAATCCCGCTCGTTGAGCTGCCGTTGTCTTGAACCGACTATGCTGCCAGATCCAATTGAAGTAACTCACCACTAATCGAGTTGTAACCTTCGTTTGCTCCCACATCTTGCCGAACTTATTCTGTCTGCGGTGCCAACGAGAGCGTTTGTTGTCTGACAATGCCATTAGTCCGTTCTAACCGTTGCGTCTTGTCTTTGCCAATGTGGTGCAGAATTTCAGGGGGCAATACTCTTTCGTAGCCTCCCCAGGCATCGCTATTCCAGCGTTTGCAAGCCGTCTTCCCCTCACTACTGACGACCAATTCCGTATAGCAATTCGTCGGTGTGTTTCCCCCTCTTCCGTCAAACTGGGTTAAAACCTTGATTTTTCGTGGGCTGAAACGATGCAAATCCGTCAAATTCTCCCAGAGTGACAGAAGAAAGTTCCCGACTCGTGCAGCCAAAATCAGTCCACTTGAATCAGCAAGACCCACTCCAATCCAACAGTTCCCAGCCTCTAACTCGTCTGGGAGGCATTGCTTTTGTTTTTTGAAACAAATGACCAGAGTTCATCAGCACTCACTTCCTCGGTTTGCACCACATGAACTTGAGCATTATGCACCAATTGCGCTTGCTGACTAGCTGCACAAACAATGCTAACGAGAGTGTTATACGCCAATACGGTTCAGTTAGTGATGAAGAGCAAACTTTGAAGTACCGGAAACCTTATTCCTTCATATGTCTGCGTACTCTTATTGAGAAAAATCTCAACTGTGTTCCTTAACTGAACTGTATTGTGTTATACGCCAATCCCGTCGTGCGACTGACCCCTCTCAAACTGCTACCTTCGCGCTTGTGCCTGTAACACTTGCCGAATCTGTTCTGGCGTCACTTGACGATGGTAGTACAAAGTGTCAAACCGTTCATTGAACGTTTGCTTGCACACAGGACAGAAGTACCGTTGGCTACCATTAGGGGCAAAGCCCATGTTTATGAGTACTGGGGTGACCACAGAGCCGACATTCCATAAATCCTGTTGGAGAGTAAATGCCTCTCTACTTTACTAAACCCACCATGATTTGATGCACTATCCAAAAATGTAGAGGTCTTTGCATTAATTTTAACCAGATGGTAAATGGTCTATTTTTGTTGGTAATATCAGCGCGCCAATTCGGAATCTGACTAATCCACAAATTGTCATAATTACTCGTTCATACTTGTTTGGATTTAACCTAAATCTATCTTGGGCAACTCGGAATATTTTGACTGAACGGATTCGATGTTCAACAAATATTCGGCTGGACGAAAACTTCTTATTTTCTGCTTTTTGTTCAATGGTTAGCTCTCTATTTCTAGGTTTTTTAATTGGAGTTTCGATTAAATCTTCTCCCTGATACGCTAAATCTCCTTTAAATTTCTGTATGGGAGCGAAGCGTCCGCGATTTTCACTCCCCAAAGTTATATCGCTTTTCGGTCCTGGTTCACCTGCGACAACATCAACGATATCTCTACCAGATGGTAAGATAATCATTTGAGTTTTAAAAGTGTGATTACTCTTCTTACCGGAATAATACTTTTCTTGTTCTTTATTGTCTCCAGGTCTTTGCCTGAATTGCTCGTAGCTATCTACTATTAATTCATTCTCTGTGAGTATTTCTTTAACTATTTCATAGTCAGATTCTTTTTTTTAACTTGTTCAACTAAACTAGATGGTAACAATTCTCCCAAGAGTGGCAACCAATAATTAAATGTGTCATTTGCTGTTGATTCACTGACCCCAAACTGGATACCAAGAAGTTGAAATGTTGTCAGGTGGCGGAGATAGACCAACGTTAAAATTATTTGTTCCTTGAGAGATAATTTTGGTTTACGACCACCGCCACCTGAGATGATTCTAGTTTTCTTTGATTCTAATAAAGCTTGTTTTTCATGATGTAATTTCTCGGCATTTTGAAGTAATATTTGTAACTCCGAATACCCCAGACCAATCAATCGTTGGGTTTCTTTACGATTCGCTTCGATATGCTCCAGTACAGAACTCATAATTTGGGTATAAAAGACTTCTATTGTATTCTTCTACCACACAACATTACTATTTCGGAGATATCTATTGATTAGGCTACATGAACTAATTTCCAACTCACTATTACTAAAAGTGCATAAATGACAAACCGGAGTACACGCTGAGGAGTGAGCTTGCAGAGTTTGGAACCTAATAACACCCCTGGTACAGTACCTAACCAAATTGGTAGCACTAGACCCCAGTCAACTGTCCCCAGACTGAGATGTCCAAGGGAGGTAAAGCTTAACAAAATTGCCGCCTGTGAAATATCTGTACCTACTAATTTATGAGAGTCAAGGCGGAAAAAGGCAATTAGGACAATTGCAAACATTGAACCTGACGATACACTGGTCAAACCGACCATACAGCCTAAAATCGCTCCTACACTAACGGTGAGAATGCGACCTAGCTTTGTGTCTAAGTCAAACTTAGGTAGCTCAGGTAACTGCAACTTTGGTACAAAAGTCAAATGTACCAGCCCCAAGACGGTAACAAGCATGATCATTATCCCAATCGCGCGGAGCAAGATGCTATCTAAGCTAAAAGTTCCATTAAGCTTGATCAGGTATAAAATCCCTACGCCTGTCAAAGAGCCAGGCACACTTCCTAAAGTTAACCATTTGACAACTCGCAGATCAAGAGTTTGCTGTTGCCAGTGCTTAAAGCCGCCAACAACTTTCATTAGTGTTGCAGCCACTACATCAGAACTAACAGCGATCGCTGGGGGAACTTGAAATACAAAAATTAGCATCGGGGTAATTAAAGAAGCCCCACCGATTCCCGTTAACCCAACAATGATTCCGACTAAAAAACTTAATGATGGTAGTAAGAGATAGTCCATGCCGTGTCTCAGGAATTAAAATATATAATTTTGAATAAAAATTAAGTGTGCTATCTGTGTTCAAATTGAGCTTTGAATTCACTGCTTAAACACAGTAAAATAAGCGATCACACTAGCAAGTCGTGGTGATCGCCTACTTAATTCCTCTTAACTACGAGTAAATAAGAAGGTAGGAGTATCGAAAATATTGAAGTAGATTAATGCCATAATTACAAGGGTGTAAGCGGTTGAGGATAATAAACCCGTCATTAGCTCCTTTTTTAAATTGCGCTCTTTAGCTTGCCCTTGCAAAACATCCACAGCCCCTACTTGCATTAAAACAATTCCAGCTACATTAGAAAGCCAGTACCCTACAATTGAACAAGGCACGAGTAGATCTGGGGAAAGCAAACTGCATATATACCCAAAAAAATAAGCAACTGGCAGATTGAAAATTAGGTCATTCCACCAACACAGTGGTGACAGCAAATATCCAATTACGAAAAAAAATCCGCCTCTAAGCTTCTTAAATATTACTTGGATTTTTAATTTCTCTTGAGCCACCTGTGGGAACTGCTGATTAAGCAGTTGGTCTTCCAGATTTAATTCGCTACTAACTTTTTGAGTGGTTTCCATAATAACTACATAACTTTGATAGATTTACCGTGTATTAGTATGAATACTTAGAAGGATCAGCTTCAAGAGACTGATATAAGAAATCAACAACCTAAAATACTTAAGACTGCTGTATTTAGTGTAGTTTTTTTTCATACTAAGTAAAAGCTTAATAGTAAACTTGAAGAATTACAAGGTCTTCACAAAAACTACATAATTCCGATAAAACTACCGTTGTTTATCTTCAAATAAAGAAAAGCTTGATACAAAAGTGGAAAAGCACAAGATATTTAGGAAAACTACCCAGCTTAATAAAGTTACGTAGTCTATGAAAATAGTAGGAATCTACATAACGCAAGGTAGATATTTATTGAGTCAGCATCTGTTCAAAAGCTACTGAAAGCCGCGTCTGAAAACGCTGCCGATGCTTTAACTTCAAAAATGGTCGAATTATTTCCGTACTTGCCCAATCGTCTTGTCGGTTATCTAGAACTGGAATTGGACGCAGAGTGGAGAGTTGAATTTCTTTTTCTACCATTAATTCAGAAATTGCAGTAGCAGCTACTCCAGTTTCAACTACTGCCTTTACCATCTCGCCACTGCTTAAAACTAAAATTACATTCAATTGCGATAAATCTGCTCGCCAATTAAGCAAAGCTTCCTCAAACCTTTGCTGGGTTCCAGAACCAGGTTCGCGCATTACCCAAGCAGTTGTATAAAGTTCTGTCAAAAAAATTACTTTACGCTCAAACCAAGGGTGAGATTTACCAACCACGATTTGTAAGCGATCGCTGCCGACGATTTCTTGTTCTAAAACACTTTTCAGGGATTGTTGCACCTCTCCTTCCACCAAACCCAAATCAAATAGTCCTGTTGCCGTCCCGACACAAATTTCTTCCGTGTTTGCCAAAGTACACTTAACTGAGACGTTAGGATATTGGCGCTGAAACTGACTAATCTTTTCTGGTAGCCAGTAGTTACCAATAGTAAGACTCGATCCGAGTTTCAATTCACCGCGTTGGAGATTGTTTAATTCTCTTAAACCGCGCTCTGTCAAAGCTACTTGAGCAAGAATCTTTTGTGCTTCTTCTTGGAGTAACTTTCCCGCCTCAGTGATCTCAATGTGGCGATTAATTCGATTAAATAGTTTTACTTTATATTGCTCTTCTAAACTTTGAATAGCCGCACTGACGGCGGGTTGAGTAATATAAAGCACTTCTGCAGCACGGGTAAAATGCAGATATTCTGCTACAGCTACAAAGATTCGTAATTGGTCAAGGGTCATTCCCGCCATTTAAGGTTTTCCTAAAACTTGGTATCAAATTATCATTACTTTTCTTTATCGTTTTAACAACTAAGAATGTTTGCTGTTATCAATTAAAGCGCTTAAACTTGGAATCAAGCAAACAGTCAATGGTTCTTAAGACAAGTGAAGTTGAATAAGGAATCACAAACATAGGTTGAGAAAGTATTGAGCCATCCAGTTTATAGGAGAAGTTCAAGATGAAGATTAATAAAACTCAGACAGAAAAACTGCTTTTCAAGTAAATTTACACATTTACTAATTAAAAATCGAACTGCTTAAGTAAAAAACGATCCATCTAAAGATATAACTTCCTTGAAAACTAGATTTCATTAGGTAAGGATAAGTAGAAATGAATGAGTTAGTAGAAGCAATAACTACAGGAGTGACAGCATTTAGTGCCACTAACATCGACGATCTTGTAATCCTGATGCTGTTTTTCTCACAAGTAGATAAAACGTTTCATCGTTGGCACATCTTTATTGGTCAGTATCTAGGTTTCACTGGTATAGTTGCTACTAGCCTTACTGGTTTTTTTGGCGGCTTAATCTTGCCACAAGCATGGATTGGACTACTGGGCTTAATGCCGATTGCAATTGGAATGAATCTCTTGCTTAAACGAGACAAAGAGGACTCAGAAGTTGAGGCAGAAATTAAAACTTCTAACCCCTCTTTTATTACCAGTTTTCTTTCTCCCCAAATTTGTTCTGTAGCGGTCGTAACGTTTGCTAATGGCGGTGACAATATTGGGATTTATGTACCGTTGTTTGCTAGTAGTAATGGGTGGAGTCTTTTAGTAATTATAAGTGTATTTTTTCTGTTGGTAGGACTATTATGTTACGCTGCCTATCAATTTACCCGCCAAAGAGCGCTCGCAGATGCCCTGACTTATTACGGCAATGCTCTGGTTCCTTTTGTTTTGATTGGCTTGGGTGCATTTATTATGTGGGATAGTGGTACATTAGAAAGCTTCCCGTTGACTATACTGACTCTAAGTGTTAGCTGTCTCTGTTTGATAGGCTTATTCATCAGTAATGGGCGTGGTTCTCAAGTTTTGGAAAATTGAAGCACGTCCAATGCAAGAGCGCGAATACTCTAAAAGTCAGCTAGTTTATTGCAGAGAAGCATCTACACAATAAGCGTGTAAAATGCTTAAGCTGAAAGTAAGGACGTAAAAATGAGCTTAGTAGAGGCAATTGCAACAGGAGTAATTGCTTTCAGTGCAATTAATATCGACGATCTTATGATCCTAATGCTGTTTTTTTAACTTTAAGGAGCTTGGTGCTATATCACAGACAAATTATCTCTCCAAAGAGCGCTCGCAGATATTCTAACTCACTACGGTAATAAATTGGTTTCTTTTCTCTTGATTGGATTAGACGTTTTTATCGTTTTGGAAAATGAATCTTTGCATCCTCTAGCTTTGATTGCGAGTTGCCTTTGCTTAGTTGGTCCAATCAGGATTAATGGGTGAGCGCCTGAAGTAGAAGAAAATTGAAGTGGGTGACTAGGACAGCGCCATGAGCAGTTTTGACAGAGCGATTATTACCGGGTTCACGTCTTTTGTAGCAACTAACATTGATGACATTATCATCTTAATGATTTTCTTTTCACAGGTAAACGCTACATTTCGTCGTCGGCATATTATTATTGGTCAGTACCTAGGTTTTACAGCACTTACTATCGCTAGTTTGCCTGGTTTCTTCGGTGGATTAATTATCCCAAAAGCCTGGATTGGTATTTTGGGTTTAGTCCCAATAGCGATTGGTATTAACCAATTGATGAATCGAGAAAAAGAGGAGAACGAAGTACAGCTAGTATCGGGTGATAGCTACTCAAAAATTAACAATTCTGTGATATCAACACTAGCAAGTTTTCTAAGTCCCCAAACTTATAAAGTTGCAGCAATAACATTCGCCAATGGTGGAGATAATATTGGTATCTATGTACCTTTGTTTGCTAGTAGTGACTTTACTGGTTTGATAGTAATTTTAAGTGTTTTCTTTGTACTTATAGGGGTTTGGTGCTACATTGCTTATTTGCTTACTTGTCACTCTGGTACTGCTCATTTTTTAACTCATTATGGACAAATTATTACTCCTTTTGTATTAATTAGCTTGGGAATTTTTATTGTGGTTGAAAGTAAGACTTATCGGTTATTACCTCAGTTTTAATAAGTTTTATAGCATACTATATAATTATTTATGTATATAGCTATTGATACCTTACAATTTTAAGGTGAGTTATTATAGATTTTATAATTCATAAGTTATAAAATTATTTTGGATGATTTTAAAATAGCTATAAGATATTGTTTGAAATATTTCAACAACAAAATCTTTTAAATTAGCCTGACATAGCCGTTAGCAACCAAATCTTAATTCTGGCAGCTTTGAAAAACTTGACAATATTTTTAATTAAAAATATTGTCAAGTAATAACCAAAATATCCTTGATGGAGAAAAAATATGAAGCTCATAAGAGTCTTTTTGATCGTTTTAGTAGTTGTAGCAAATTTAGTACTTGCTCAACCTTCACTTGCAGATAGACCAAAACTTACTCAAAGTCCTGACTATACCGAGGTGACGCAAGCCCTTGATAGTCTCTTGCGGGCAAAATCACCGAATCAATCTGATTATACACCAGAGGAAATTCAGAAAAACATTGGTGTTTTGCAACTAGAAAAATACATTATGGAGACAGCAAAAGATTGGGCGCAGTGCAGCAACGAAACAGGAAAAACGCTGGCTATCTACGCTCATAAACCCAAAAAATCCAGTTTTTCTGATCAAAGCACTCTCTACTACTTGGGAAATGGTAAGAGTACAGATGAAGAGTGGAATTGTGATGGTGTTTACTTACCAAGTGGTGTTAAAGTCGCTGGTTTAACTTCTAGCGATCCCCAAGGAGAAGAACTGGGAGAACCCTTAGCTATCAAAATTGTGCCTGGAACTCAGCTAGTTGCTAAAACTAACCCAGAAACTGGCGCAGTTGAATTTAGCGTTGCTCCTGCTAAATTTTTTAAAGCAGGAGAAGGTAACTGGAACGTTCCCAATTTGGCGCAAGCAGACATCGACTTGCAAAAGCCTAATGCACCAATTGATGACTAAAGATACCTCTAAGCAGGGTAGGTATTTTCTATCTGTAGGGTAGTAAGGTAAAAACCAGAGTATGACAAACTACAGGATGTAGACCTTCTAATGTCATACTCTAATTAGTACCTCTCTTAAAGATTTAACTGAGAGAATGTTTGAAAAGGTATGAGGAGTAACACTTATGCCAATCGCCTCACTATAACCCTGTTTTGTCACTCTTGGAAAACAATAATCTTAGCCAAAAACTGGAAACTAAAGCCCTGTAACCTTTTGGGCTATTGCCTTCTCCCAAAGTGACAAAACAGGGATAACCCGGATCATAGCAAGGTAGACAAATGTTTCTGCTGTTTAAGGCAGTAGCTCGTAGTCTTTGTTCAACTGCCGACACCAAGTTAGCCAGCCAAAAGTACGTTCAACTACCCATCGCTTCGGCAGCAATGTCCACACGCCTAGAACATTATCTAGGCAATCAAGTGTTAGTGTCAGATTAATAAGTCCAGTTTTGCTTGGTCTGCAAGCTATAGGTTCCATCTTTCACATTCACCCCCTTAGGAATCAGATTTAGATCTCTAAACGTATTTGCCTGATGCTGTAAGGCAGTGAGCGATTGGTCGTCAATCGGGATGATGGCGCGTTCGACGCTACGTTGCTGTAAAGTTTCTACGATGAGTAGATCAATTTCATGGTTTTCTGCCAATCGTTGTGCAGCTTCTAACTCCTGTCTCTTAGCCCAAGCTCCAGCTTCGTTTACCTCTTCTAAAATCACCTTGAGCAGGTCGGGATAGTCGCGTACCAGTTCTGGAATCGCGTAATAATAGGTCGGAACTTCTAAAGAGGCTTTGTCACCAAATATGCTCTCTAGGTCTGCAATTGAGCGCCCTGGGTAAGCACTTCTGGTCTGAGTCACTGTGTAGGGAACCCAAATCACCCAAGCATCGACCTCACCTCGACGAAATACGGGCAGCGCCTCCAGCTGTGTTAAATAAACTGGCTCAACGTCGGTAAAATCGAGTCCTACTTTCGCCAGTGCTCGTACAAGCACATAATGCGAACTTGAGCCTTTGTCAAAAGCTATCCTCTTACCTTTCAAATCAGACAGTGTCTGAATCGGCGAATCTTCCGGTACCAGAATCGCCTGACCTTTGAGAGCGGTATATTTTTCTTTAGCTACCCGCACAAACAGATGATCCGCTGCTTGAGAGAAGATGCTAGCCGTGCCACCACCACCACAGAAGTCAATCGTCCCATTGCTTAGTGCCTCTATTAGAGAAGAGGCTGATAAAAAGCTTGACCAGGTAACACTCAGCCCGACCAGCTGCAACCGCTTTTCGAGCAAGCCTTGAACACGGAGAACTTCCAGACTTGTCATCCCTTCTGGATACCCTATTTTGAGTTGCTTGAGCCGTCGAGCTTGTTCAGCTAGGGGCGTATTGCCAGATCGAGCAGAACGGTCAGAAAACCAGCGATCCAAAACTACACAAAAAATTATGCCTCCCATAAATAGTCCCACGGTTTCTAGTAACCGGAATGTTGACTCTTTAGGTAGTCTGAACTGATTTATTAGATAGGAGAGCGTGTCGCTAGGTTTAGAGGCGGCAACAGCATGACCATTAAAAGCCAGACTCAAGACTAAACTCGAAACAAGTCCAATGCAATTTTGCATGGTAAACCTGTGGACAAACGATCTACGAGGAGCTGCTCTGAACGACTGTAGGATGTTTTGACCTGTGAGTTTAGGCAGAAGGTCAATCAAACGACTAACCATAATGACTCCTTGAATGAACACAGGTCATGGGCATTGCTGGATGAATTGAGGATAGGGGACAAAGTACAAAGCACCGCTTGATATATAAACTACCAGATTTGCTCCGAGCTATACTCAATGTACGATACTCGCATTATTATATCGACATTGTGGGGATTGGCTACTACGATTGAGTGATCAATAGTTTAGGTCATCAAACAGGTGTTGAGTGAGAGATAGTGATGGATTGGTTGATTGCAACAATTAAGATCGGGCTAGCTGCTGCTATGGCCACAACGTTTGACGACAATATTTATCTGACTGCCTTCTTCAGCGGGGTTAATCGTACTTTTCGTCCTAAACACATTGTGGTTGGTGAGATTCTAGGGTTTACGGTATTGGTGATAGTAAGTCTGCTTGGTTTTTTCCTGGGGCTAGTCATTCCGTCAACTTGGACTGGCCTGCTGGGGATTCTGCCGATACTCATTGGCTTGAACAATTTGCTCAATCTTAATAAGGATGATTCAGATCAGGACAAGTTAGCTAACCTGAAAAGAAACTCTAAACTTCGAGGATTTGATTCTCGGAAGTGGACGCTCTGGGATGTAATTTGCGATCCGCAGACCTATCGCGTCTCGGGGGTCACAATTGCCAATGGCAGCAACAATCTTGGGATTTATATTCCCTTGTTTGCCACTAGCTCCATCCAAAATCTGTCCGTGATTATACCCGTTTGCTATTTCATTGTTGGCTGTTGGCTGTTTATGTCCTATAGACTGACTCATCAACCTGGTATCGCTTTCATACTTAGCCGTTATGCTCGCAAGATTTTCCCCTTCGTGCTGATGTGGCTGGGTTTCAGAATTCTGTTAGACAACGAATCCTATAGTCTTTTTCTACCGAACAGTTGGCAGGTTTTCCGTTGACTATACTAATTCTAGGTGTTAACTGTCTTTGTTTGATAGGTTTGTTTATAACTAATGGGCTCGGTTCTCAAATTTTGGAAAATTGAAGCACGCCTAATCCAATAACACGAACACTCTGGAAGTCAGCTAATTTGTTGCACAGAAGTATATAAACAATAAGTGTGTAAAATTCTTAGGCTGAGAATAAGGATAGAAAAATGAGTTTAGTCAAGGCAGTTATAACAGGAATAACAGTTTTTAGTGCAACTAATATCGACGATCTTGTAATCCTAACGTTGTTTTTTTCACAGGTAAATACAACATTTCGGCGTCGGCACATTGTTATGGGTCAATATTTGGGCTTTACAGCTTTAGTAATTGCCAGTTTACCTGGTTTCTTTGGTGGTTTGGTAATACCACAATACTGGATTGGTCGCCTTGGTTTAGTACCAATTACCATTGGGTTAAGTCTATTGCTTAATCCTGAAAAGAATCTTGTTGAGGAAGAAGAACTAGAACAGTCTGACTCCTTATTTAGGAGTTTTCTTTCGCCACAAATTTACTCTGTTTCAGCCATAACGTTTGCCAATGGGGGGGACAATATTAGTATCTATGTGCCTTTGTTTGCTAGTAGTAATATAGAGAGCTTTTTAATAATCTTGATCGTCTTCTTTTTACTTTTAGGAGTTTGGTGCTACATCACTTATAAATTATCTCGACGAAGAGTGATCGCAGATATAATAACTCGCTACGGTAATACTTTAGTTCCTTTTGTCTTGATTGGATTAGGGGTTTTCATCGTTTTAGAAAGTGAAGCTTTGCATCCTCTAGCTTTGATTGCGAGTTTCCTCTGTTTAATCGGTTTAATTAGAATTAATAGGCGGCGATCACCTGAAATACAAAAAAATGAAGTGGGTAAATAAGCCAGTGCCATGAGCAGTTTTTTCAGAGCAATTATTGCGAGGTTCACATCTTTTGTAATAACTAACATTGATGATATTATTTTAATAATTTTTTTGTCACAATTAAACGCTACATTTCGTCATCGGCATATTATTATTGAGCAGTACTTAGAGTTTACAGCACTTATTATTGCTAGTTTATCTAGTTTCTTTGGTGGATTAATTATCTCAAAAGTTTGGATTGGAATTTTAGGTTTAGTTCCAATATTGATTGGCGTTATCCAATTGGTAAATCGAGTAAAATAGGAAAACAAATTATAGGTAGTATCGGGTGATAGCTACTCAAAAATCAACAATTCTGTGATATCAACACTAGCAAGTTTTCTAAGTCCCCAAACTTATAAAGTTGCAGCAATAACATTCGCCAATGGTGGAGATAATATTGGTATCTATGTACCTTTGTTTGCTAGTAGTGACTTTACTGGTTTGATAGTAATTTTAAGTGTTTCCTTTGTACTTATAGGAGTTTAGTGCTACATTGCTTATTTGCTTACTCGTTACTCCATTACCGCTATTAACTCACTATGGATAAATTATTACTACTTTTGTATTAGTTAGCTTAGAGTTTTTTATTATGAGTGGAAGTGAAATTTATTCGATATTACCTCACTTTAAATAAGATGTGTAAAACTATGTGGTTAGGTTAATTTTGAGATTTTATAAAAAAGTACCTTGGGAGAAAAATTATAATTAATTGCTTTTAAATAGCTACTATATATTGTTTGAAATATTTTGGTTATAAGAATTTTTGAATGAGTCGGGTATAACTGCTATCAAATAAATCTTAATTCTGGTAGCCTTGAAAAACTTGACAATATTTTTAATTAAAAATATTGTTGAATAATAACCAAAATATCTTTGAAAAAGAATGTATGAAGCTGATGAGAGTCTTTTTGATAGTTTTAGTAATTGTGGCAAATTTAGTATTTGCTCAACCTTCACTTGCAGATAGACCAAAACTTACTCAAAGTTCTGATTATACTGAGGTGACCCAAGCCCTTAATAGTCTCTTGCGGGCAAAAAACTCACCAAATCAATCTGATTACACACCAGAGGAAATTCAGAAACAAATTAGTGTTTTGCAACTGGAGAAATACATTATGGAGACAGCAAAAGACTGGGCACAGTGCAGCAACGAAACAGGAAAAACGCTGGTTGTCTACGCTCATAAACCCAAAAAATCCAGTTTTTCTGATCAAAGCACTCTCTACTACCTGGGGAATGGTAAGAGTACAGATGAAGAGTGGAACTGTGATGGTGTTTACTTACCAAGTAGTGTTAAAATCTCTGGTTTAACTTTTAGCGATTCTCAAGCGAAAGAACTGGGAGAACCCTTAGCCCTCAAAATTGTGCCTGGAACCCAGCTAGTTGCTAAAACTAACTCAGAAACTGGCGCAGTTGAATTTAGCGTTGCTCCTGCTACATTTTTTAAAGCAGGTAATTGGAACGTTCCCAATTTAGCGCAAGCAGACATCGATTCGCAAAAGCCTAATGCACCAATTGATGACTAAATATATCTCTCAGCAGTGTAGGCATTTTCTACCTGTAGGGTAGTAATGTAAAAATCAAAGTATGACAAGCTACAGTATGTAGACTTCCTAATGTCATACTCTGATTAATAGCTCTCTTAAAGAATTAATCTGGCTATAAAGTTTGTTTTGTTGATGTATCCAGTCTGGAAGTACAGGTTGTTATAGATGCAGTTATTCTTTAAACCCGCGAAGGTAGGGACACAGGAGAAAACGAAGAAGCGGAGTGCAGATCGAGTGCGCGAACACCTAGCGAATGAGCGCACCTACCTAGCATGGATGCGGACGGCGATCGCCCTGATGGGTTTTGGCGTTGTAATCATGCGTCTGCGTGCCTTTCATGCGCCTCTTGTGCACCATCCAGGTAATGGCTGGAAGTTGGGGTTAGCTTTTTCTGTGGTTGGACTATTAACAGTGTTACTTTCGACTCAGCATTACTTCGCTGTGCGTTGGGATATCGACGAGGATACCTACGAACCAGGCGATCGCTGGGTGCTGCTTTTCAGCCTTGCCGTTATCCTCTTGGGAGCTGGAGTAATCTATTTTGTGTTTACAGAGCCTTTGGGTCCAACAAGTCCTTTCCTACCTGAGTAACAGCAGTAACCTGTTTATACTTTCATGTTTAACAGAGGCTCAGTTAAGTATTAAATTGTTGGCATTCTCTATTTCAATGTTACTGTAGCCAAAATAAAGGTTTTAGCTTCATAGCCTTGGACTTGACATTAACCGTTTGTTTGACTGTTTTTAAATCACAACTATTTCCCATGCCCTACCACAACGCAGCGTAATGTAATTGAAATTAAAATGGCATGGAGATGCCTTTATTACAACCTCAATGCTAATTTTTTATTTAGCCTTAGTTAGCTTTTTTGCTTGGATAGTTAGTACCCTTGCTGGCGGTGGTAGTCCATTCATGCTGATCCCCCTAGTTAACCTTCTGCTGGGAGCAGCATCTGTTCCTCCTGTGATTACTATCGGGATGTTTTTGGGAAATGCACATCGCATTCTGCTTTTCTGGCGCGATGTTGACTGGAAATTAACAATGTGGTATGCACCTGGCGCTGTTATCGGGGCAATTTTAGGAGCTTATACTTTTACCCAAATTCATCTAGATTGGTTGCAGTTACTAATTGGAATTTTCCTAATAATTAGCGTTTTTGGCTTTGGACTAGAACAAAAAGAATCTACATTTAAAGTAAAAGCTTGGTATATATTACCAGCTGGTTTTCTCAAGGCTTTTGTCTCTGGATTAATCGGCACTACAGGTCCAGTATTGAATCCTTTTTATCTAAGTTATGGTTTAGTTAAAGAACAGTTGCTTGCCACGAAAGCTACCCATGTGGTAATTATTCACTTGATAAAAATAATTATCTATAGTGCCTTCGGAGCAATATCAACACAGGAAATTGGTGCTGGCTTAATAATTGGTTTAGTAGCTATTCCAGCTAATCTTGTAGGTAAGTACATTCTTAATAACCATCTGAATACTCAACAGTTTCGCCAATTAGTTCTGGCGACAATGGCAATTGGTGGTATGTGGATGCTATGGGGACAAAAAGACTTGCTTATTTGGTAATAAATAGTAGTCAACTCCAAACATGAAAGCTTAACGTATATTTTAATCAGGACTAGGTCTTATTTATAGGTAGTAATAAATGGATAAAACTCAGTTTTTTAAATTTGATTTTTGGAAACTTCTTCAATCATTCAGCCATTTTTTAAAGAAGTTACTTAATGACCGTTGGCGTTCTTTATTAATGCTATTAATAGGAGTGAATTTACCTTTACTGGTATTTGGAACTATGGCAATAGTGGTATTGGAGAATAAAGGTGGCTTTCCTTGGGATGAGCCTATTTTATTAGCAGTTCATCAGACAACACAGCCACAACTGGATGTTTTTGTAGAGACACTAACTAAGTTTGGCGTGTTTTGGGGAGTGTTTCCGGTTGCTACCATGACCTCAGTAATATTGTTGCGTCAAAGAAAGTGGCGACCCCTAGCATATTTGCTCATTACTATACCAGGAAGCTACTTCATTAATCACACAGCAAAAGGATTACTACATCGAGTCCGTCCCCACTTGTGGGATTCACTATCTCCAGAGTTTGATTATTCATTTCCTAGCGGTCATGCGATGTCAAGTATGACCTTCATAGTAGTCATGGTAATTTTGACTTGGGGGACACACTGGCGCTGGTTAATTTTGAGTTTTGGTAGCTTATTCGTTGTGGCGATTGGCTGGACACGGCTGTATCTGGGGGTTCATTTCCCCAGTGATATTTTGGCAGGCTGGATGGTTTCGCTAGCTTGGTCAATTGGAGTCAGCTTAATTTTAAGACCGCATTTTACTAAAGCCGCTAGCAATAAAGATAAGCCTGCGAGTGAAACCTGACGAGATTAGTTTCCCTCAGTTTTGATGAATTTGCCTAAATTTAATACTTCATTCCCACTTTCGCTAACAATCGTTGGCAATTTTCCATCCCATTTTTCTATTGTTTGCTTTTGAAGTATTTCTGGGGTCAAAGTTTCACGTACTAACCTTTGCGCTTCAGCCTCTCCTTTTGCTAAATTCACTTTTTTCTCTGCCTCTTTTATTGCTTTAAGTGCTACGAACTCTGCTCGTTTTGCTTCTTGTTCAGCAACCTGTTTCGTCTCTACTGCATCTCTAAATCGCTTAGAGAAGTGAACATGAACCAAGGAAATATCGTCAACTCCAACATGATAATTAGCTAGTCGCGTTGTCAATAAATCGTCTACACCAGCTTTTACTTCTTCTCGCTTAGTAATAATTTCTTCAGCAGTGTACCCTGCTATAACTGCTTTTAATACTTCTTCGACTGCCGGATTAATAATTTTCTCTACTACCTGTTTCTCATCTCCTATTTGTTGAAAAATAACATTAGCTTCCTCTGAAAGAATATGCCAGTTGAGTGCTACATCTGTGAAAACATCTTGAAGATCCTTCGAGGAAGCTTCGGCAGAAATTTCTTGTTTTTGCACTCGAACACTCAAGTTTTTTACTGTATTCACTATAGGAATAATGATGTGGATTCCTTCTCCCAGTATTTTGTCCTGCACTTTGCCAAACTGCATTAGTACACCCCGTTCCCCAGCACTTACAACCACAAAAGGCGTTAAAAGTATAGTAGATAGCACGAAAATCAAAACCCACTTACCAACAATTTGACGAGTATTATTAGTCTTCATAGTTGATTTAAAAATAGTAATCTCACTCAATCACACTTACATTCAATTCAAAATAAATTCATTTAATAAATGCGGTAACATTTCCTTTAAGTTATGCCAAATAGAGATTAACGTAAGTTTCAGCCAAAAATATAGGCTGATTTTGTCAACAGGTTTAATGACTAGTACAACCCACAACTAAGCTTACTCACAACTGTGAACTAATATTGTGTGAATGTTCTTAACTGCTACAGTATACCACTGAGGAAATTCTTAGCTCTAATCTCTACTAAGAGCAAGTCTCGCTTATTTTATTTATCATCAACACTACTGGGGTATTGAAAGCTTGCTTGAGCCACAACTTTGTAGAACACGCCTAAAACGTCGGGTTACAACTGATTCGGTAGTCCTACAGGAGTAATGATTTGTTGTAGACATGAATAAAGTACCAAATTGCCCCAATGTGATTCTCCAATGACTTCGAGAATGACAAAGTTTTTCGCACTAGCCGCGATACCCGTTGGTGTAAGGTGTTATTTAAGCGCTCAATATAGCTCGTCTTTCCACTTTCTTTACCCACCGCTCGATGGCGCTGTGAAGGTAGGACTGTGGTGTAAGCTGTCACTTGGAAACGAGTGAACCATCAGTTGTATCAGTGGGTGCGAGTCAGCGAGAACCGGGACAGTTCGCCGAATGCAGCGATTTTCGATAGTCAAGCGGTGAAAACAGCGACACCTGCGGTAATTGAGGCCGGGTACGATGCTGTCAGAAAGGTGAAGGGGTGCAAGCGGCATCTGCTCGTCGATACATTAGGCTTGGTGCTGATGATCGTGTTCACGCAGGTGCAAAACTCCTTCTGGCGCAACTTGAACACATTCGACACTGGGTCAGTCGGTTAGTCGTGATCTAGGTCGATAGGGGCTACTCAGGCATTGATTTCAGCAAATGGGTGATAGATACTTATTATTTGAGTTTAGACTAGGCAGCAACAAATGACCCAGCAGTGCTGAGTTCATAAAATACAATCTTCAAGAATGAAGATATTTGAGATTAAGCAGATTTTTGTTCCTCTTTCCGTGGTTTAGAAGCA
>JAHHHE010000088.1 GCA_019359535.1 Gloeocapsa sp. UFS-A4-WI-NPMV-4B04
AGATTGATAATTCAACCATACATCTATTGGTGTTTAATTCAACCATGGTTAGAAGTGTTTCCAATCCCTGGGATAAAACGAAGCTTCTTCAAGCTCATAGAAATTATGAATAGTTTTCGAGCTTCTCTTATAAACTATGCTATGGCAAGTTAGGTGTCTTTCCTATTTTACTTTTCCCAAAGCAACAAAAGAGGGTTAATGCTCTACGCTTGCGTAATTTTAAACCGAAAGCGATCGCCTAATTGCAAAGGAGTTTAGCTCATGTTCAGCAAAATTTTGGCTAGCCTTGCTGTAGGATTATTACTTGGTATTAGTTCAAACGTAGCATTGGCTGAAATGCCAACATCTTCGTCAAACAAGGCTCAATTTCAATCAATTGAGCAACCTTTGGGTTTAAAAGTCGGTGTCACCGTTGGTGGCATAGCATTGATTGGACTAGAGTTATGGTGGTTTCTCTTCAGTAAAACTCAATCCCAGCAGGCTAAGGCAAGCGAGGGAATTCAGGAAATGACGATTACTGTAGACGGTGGCTATGAACCAAGTCGTGTAGTTGTTAAAGTAGGTCAACCTGTGCGGCTTAATTTTGTGAGACGCGATCCGAGTAGCTGTTTGGAAAAAGTATTATTTCCTGATTTTCATATAGCTCAAAACCTAGCTTTAAATAATATCACAGCAGTAGAATTTACACCAGAAAATACAGGAAAATACTTTTTCACCTGCGGTATGAATATGTTTCACGGAGTTGTGGAAGTTCAATAATGACTAATGTCTAAGGGTTATATAGCACTCCTATCTGAGTTGTGAAAGTTATTTTTTGAACGTAGACGCGTTCACGAAGTGTAGCGCAGCGTTTAGCGAATAGCTGCTTGCCGCAGGCTACCGCCAAGTCGCCGGAGCGATAAGCGTTGGGCATCAGATCGTTAGAGCGCAAAGAGAAAAAGAGAGAGGATTTTACGAATCATTCAAGACTGCTATATAATGATAAACATAACCCTCATTTGTAAAAATTGCGTTAATTTTAAATGCTTGAATTGCGCTCTTATTACTCGTGTTAAATCATCAGCTTTTAATTAGAACTTGGTTGAATAATAGGACAAATCGTGTTTTCCTGCCAACTTGAAACACTGTTCCAACCTGAAAGTAATCCTTTTAGTTCAGTTTTTAAGGTCAGTAATTGCTCAATTTGGCGATCGATTTCCACAACCTTGGCTTGCAGCATTTCTTGAAGTTCGTCGCAGGGTAAATTACCTTGATCGTAGACTTTGAGAATATCTCCAATTTCTTGTAAGCTAAGTCCAAGGCTTTGAGCGCGCTTAATAAACGATAAACGGGCAAGAACATCAGATGAAAACTGTCGAAAGCCTCCCTCTGTTCGCTTTGAAGACTTAATTAAATCTAAGCTTTCGTAATAGCGAATTGTTCTAATCGGAATTCCACTTAATTGTGTTAGTTGGCCAATTAAAAGTAAATTTTTATTTTGAGTTAACATGGCACATTTTTAAGTTTATTCAGGTTTAATTTTGGTATAGCTAAAAGATTTATTATATTAAATAGTGTCTGCTAATATTTACTATAGCTAGCACTAAAGTATCTTAAAAATTAAATATTCTAAATTAAGCGTTAATTTTATTGTAGTTTCTCAACTATTAAATTGGCAAAATTATAAATATATTTATTCAAGCTAAAATAGTCTAGTAATTTTTCCTAGAAGCAAAACGAATAAAAGTAGCATAATATCAGAAATATAGAAGATGTAATTTATCTTTGCTGTCCAATACTTTGAATATTTCCCCTAGCCACTTGAAATTACTATTTGTCTCTACTCCTGTTGGTCCACTAGGAACTGGACTCGGAGGCGGAGTCGAACTAAGCCTGTATAATATTGCTCAAGAAATGCTGCGGCGGGGACATACTCTTCAAATTGTTGCTCCTCAAGGTTCAACATTTAAGTCAATACCATTAGTGCAAATTCCTGGTAATTTTCAGATTATCGCTCAAAGTCAAGAACGCACTGCGCCAATTATTATATCAGAGAATTCTGTATTAGCGAATATGTGGGAATATGCGCGTCAGGTACAAGATGATTATGACTTGATTCTTAATTTTGCCTACGATTGGTTGCCATTTTACCTAACACCTT
The DNA here is from genome assembly GCA_019359535.1 of Gloeocapsa sp. UFS-A4-WI-NPMV-4B04. Classification (GTDB taxonomy): domain Bacteria; phylum Cyanobacteriota; class Cyanobacteriia; order Cyanobacteriales; family Chroococcidiopsidaceae; genus JAHHHE01. The sequence goes on from JAHHHE010000088.1 coordinate 2,141, forward strand.
TTTTCAATCGTCCCATTGCCCATTTTGTCAGCATGGGTTCGCTATATGAAGCAATGGATCAAATTGTTGCACAAGTAGCGGCTCAATTTCCTGGCACAATTGGCTTTTATACCTCCTCACAAGCTGCAACATTTAATATTAATCAGCAGTGTCCTTGTTTGAGTAGCGGCATTGATTTGTCACTGTATCAGTTTTGCGCTCAACCGCAACTAGAGTTAGCGTGGTTAGGTAGGATTGCACCAGAGAAAGGTTTAGAAGATGCAGTAGCAGCAGCGCAAATTGCGAATATTCCTCTCAAAATTATGGGCAAAATGCAGGATAAAAGTTATTGGGAAAAGATTTGTCAAGATTATCCTGATGTACCCATTAAATATCTAGGATTTATGTCAACTGCTCAAATGCAGCAAGAATTACGTCAATGTCGAGCTATGCTGATGACACCCCGGTGGATGGAAGCGTTTGGGAATGTGGCAATTGAAGCGCTGGCTTGTGGAGTGCCAGTAATTGCCTATAATCGTGGTGGCCCCAGTGAGATTATACAGGATGGAATGACGGGGTTTTTGGTGGAACCAGATGATGTAAATGGATTGGTGGATGCGATCGCACGTTTGGATCAAATTGAGCGCTATACTTGCCGTAACCAAGCTGAAACTGAGTATTCTGTAGCAGCACTAGGCGATCGCTTTGAACTGTGGTTTCGGGATATTTTACAATCTTTATGAATTGTTGATAGCTTAACTAAAAATATTAATTGCTAACAAGCTAAATTTATTCTTTCTTGTTATAAAGTTTATTCTGTTTACTAGCTTTTACTAAAAAATATATCATAAGCTAATTTAGTAATTAATATAGAAACTACTACTATAAATATAATTCTGATAAATGAACTTCCTTTTACTATTGCTAAGTGAGAACCAATACTAGCTCCTAGCATATTAGATATTGCCATTGGTAAGGCAAGATGATAAATAACATTATTAGTGAAAGTAAAATAAATAAGTGCTGAAAGGTTTGTTACAAAATTAACAACTTTTGCAGCAGCTGAAGCTCTCAGGAAATCAAAACCTAAAATTGAGATAAAGGCAAAAATTAAAAAGCTACCAGTACCTGGGCCTAAAAAGCCATCGTAAAAACCAAGCAAAGAACCAATAATACCTGCGGATATTATTTGTTTTCTATCTTGAGGTTTGAAAAAATATTGAACTCCAAAGTCTTTTTTAAAGAAAGTATAAATAGCAACTACAATAAGAACTAAAAGTATTATCGGGCGGATAATGTCAGGATGAATAATACTTACAGTTTTTGCACCAATAAAGGAAAAAATAAACGCTGCGATTGCAGCTAATATAACTATTAAAGAGCTAATTGGAACTATTTTAGAAAAACGTATTACAGCAACTGATGTTCCAGCAAAAGATGACAATTTACTTGTACCCATAATCAGAGGTATAGCTGTATTGGGTAGAAGTACCAAAAGTGCTGGAAGTTGAATCAAACCTCCGCCACCAACAATTGAGTCTATTAAACCTGCCAAAAATGCAAAGATACAAAGGGTAATTATTTGTGTCACAAGTATCTATCAAACAGCACAAGCCCATATTCTATTACTCTTGGAATTAAAATGAATTGCCAATTACCACCACCATTAAAACAGGGTGATTTGCTGCGGGTAATTACTCCGAGTGGTGCTTTAAGAGAATGGGATACTTTTAATGCGGGTGTGGAGATTTGGCGATTGCGCGGTTATGAAGTAGAAGTCAGTGAGGGTGTTGACCATCGCTGGGGTTATCTAGCAGGAATAGATAGCGATCGCCATAAGCAACTACTTAACGCTTGGCAAGATCCAGAATGTCGCGGTATTCTTTGTGCTAGAGGCGGTTACGGTAGCGCCAGAATCCTAGAAAACTGGACTTGGCCTCAAGTTGAAACGTCAAAATGGCTAATTGGCTTTTCTGATATTACTGCCTTGCTCTGGAGTCTCAGCTTAACTGGTATTTCAGGCATTCATGCTCCCGTGCTAACAACCCTAGCATCTGAACCAGATTGGTCAATTGAGCGATTGTTTGATTTGCTAGAAGGTCGTCCTCTTGCACCGCTTCAAGGTATAGGATGGGGCGGCGGCATTATTACAGGTATTCTATTACCAGCCAATCTCACCGTTGCTACTCATTTACTCGGGACACCATTCCAACCAAATTTTGATAATGTAATTCTCGCTATAGAAGATGTCACAGAAGCTCCTTACCGCATCGATCGGCTGCTGACACAATGGCGATGTAGTGGTGCATTGTCCAAAGTTTGCGGTATTGCCTTGGGGCGTTTTAGCCGTTGCGAACCCCCGTCCAATATACCTAGCTTGACGGTTGAAGAAGTGCTGCGCGATCGCCTGGGTGATTTAGGCATTCCGATTGTCTCCAATCTCCCCTTTGGTCATGATGGCTGCAATGCTGCTTTACCTGTTGGTATTAAGGCTCAACTGAATGCTGACCAAGGTGTTTTGTCTTTCTAATTACTTTTAGGGAAAATTTGTTTTAGAAGGTACTAGACTTTCACCCAACTTTTTGATATTATCTATTTTATAATAATTAGAATCTGTGCCGAAATATTATTTAAGTCAAGATTTCAATTATATAAAATACACTTTAGCATAAAAATAAAAGCAAGTCGATAGTCTAAGGAAAGAGTTTTTTAGAAAGGTACTAGACTTGCGCCCAACTTTTTGATATTATCTATTTTATAATTGGAATCTGTGCCAAAATATTATCTTAGTTAATATTCCTATTATTTAAATTAGATTTTAGCACAAAAATCAATAGAAAACCGACCCTCGAAAAAAGTCGGCAAACGATAAAAATTTAACAATAAAAAATTAGCTTAATTACAGGGGAGCGAGAGTGCGTTAGCTCTGGAATGATAAGCTAGCTAATGCATAAAAAACAAAATTAAGGCACATCGTTAAATGACTGTTTCAACTCAGGTTCCCTATTTGCTGCGGGCAGCGCGTGGTGAAGTATTAGAGCGTCCGCCAGTATGGATGATGCGGCAGGCAGGGCGCTATATGAAAGCGTATCGGGATCTACGGGATAAATATCCTTCATTTCGGGAACGCTCAGAAAACCCTGAAATTGCCATAGAAATTTCCTTGCAACCGTTTCGCGCCTTCCAGCCAGACGGAGTAATTCTGTTTTCAGATATCCTCACACCACTACCAGGAATTGGGATTGGGTTCGATATTATTGAACAACGGGGACCGATAATTGACCCGCCAATTCGCAGCCAAGAACAAATTGACAAACTGCATGATCTAGATCCAGCAGAATCACTGCCCTTTATTCGGGAAATTCTGCAAACTTTACGGCGGGAAGTAGGCGACAGCAGCACTGTACTAGGATTTGTAGGTGCGCCTTGGACACTGGCTGCATACGCGATTGAAGGTAAAAGCTCTAAAGACTACACAATCATCAAAAGCATGGCTTTTTCAGAACCAGCTATGCTGCATCAATTTTTAGGCAAACTAGCAGACGCGATCGCAGTTTACGTCCGCTATCAAATTGATTGTGGCGCTCAAGTAGTACAAATGTTCGACTCTTGGGCAGGGCAACTTAGTCCGCAAGACTTCGAGGCATTTGCTTTACCTTACCAGCGACGGGTAGTAGAGCAAGTCAAGCAAACTCACCCAGAGACACCTCTAATTCTATACATCAACGGCAGCGCTGGGATTTTAGAGCGGATGGCTTTGGCGGGTGTAGATATTATCAGCGTAGACTGGACAGTTGATATGGCAGAAGCAAGGGCAAGAATAGGGTCAAATATTGGCGTACAGGGAAATTTAGATCCGTGTGTTTTATTTGGTTCCAAAGAAGTGATCCGCGATCGCATTTATGATACTGTCCGCAAAGCTGGCAATCAAGGACATATCTTAAATCTTGGTCATGGCGTTTTGCCTAGCACTCCAGAAGAAAATGTCGCTTTCTTCTTTGAAACAGCCAAGCAGATCAAGCGCTAATATATGACTCCTAAAAGGATTTTAGTGACTGGTGCAAGTGGTTGCATTGGTCACTACATCGCCGAAGCGTTAATTCAAGAAACTGCTCACGAATTGTATCTACTCGTTAGGAACCCAAATAACCTTCAAGTAGATACGCAATTTCGCCCTGGAATCACGGTTTTACAGGGTGATATGCGAGAAATTAGCCAGTTTTCTAGCTTGCTAAAAACGATAGATATTGCCGTTCTCACAGCAACCGCTTGGGGTGGCGCAGACACCTTTGATATCAACGTTTCTAAGACACACGAATTACTAAACCTGCTTGATTCAGAGGTATGTCAGCAGGTAATATATTTCTCTACAGCTAGTATTTTAGACAGCAACAATCAGTTACTCAAAGAAGCAGGTGAAATAGGTACAGACTACATTCGTTCTAAATACGACGGTTTACTTAAATTATCAAAAAGTGCGTTAGCCCCTAAACTTACAACTTTGTTTCCTACCTTCGTAGTAGGAGGCGACGCTCAAAAACCATATTCCCATCTGACAACTGGCTTACCGGAAGTAGTGAAATACGTTGACTTAATCCGCTTTATTAAAGCAGATGGCAGCTTCCATTTTATTCACGGGCAAGATATTGCCCAAGTGGTACGATACTTAATTGATCATCCTCTAGCAAGCAATCACCCGCGCTTCCTTGTTTTAGGTCAAAAACGATTAACTGTAAACCAAGCGATAGAAGAAATTTGCGACTATTTGAACAAAAAGATTTACTTTCGCATTCCTCTGTCTTTGTCATTGGCTAATTTATTAATTGTTTTGTTCCGAATTCAAATGGCTGCGTGGGATCGTTTCTGTCTGCGCTGTCGGCATTTTAGTTACAAAAACCCAGTGAACCCTAGCTCTTTTGGACTGCCGAATTACTGTGCTACCCTCAGCGATGTCCTGAAAATTTATGGGATTTCTGCTGAAGTAAAACACTGAAAAATGACTCTAACGCACCAAACAAGTAGTTAATAATTTGTAAAAACTAAAGATTGCGTTACACTTTCCCTATAGTAGAGCTTGATTATTTGGGTGTTAGCATTTGGGTTAAAAAAAGCAAACTTTTAGCTGATAGCCAACCCGATGTGTTAATAATTAATGAAAATAAGACACTAAATAGCTTTAGTGCCGTCAAAACTAAGCAAGTAGGACGAATGAAAATGATGCAGCTTTTTACACCTGATCATTCATAGTTTAGCCCTTAAGCTGATAGCTATATAAGTGTGAGGATTTAAATATATGCGAGTTTTACTGGTTTATCCTCTGTTTCCTAAAACCTTTTGGTCTTATGAAAAGATTTTAGAATTAGTCAATCGCCAAGTTTTGTTACCACCCTTGGGGTTAGTAACCGTAGCTGCCATTTTGCCCCAAGAATGGGAGTTCAAGCTAGTGGATCGCAATATCCGCGCCGTCACAGAAGCGGAGTGGGAATGGGCCGATGTCTGCATTTTCAGTGCGATGATTGTCCAGAAACAAGACTTAATCGACCAAATTAAAGAAGCAAAGCGACGCGGAAAATTAGTTGCAGTTGGTGGCCCTTATCCAACCTCAGTTCCCGATGAAGCAATATCAGCTGGGGCAGATTATATGATCTTGGATGAGGGTGAAATTACGCTGCCGATGTTTGTTGAGGCTGTGCAGCGAGGCGACAAAAGTGGAATTTTCCGCACAACTCAAAAACCTGATGTCACAACAACTCCGATACCCCGCTTTGACTTGTTGGAATTGGATGCCTATGATTCCATGTCAGTGCAGTTTTCCAGGGGTTGTCCCTTCCAATGCGAATTTTGCGACATTATTGTTCTCTACGGCCGTAAGCCTCGGACTAAAACTCCAGCGCAACTGTTAGCAGAGTTAGATTGCCTTTATCAGCTAGGATGGCGGCGCAGCGTGTTTATGGTGGATGATAACTTTATTGGGAACAAGCGCAATGTCAAGCTATTGTTGCAAGAGTTAAAAATCTGGATGGCGGAACACAAATATCCTTTCGCCTTCAACACTGAAGCCTCAGTTGACTTGTCCCAAGATCAAGAAATGCTGGATCTGATGGTGGAGTGCAACTTTAATGCGGTGTTTCTGGGGATTGAAACACCGGATGAGGAAAGTCTGCAAATGACAAAGAAATTTCAAAATACCCGCAACTCGCTGGTTGAGTCTGTCCAAGCAATTACAAAAGCTGGATTGCGACCGATGGCAGGGTTTATTATTGGGTTTGACGGGGAAAAAGCGGGTGCAGGCGATCGCATTGTCCGCTTTGCCGAAACTACAGGTATTCCCACCACTACTTTTGCCATGCTGCAAGCTTTACCTAATACTGCTTTGTGGCATCGGCTAGAAAAAGAAGGACGCTTACGGGGGAAAGATGGTAACATCAACCAAACAACTTTGATGAACTTTATCCCCACTCGCCCTCTAGAAGATATTGGCAGAGAATACATTGAAGCGTTTTGGGAATTGTACGATGCCGAGAAGTTTCTAGATCGTACCTATCGCTGTTTTCTGATGATGGGTGCGCCCAAGTGCAAAGCTCCAGCTAAAATGCCTAGTTGGGTAGATTTACAAGCGCTACTAATTGTAATTTGGCGACAGGGTGTAAAACGCAAAACTCGCTTTAAATTTTGGCATCATTTGTTTAGCATGATCAAGCGCAATCCGGCTGTTTGGGAACATTACCTTACTGTCTGCGCTCATAATGAGCATTTCTTAGAGTATCGCCAAATTGTCCGTGACGAGATTGAAGGGCAGTTAGCTGAATTTTCCGCACAAGCGGCGGAACAACAAGCTCAAGCTAATGAGGTAAGCGAAGCTATAATCAATAACACGCCTGCCTTAGCAAGTTAACCTGGTAATAGTTTTCACGAGCTTACTTTACAAAGCTGTTAGCAAGGGAGAAAAGCTGCGTTCAATCTGTACGCTTCTTTCCCTGCTTTCTGCTGTCTTTTACAACGATTCACTACTGCACCAAGAGATTATTTGTTAACGTGAGTTCGGGTTAAGTTGCGGTCAGTAAATTGTGTTCAAGGTCAATAGAGGGCTTCTTGGGAATGGTTTCAATGATGGTACGCTTGGGTAGCAGCAGGCGGTCACTCATAGGCATCAAACGATTTTTCATATTGCGTTTGAGTGAGGCTCTCAATTCTAGTTCTTTAGCCCAAGGTATTGCTGCCAAAATAGAGTAGATGTCAGGTCCTTTGAAGCAATTTTCCATTCTCTACTTACGGATGACCATTCAATACTACTTTTAGCAGCAACTTGAAACCACCTAGTCAAAAGGTTAATACCAGCTAATTCATCTACCTCATTTTGGTTATTAAAGCTTTTACTAAGCTTTAAAATGTTTAAGTGCAAGACTTCTGGCTCAGAGTTTTTAATAAAATCTGGCCCTTTTATATAGTCTTCAAAAGATTTTATAACCATTTCTGCATAATTATAATCAAAACTTGATAAAGAGTGAAGTATTACTTTTGTAAAATGCTGAACTGTATCCATATATTCTATCGAATAATGGATGGCATAAGTTATTAAATCATTGCGAATATAATAATAAGTTTCCCAATTTAATTTTTTTGCAGAAGCCGGTTGATGCCAGACAGCTATCGAGGGAAAAGCTACTATTTTGTTACCCAAATCTTTAATTCTTAAACAAAACTCTATATCATCTATCTTGATAAATAAAGGCAGTGGTAATTTAATTTCTTTAACAACTTCTTTAGAAAAAGAGAAAAACCAAAAGCCCCCATAATCTATATGTTCTTCCACCAGTAATTTGTTGAGAGAACTAGAACTTCGTAGATCAATATTATTATTTACAGCGGTTAATGAGCCAGGTGCAAATCCTCTAGTTTTAGAATCTTCGTTATACGTAGCTCCTGCTTCATACAACATATGCTTTTCCTGTAAATTTAGCAGCCCGCCAGCTACTGCAAAATCAGTTTTGGCGTACTCATACAAAGAAAATAACCTATAAATACATTCACTTTCTAACTCTATATCATCATCCATAAGCAAAAAATGAGAGTAGACGTTCTCCTCTAAAGCTTCAATTAGCCCTCTAGTAAAACCACCACTTCCACCCGCATTTATATTAGGAACAAGTTTCAGCTTTGGCTCTTTGAAATCAGCTTTGTCTAAAGTTCTACCATTATCAACAACAAATAATTTGAAGTTCTTAGTTTCTAGTAACTTATCTTGAAAAATAGTAGATAATGTATTTTTTATATAATCCTCCTTTTTGAATGTGCAAATTATAATTGCTAACGATACTTCTCTAGTTTTATTTTCATCAGTTGCTATGCACGCTTCTTTAAATGCACCCTGTTCACTAGAACAGATTATTTCAAAATATATTCTGCCAGCGTTTTCATCTTGAAGGAGATTTATTGGTAAGATTTTTATAGGATCTGAGAATTGACATTTTTCAAACTTCTCTTGAGAAATAATCTCTTTTTTGTTTTCCTCCTTAACTTCTCTGTAAACAGAAACTTTAAAATCGCCTTCAAGTTTCAGCACATAGTAGATAGAGCTAAGAGTTGTATATTTAGTATAAAATTTTTCATAAAATGAATTAAAGTAAGAATTTGAGCATATAATACCTCCCTGACGTAAAACAACTTTTTTGTCATCTTCCTGGTAGTTTATAGATGCAGCTTCATTACACTGTATGTATAAATCAAAAACGTCAGCTGATTTGGGAAGCTTTATGCCACCTACTATATGCATATAATGCCTATCTATCTTCTTAGTAAACTCAATTCTCTCATTTAACTGATGTCAAACAGCCTCACAGCTTAAAAATTTATTTGTAAATACCTTCTAGTGGTTCCTCTGAGGCATAATTTCGATCAGATTTTTGAAAGTCGTGGATAAAGGGATTGATATCGCATCCAAGCATCTTCTAAGGCTGAATCAACTGATTGGGGAGTTGCAGCAAGCGTTGGTGAGGCTGCCAGTTTGCTCGTATCATTAGCATCTGCATATACGCCAATTCCTATACCCGCCAGCAGAGCAGCACCACGCGCGGAAGCAGCAGCAACTGTAGTTGCATAAAGGGGTATTCTCAATACATCAGTCAGTAATTGTTTCCAAGGCATTTCTACCGTTCCACCGCCTGCTAAACGCAGTTCTGTCGCTTTAAAACCTGTTGCCTCAAGTGCCTCAAAACCTTGTCGCAAGGCAAAAGCAACTCCCTCTAAAGCTGCCCGCATCAGGTGCGCCTGGGTGTGATGAAGTCCAAGCCCCACCCAGGCGCCGCGTACATAAGGGTCAAGGTGTGGAGTTCGCTCACCCGTGAGGTATGGCAAAAATGTCAACCCTTCACATCCTGGGGGAACAGCAAACGCTTTAGTATAGACTTGCTGCCAACTCAAGCCGAGGATACCTCGTACCCACTCAAGCGCTAGTCCCGCATTTTGCATTGCGGCAAGGGTGTACCACCCGTTAGGTACGGCGGCTCGATAGAGATGTGTACGACCATGAGGATCGATAATTGGTTGGGAGCGAGGTGTAATGATTTGAGCGCCTGTGCCGATGGTTAGTTGAACTAATCCAGGCTCTAGTAGTCCGTTACCAAGCGCTGCTGCTGCCGTATCCGCAGCACCAGCGATAACTCTTAAGCCAACTCTTAAGCCAAGATGCTCTGAAGCAACAGCCGTCAGGTAGCCTGCGATCGCACTAGAGGGGATAATTTTTGGTAAGCAATCACAACGTAGATTCAAAGCTGAGATTGCATCCCCAGCCCAGTTGTCTGATACAACATCGTAAAGCAAAGTACCACTAGCGTCAGATGGTTCGGTTGCAACTTCTCCAGTCAGCCGTAACCGTAGCCAATCTTTTGGCTGGAGTACCCAACGCGCTTGGGCGTAAACAGTAGGCTCGTGTTCTCGCAGCCACAGCAAGGTTGCACCAGCCATGCCAGCCGTAATCGGGTTGCCTAATCGCTCTAGAATACTGGCATCGAGCGAATGATAAGCGTTAAGTTTGGTGCTACGAGTATCTGCCCAGAGGATAGCAGGACGCAGGGGCTGACCCGGCTCCGAAGCTAGGACAACACCATGCATTTGCCCTGAAAGTGCGATCGCCTGTACTTGAGTAGCGTAATTTCCCACTGCCTTCCTAACAGCCTCGCCAACAGCTAACCACCAATCCCCAGGCTCCGACTCAGCCCATCCAGGGTAGGGTGCATGAACAGGATAGGAGCTTGATGCTTCACCTATAGTGGTTCCGTCTGTCGCTAGGAGCAATGCCTTAGCAGAGCCTGTTCCTAAATCAATGCCAAGCAGCATTAGGCTAATCCTCAAATACTTAAAAGTTAAGAATCCCCAATTAGATTTATTGCTTAATAAAGCTAAAATTGCTCCTTAAGTTGATAATGCCTTAGTGTGCCTGCGAAAATCGGACTAGCGTTTCTTTAGCACCGAACTCATGCAAAGAGCGCAACTGGTTAGTAACAGCCTCGACGAAACTTGGCGACTGTACTAAATCTCCGAAAATTTCAGAGATGCTGAGTAATGGTCTGGGATCTAATTCATTCAAGCGGGCGCGTTGAGCGAGGATATCTGCTAATGGGTCATCAATGGGAGTAGGTTGCCCTTGTTCGTCATGACTAGCGAGGTATCGACACCAAGCAGCAACCGTCAAACTTAGGTAATCGATCGATCCTCCTAGTTGTAATTTATCGCGGAGCGAACCCAAAACAAACTTAGGAATTTTGGCTGATCCATTTAGGCACAGGCGCGGCAGCTGATCGCGAATTTTGGGATTGGAAAACCGTTCAATTAAAGTCTTTTTATAATCGTCTAAATCAATTCCAGGAACGGGTTGGAGCGTTGGTGTCACCTCGTCCATTAGGTTAGCGACTGCTTGCCCAAACAAGGGATCAGCCATGACTTCATAAACATAGGTGTAGCCTGCCAGAGAGCCGAGATAGCCAATTAGCATATGGCTGGCGTTGAGCAGCCGAATTTTCATCATCTCGTAGGGACGAACATTGTTGGTCATTTGTACGCCAACGGATTCCCAATCGGGTCTGCCTGCACAAAACGTATCTTCAATTACCCACTGGGTAAAAGGCTCTGCAACGCATGGAAACGCATCATCAATCCCAAATTCCGCCACCATTTTGATATCTGCTGGGGTTGTGAGCGGAGTAATGCGATCGACCATGCAGTTGGGAAACGCAACGTATTCAGCAATCCAATTTGCCAAAGCCGGATCGCGCATTTGGGCAAATGTCGTTAGCATTTTCCGCACCATGTCGCCGTTGCCCTGCAAGTTGTCGCAGGACAGTACGGTAAAGGGGGCCAATCCCTGTTTACGTCGTTTTTCGAGTGCGGCTGTCAAAAAACCATATGTCCCAATTGGTTGGTCAGGGTGTTGCAAATCGTGCTGCATCGTCGGGTGGTTCACATCGAATTTGCCACTTCCTTCAATGTAGTAGTAGCCGCTTTCAGTGATCGTTAGAGTAACAATTCGGCATTCGGGAGTTGCCATTGCTTCAATAACTGCTTGACGATTGTCTGGTGCAAACAGGTATTGAGTGATTGAACCGATGACTCGAGCGCGATCGCTCCAAAGCGATCGCTCAACCAGAGTATACAAACAATCTTGGGACAGCAGCGCATCCCGCATACGCTTGTCATAGCCATAGTCAAGCAATCCAACACCACAGATTCCCCAGTCACTACCAGGATTCTGATGGAAATAATCATCCAGATAGAGCGCTTGGTGCGATCGATGAAAGCCACCTACTCCAATATGCACAATTCCATTAGTGATTTGACGGCGATCGTACTTGGGTACGCGCACGTTTCCAGGTAGACGAGACAGGGATGCTTGATTCAGCTTGATTGTTGAGTCTGCGCTGGTATTGCTATTCATTTATTTATGCCAAGTGGTGACGACGAGTTTTGGAAGCTGCTCCTCTGATCATCACAATAGCCCGATCAGATCGTCCATCCGCTCGATAACTTGTTGGGCCCCAGCCGACTGAAGAGCATCTGCACGGCTTGTTCGTTCATCCTCGCTTATATGAGTTCCCCCTACATAACCGATAATCTGCCCAATTCCAGCGGCAACCGCAGACCTTACCCCACTGATAGAATCTTCAACTGCCACGCAAAGAGAAACTTCAGCGTCTAGACACTTCGCTGCATATAGGTAGATGTCAGGCAGCGGCTTGGGTCGCGCAATGGGGAGAGAGTTGTGAGCGCTAAATATCTGTTCGCTGGGGAAATAGTCGGTCAAGGCAGCAGAAGTAAGGCAAGCACTCAGTCGCTGTAAGCTACTGTTACTTACTAGCGCATATTCAAATCCGTCGTCGCGCAGGTAAGACAGCACTTTAGGCGTTCCTTCAGTCGCTTTTGCCTCTATACTAAGTCGTTCAATCGCTCTCTTTTCTTCTTCAGCCACTAGAGCGTCAATATCGCACTCATTAAGAGTGGTTAATGAGTCTGCGTAGATATTCTTGAGTATTTCCCTGTAAGGTTTCCCGGCGAAGCTTTTAACAAACTCATCAAGCTCATAGTGTTGAGCGCCAGGGAACTCACGAGCCACTTCACCTGTCAGCCTCCATGCGCTCTTAAGTGCAATGATTTCACTATCAACGACAGTTCCGTCGTGATCAAAAAGTACTACCATTCCATGCCGAAGCGGTTTCATTTAAAAGACCTCCTTCACTGTAATTCTTAAGCGTAGTCAATAATCCGTGAGTCTGGAGATCAAGTATTGCTTGGTGGCATTCATTATCTACTGCCTCTTTCAGTTCGCAATTCTCCAATCCCAGAATCTGGCTAATCACCGCGCCTTCTTGAATCGCTGTTACTGCGCTTAGAGTATCCTTGGCATGATAGGGCTGACCAGACTCGCTCACCCCCTCTCGGACTGCAAGAAGCCACGCCGCAACTGGAAGTATAATCCGCTTCATACTAACCTTTCGGCTATAAGCATCCTGAAGTATCGGAAATATATACTTGCCTACTTTCCTACAGGTTTCTGAGGAGATTCTCTCAGTAGTATCGGGAAGAGCCTCGTTACTCAGCCTTAGTAACACCTGCTCCATATATTGTTCACACATCTCGCTCGGCACTGGTGTTGCTGCGGCGATGTCGTCCATGAGCAGCCGAGTAAACAAGTGGAATTCTGGTAGAGCGATCGCCTCATGCATATACTTTATACCTGCTCTTACAGCTAAACAGGCTATGAAGGAGTGTACTGCATTCAAGAACCTCGACTTCATATACAAAAATGGAGTGATGTCCTCCGTCATAATCACCCCCGCATCTTCCCACTTGGGGCGATCGCCTGTGAACTCCTCCACGACAAACTGCCAAAATGGTTCCGTTACAATGGGTGCGCGATCGCGAACTTGCAACAGTCGGCTGGGGTAGTTATAGTCGGATTCTTGCTGTTGAGGCACAATCCTGTCTACTACCGTATTAGGAAAGATCGCGTTATCCCTGATGTATGCTGCAAGCTGAGGCTCAATCAGGTCAGCGTAAGCTAGCACTGCTCTTCGCAGGATCTCTCCGTTTCTGGGAAGGTTGTCGCAAGAAAGGGTGGTGAAGGGGGTCATGCCGCGATCGCGTCGTCGGCGTAGCGCCTCTACTATAAAGCCAATTGCGGTGGTTGGAGTGGAAGGATTTTGTAGATCGTGCGCGATCTCTGCATTCGCTGTGTCGAGATTAAAACTCTTGTCTAGATGGTAGCCTCCTTGAGTAATTGTCAGAGTCACGAGATGCACAGAGGGAGATGTCATCTTTTCAAGCACATAGTCGCACTTCTCTCTACCATCAACGATTTCCCTGATAGAACCTATAACGGACGCTTCCTCACGATTAAGAGCGCAACTAGAGTGTTTGGTCAAAGTGTAAAGGAATCTCTGCGGTTTCAACGTCGTAATGGTGCGTTGGCTCTTGAGGCTAACCCCACAAATGCCCCATCTTCGCTCTTGGGAATCCTTCTGTGCAAGATAGTTATGTATTATGTAGGCGAGGTGACCCCTAAAAAAACGGCCCGGTCCGAAATGGACGATACCAGTATTAAGCGCCCTCCTGTCGTAAGGAGACTGTTCCCTCCACAAACCAGTTACAGTACCTTGGCGAGAACTTGAAACACTGGGCGGTCTGAGTAAGTTAACCATTAGACTTCTTGGATAAGTGGATAATCAGGTAAAAACAGTAAGTCAGTCTGGGTATAGCCCATAACCTACAAACAGCAAAAATATTTCAAAGTGCGAAAATTTCAGGCATAATCTGTGACATCACAAGGAAATGTTTTGCCACAAGGTAAGTAAGGTGTGACAGGTAGAACAAAAAAAAAGAAATCAGGTAAATCTAATTAATTAAGTATCAAATTGTCATTAACCTGGAGTAAGGCACGAGAGTACCGCACATATTTCCACCTTGTTCAACCTTGGGAACTGTGTGTTCAAATGCCTGTTTTATAATGCGAAAATTAGAGACGAGGGCTTTTCTTAGGAGTTTTCAATCTGCCGAACAAAAAGCAATTACATGACTATAGCTAGGCTAGAAAAGTAATTGTTATTGATCCAAATGAAACCCCAGTTAAACAACCCCAAAAAGCCAAAAGCTCATTTCTAGTAGTAAAAAATGCTACATATGCTCAAATCTTTGTCTGTCTGTATTTTTGAGTGAGATGTTAAATTATGTCTCCTTTCACCATAGACTTAATCACTTGCTGGCTGTCTTTTTGACCATAATTTAAACCTGTTTTTTGTAGGCGGCGATCATGTTTTTTAAATTTTGTATTTACATTACCCACTAACTCTGTATCCATTCATATTATTTATCTTGGCAATTATTGTTCTCTCTCTTTAGGAGAATGTGAAAACATCTTTAGAAAGACTTATAAAAACAACCAAATGTATATACCAATACCTACAAAAACTCAATTTAGAGTTTCATTAGTTGACTAACAAACAGTAAAATTTTATTCCTGTTACCTTTCCTACTCTCTTATTAAAAATAAGAATATAAAATATTTTTTTATTATCAACAATACAAAAAAACGGTTGCAAAAATAGCTCAAGGTAGAAGACTGAGACGCTGTTTGTAAAGAAGATTCTAATGCGTAACTGCTCATAGTAAAAACCAAGGCTTGTTGAAACCGAAGTGAATCCCAAGCCCCAGAAGTTATTGAGCATTTGACCAATTTGACACAAGACAATTTCCCTTGTTGGGGTCGATGGGCCTATTGTTTCTAACTCACATTTCTTGATGTCCGTGCGTTGCTTATTTCATCCTAAATTCACCCCTCGTTGTTAAATGCTTGTGGTGTTAGCTTTGCTAACGCCGCTACACAAGCGCCCAACTTCGAGAAACCATTGTTCTAAAAGGGTTTATTGATTGCTGCTGGTTTCACACTCGTCGCGCTGATGCCTATGGTCTGAATGGCACGAAGATAAGCACAAGTTGAGGGCTAGAGGCCTAGGAAATTGGCTACAGTCATAGTCTACAGCCATAGTCTAATTTACCGTTAGCTTGGTGCTATTCGGTCTAGATCAGTGCCAGGACTCAGGCTTAACCGTCAGTTGTGGGCCTTGAGCCATTGGCAAGACAGGAGATTGGCGCTCCGGTACGACACCCAACAAAGCGCCAAGCAACACAGCAGCAAGTACAGTAGCCTCCCAAAGCACAGCGTTGGGTTTTTTCCTACATGAGAACATTTGCTTAACTTCGCTTGCTACTGGTTGCTGTGCTGGTGGCGACATGATCTGCCACTTCTGGCGTAGCTCCAATGCTCGTGAATACAAGCACTGAGCTGCGGAATCGGTTGTCAGCCAGTCCTCTATTTGCCGCCGTTCAGCAGCAGTCACTTCGCCATCAAGATAAGCATTTAGTAACTCGAAGCGATCGCGCTCGTGCATATCCATAGTAATTGAGTCATTGATAGACATCGCTAGTCTTAATAAGTGTTGAAAGTAATAAGCTACAACTCCAACGGTCAAAACTCTTGCCTATAAGTTGGCTGATAGCTAACTGCTCCCATGCTCTAAAAATAGGGATTTATGAGTTAATATTACTTCTAATAAAATCCGCTTATTTTCCATCTTTAGAATTATTTGTTCAATTTCTTGAGAGGGAGATTTACTCCAAAAATTACCCGAAAAAGCTAAATAATTTAAGTAACTGTATAGTTGCTTAAATTCTTGGTTATTATTTTTTTACCATTGCGTAAGTTCTAGCCCCTGTCAAATAATTTTGAGCAAAAACTTCTAAATATTCCTATAAAGATGGAGGATTTATTTAATAACGTTTAGTCAATCAGACAACACAGGTTAAGATTGCTGTTCTTGTGGCGTTAATTACCTTTCCACAGCACAGTATACTAAATACTAACCTATGTGTCTGTCCGCTAGCGTACTGTTATTACTTCTTTGCTAAAAGTTAGAATCAGCAAACGTAAATCATCTATTCCATCCTTGCTTTAGTTTGAAGAAAGCACTTGTTGAGGCTCAACAATAGACTTGGCATTGAGATAATTTTGTAGCAATTGCTCTGAGATACCTGTTACCTTAACAATCTCAACTAATGTAAATCTCCCTAACAGCAGGTTATCAATCAAAATTTTAGTTTGCTGCGAAATCACTTCGTTTTGAATATCTTGCATTATCACTGCCCTGCTCAATGCTCTGACTAACTTTTTGGCTCTGCTTTTTAACAAGCATGAAATATTGCCAAATATTTGTCTGTCCGCTAGCGTACCTTTTTGGGCTTTGTCAAGAGTTCACAATAATTAGTCATGCTAAATATGCTTAAAGGCAATGGCACTAACTCGTCATGAACTGCGTTCACCACCACAAATGGAAATCTATTTCCGAGTCAGTTAAGCTACAAGTTGAGGGCGGAAAGCCTAGTAACCTGAATACACTTACAGCATAATTTCCCGTTAGCTTAGTGCTATTCAATTTCAGCCAAACAAGCGGTCATACTCTGCCTTGACAACCCCGTAACATTCGCACGCGGCTGTTTCCAAGCTCTTAGTGTCAATAATCTGGATGTATCCTCGCTGGTAACGAATTAAGCCCTTGCTTTGCAGTTGGCTAGCAGCTTCGGTGACTCCGGCACGCCTGACACCGAGCATCGTCGCTAGGAATTCCTGTGTTAGGGGAAGTTCTGTTGAACCCACACCGTCACTACTCATCAGCAACCAACGGCAGAGTCTTGCTTCTAGATGATGAAGACGGTTGCAGGCAGCACTTTGGGAACCGATAACAATGATTGTGTGTATGTAACGATAGAGAAGCTTTTGTAGCGCACCACCTCTGTCGAACTCCTGTTTAATTATCTTTGCTTTAATCCGCACAGCTTTACCAGGGATTTGCGTAAGTGTACGCATCGGTGTCGTGCCTGCGTCCAAAAGAATTGGTAAACCTGCCATCCCCTCACACCCGATAGAGCTGGCTTCGACTGTTGAACCGTCCTCCATCACGGTTACTAAAGAAAGCAATGAGTTAAGAGGGAAATAGACAAACTCGATAGGCTCATCAGGCAGGATGAGCGCCTGCCCATGCGAGAGGGAAACCTGCTCCAGATGAGGGTGCAAGCGTTTTAGCTCCTCACTCGTTAAGCCAGCAAGCAAGCGATTTTGCATTTATGTACGTGCTTCTTGGTGAGTGGACATCAAATATAAGCAGACCTTTTACCTGATGGAATTGACGGCTATGGCTCTTATACAGCAAACTATTTAGCTACTTTGTCGCCCCCTCAATTCAAAGGCTTGGCAAAAGTCATCGACGCGGCAGAATACTTCTTTTAGACTATACATGGGGCAAGCAGATGGATGAGAACTGAGTACTTTCAGCCTATCTGTTTTGCCGCTCTCTAATTCCGATCTGACGTTTGTTACTTTACGCTGTGCATTTTGAGATAATAATTACTCTACTAATCATTTAGCATCCAGCTTATTCACTTTCGGAATCTGCTATATCAAACTTCACTTTGTTATACACATCAGCTAGGGAAATTTGAAATTGCACCGAGGCAAGAGTAATTGCTGTATGTTCAGCATCATATTCCCGCAGCGACCAATGCTTATTTGCTGTTTTAGAATACTGTTCTATGTAAATTTTGGTTTGGTCAAAAATTAAATATTCCTCAAAAGTAGGTATTGTGTGGTAAGCCTCAAACTTCCCTACTTGGTCATATCCCTTGGTTGAGCCTGACAATACTTCTACAATAATTTTGGGATTGGTAATCGTATCCGTGCGATCGCCAAAATACTCCAGTTCTCCTACTACTATCATCAGATCAGGATAAGTGTAAATGCGTTTTTGGGGTATCCACAGGCGCACATCACCCATAAAAACTTCATAATCCTGCGTTTTGAAAGCAAAATTTAACTCGGCATAGAGATTGCCAGCAATCTGATTATGATTAGTTGATTCGCCTGGTATTGGGAAAATTTGTCCATCAATGTATTCACTTTTGGAATTAGCAGTTTCCTCTAGTGCTAGATATTCTTCTGGAGAGTAGGTTCGCTCATTAGTAACTTGCATACAGCAGTTCTTGGTAGAGTAGAATACAGTTAAAAAGTAAACTTAACCTGAAGCCGAATGAAAGCATACTCTGTAGACCTGCGCCAGAAAGTGATTGATGCGTATAACCAGCAAGAGGGGTCAC